>JBAYVG010000010.1:0-53634 GCA_041674785.1 Rhodocyclaceae bacterium
CAGGCGCCGTCTTTGCACAGCAACCCTTCGGGACGATGTCTGTGTGGGCGCATCGCGGTGTTGCATCGGCTTGCCTGGCACCAGCCAGGCTACGCCGCCGCGCCTTGCGCTGCATCCCACACAAACATCGTCGCGCCCATGAATCTACTGTGAACACGCCCTAGGCACCGGAATGGCGCGCAAACTGGCCAAGCAGCGCCGGACCAATTGGCCCATCAACTGCGTGGGCATGCTGAAAGCCGCAATGCAGGCTGCTACACACTGGCATACGGCCACCTGTCCGGATCAGCGCATCCGCCGCACTGGGCGATAGTACCGGGAAAGAAAATGGCCACGGTTTCCACCGTGGCCATTTGCGCTAAAGCCCTGCAACAGGGAATCAGTGATGCCGCTGCCCGCTGCGGTGTCCCGGCTTGCCGGCGGCCGGGCCTTGCGGCTTGGCACCACCGCGATTACCACCATTACCGCGATTGCCCGGCTGGCCCTGGCGCTGCTGCCCGCCACCCCGACGCTGTGGCGGCGGTGCGACTTCGGTGGTGTGAATCGGCTCAAAGCCCGGCAGGGTCTCCTTGGCAATTTCCATCTTGATCAGCTTTTCGATATCACGCAGGTAGCCGCGCTCGTCGGCACAAACCAGCGACAATGCCTCGCCTTCCATACCGGCACGACCGGTGCGGCCAATGCGGTGCACGTAATCTTCGGAAATGTTCGGCAGTTCGAAGTTGATGACGTGCGGCAACGCCTCAATGTCGAGACCACGTGCGGCAATGTCGGTGGCTACCAGCACCACCAGCTTGCCGTCCTTGAAATCGGTGAGCGCACGTACGCGGGCGCCCTGCGACTTGTTGCCGTGGAGGGCGGCCGAACTGATGCCGGACTTTTCCAGCTTGCGCGCCAGCGCATCGGCACCGTGCTTGGTGCGCGTGAACACCAGCACCTGATGCCAGCCGTGCGACTCGAACAGGCTGATCAGCAGGTCAGCCTTCTTTTCGCGGTCGACGTAGATGACGCGCTGCCCGACCGTTTCCACGGTGGTGTTGCGACGGGCGACTTCGACGCTGGCCGGATCGCTGAGGAAGGTATGCGCCAGTTCGCGGATTTCATCCGAGAAGGTAGCCGAGAACAGCAGGCTCTGCCGCTGCTTGGGCATGACGGCGAGGATCTTGCGGATGTCGCGGATGAAGCCCATGTCGAGCATGCGGTCGGCTTCGTCGAGCACCAGGATCTTGATTTCGGAGAGATCAACGGTGCGCTGCTGCATGTGGTCGAGCAGCCGGCCCGGCGTGGCGACGAGGATGTCGACGCCGCGCGCCAGACCCTGGATCTGCGGGTTGATGCCGACGCCGCCGAAGACGCACAGCGAGGTCAGCGGCAGGTGCTTGCCGTAGGTGCGCACGCTTTCCTCGACCTGCATGGCCAGTTCGCGCGTCGGCGTCAGCACCAGCACACGCGGGCGCTTCGGTTTGGCACGGCCACCGGAGAGCAGTTGCAGGATGGGCAGCGTGAAGCCGGCGGTCTTGCCGGTACCGGTCTGCGCGCAGGCCATCAGGTCGCGGCCGGCGAGCACCACGGGAATGGCTTGCGCCTGGATCGGGGTCGGGGTGTCGTAGCCTTGTGCGGCAACGGCACGCTGAATCTCGGCCGAGAGGCCAAGTTCGGTGAATTTCATGGGGGTATTGCTCCGAAAATCAGGCTTCGCGCTCCGCATTGCGGACAGCGCATCAGTCGAAGCCATCGGAATCTTTTTATCTGGAGACCGGAGTGGTCGGGGAAGAACCAGAGACGCTGCGCCGCGACTGACCGGCGGCGCAACAGTGGGGCGCAGTTTAACACGGATGCATCGGTTCGCTGCTGTGGGCCCAGCATTGACGGAACTGAGGGGCAAAGGAGCGGCCTCACCCCCTGCCAGACTATTTCTGCAACATACCCTTCAAATTATTGGGGTTTTAGGTGAAGATGGCAGTTCCCAACACGTAACAAGCTCACACTCCAACAACAAGGAAACCCGAATAATGAAAATGATCATCTGGGTTCTGTGGCCGTCATTCACGGCTGCGGGTATTGCCGAAATTGTCTTCTTCACCCTGATCGATCCGCAGCAGCTCTACCTGCTCGGGCAGCCGATCGAGGTCTCGCCGATCGCTGCCTACTCGATCGGCTTTCTGCTTTTCTGGTTTATTTGTGCTGGTGCAAGCCTGATGACCTACCTGATGCTGCCAGCCGATGTGAAACGTGCGCTCTCACGCCACGCCGACGAGCACCCGGACCTGACCCGGCGGGGCCGGGCAAAAGCCGCGCAGTAACAGTGACCTGCGCAGAATCAGATTTGCGACAGGCCGCGGTCGAGATCGGCCTGCAGATCTTTGACTGCTTCCAGCCCGACTGCCACCCGTAGCAAGCCTTCGCTGATACCTGCCGCCGCACGGGCTTCGGGGGAGATGCGGCCGTGCGTGGTCGAGGCTGGATGCGTCAATGTCGTCTTGGTGTCGCCAAGGTTGGCAGTAATCGACAGCAGCTTGCAGGAATCCACCACCCGCCAGGCTTCAGCACGCGCGCCCTTGACCTCGAAGGAGACGATGCCGCCGCCGTTTTTCTGCTGACGCATGGCCAGTTCGTGCTGCGGATGTGACGGCAGCCCCGGATAGAACACCCGTGCCACCTTCGGATGCGCCTCCAGCCATTGCGCCATGAGCAGCGCCCTGGCCGACTGGGCTTCCATGCGGATCTGCAGTGTTTCCAGCCCTTTCAGCAGCACCCAGGCATTGAACGCGGAGAGCGTCGGCCCGGCGGTGCGCAGGAACTTGAGCACTTCATCGGTGTATTTCTTCGGGCCGGCAACAGCGCCGCCCAGCACACGACCTTGACCGTCGAGGTATTTGGTTGCCGAGTGCACCACCATATCAGCCCCCAGATCGAGCGGGCGCTGCAGCACCGGTGTGCAGAAGCAGTTATCGACGGCAACCAGGATTCCCCTGGCGTGCGCGACCGTGCACAGCGACTTGATGTCGGCGATCTCGGTCAGCGGGTTCGATGGTGTTTCGAGGAAGAACAGCTTGGTGTTCGGGCGAATGGCGGCTTCCCAGGCGCCGACATCGGTCTGCGAAACGCAGGTGGTCTCGATGCCGAAACGCGACAGGATGTTGTTGAACAACTGCAGCGTGGCACCGAACAGGCTGTTCGAGGCGACGATATGATCGCCGGCGCTGAGATGTGCCATCACCAGCGCCAGAATCGCAGACATGCCGCTGGAAGTCGCCACGGCAGCCTCAGCCCCCTCCATTGCCGCCAGACGCTCCTGGAAAGCGGCCACGGTCGGGTTGGTGAAGCGCGAGTAGACGTTGCCCTCTTCCTCGCCCGAGAAACGGGCAGCCGCCTGCGCAGCATTGTCAAAGACAAAGCTGGAGGTCAGGTACATGGCCTCGGAGTGTTCGTTGAACTGGGTACGTGCGGTGCCGGCGCGAACAGCCAGGGTCTCCAGTTGATACTTTTCGTCCATCCGCTTACTCCGCCGACATCAGGTTGAGGTGCATCTGCTGCGATGCACCGCCATCCTCGCTGGCAGCCTTCGGCGTGCCGTTGCGGGCGGCTTCGATCTCGTCAAGGTATTCCGGGCTGATGTCGCCGGTGATGTAGCACCCGTCAAAGCAAGAGGCGTCGAACGACGAGAGGCGGTCGGAAAGTTCGCGCACCGAGGTCTTCAGCGATTCGATGTCCTGGTAAACCAGCGCATCGGCACCGATTTCGGCGGCGATTTCCTCGTCGCTGCGGTCGGTGGCGATCAGTTCTCCACGCGTCGGCATGTCGATGCCGTAGACATTGGGGTAGCGCACCGGCGGTGCAGCCGAAGCGAAATAAACTTTCTGAGCCCCAGCCGCCCGCGCCATCTCGACGATCTCACGGCTGGTGGTACCGCGCACGATCGAGTCATCGACCAGCAGCACGCGCTTGCCGCGGAACTCCTCGCCGATGGTATTGAGTTTCTGCCGCACGGATTTCCGGCGCGTCGACTGCCCGGGCATGATGAAGGTGCGGCCGATATAGCGGTTTTTGACAAAGCCCTCGCGATACGGAATGCCGAGCTTCTGTGCCAGTTGCATGGCTGAAGGACGCGAGGAATCCGGGATCGGGATGACCACATCGATCTCTTCAACCGGGATGTGCTTGATCACCTTGTCGGCCAGATGCTCGCCCATGTGCAAACGGGTTTCGTAAACCGAGACACCGTCAATCACCGAATCCGGACGCGCCAGATAGACGTACTCGAAAATGCATGGCGAATAGACCGGCTGCTGCGCACACTGGCGTGTATGCAACTGGTGGTTGAGATCGATGAAGATGGCTTCGCCCGGCTCGATATCGCGTTCGACGGTAAAGCCGAGCGTATCGAGGGCGACGGACTCGGAAGCGACGAGATATTCGGCCCCCTGCTCCGTTTCGTTGGAGCCGTAGACCAGCGGACGGATGCCGTACGGATCGCGGAAGGCCAGCAGGCCGTAGCCGGCAATGATGGCGACAACGGCGTAAGCGCCACGACAGCGACGATGGACACCGGCAACGGCCTGGAAGATGCTGTCTACATCCAGTTCGTAGCCGTGGGCAGCACTCTGCAGTTCATGCGCCAGCACGTTCAGCAGCACTTCGGAATCGGAATTGGTGTTGATGTGTCGGCGGTCGAGCCGGAACATCTCTTCCTGCAGCTGCTGCGTATTGGTCAGGTTACCGTTGTGGCCAAGGACAATGCCGAAGGGCGAGTTCACGTAGAACGGCTGCGCCTCGGCAAAGTTGTAGGCAGACCCCGCTGTCGGGTAGCGCACATGCCCGATGCCTATGGTTCCCGGCAGCGCGCGCATGTTGCGCGTGCGGAATACATCGCGCACCAGGCCAGGCCCTTTATGCATGTGGAAAGTATTGCCTTCGGCAGTGGCGATGCCTGCTGCATCCTGGCCACGGTGCTGAAGCACCATCAAGCCATCATAGAGCAGCTGATTAACTTGCGTCGTCGCTACAACTCCGAGAATTCCACACATCGTTGTCTATTCCTACTTTAACTTGCTATCTGAATCGAATTCGTTTTGCCGCTTCTGGCGGCAACCAGGGTTTTGCGGCAACCACCGCAGTTTCAAGCGGCGGCGCCAACCGTGCGCCCGTCCACCAGGGCTGTTTCGGCGCCGAGGTCATGCCGCCGACAGCCACCAGAATCAGGACGATCAACAAACCGCGCGCAACACCAAACAGCACACCGAGTACACGATCAACGGCCGTCAGCCCAAGTACCTTGAGCAGTCCGCGCACCGCCAGCCGCACCAGCGCCAGCACGATCAGCACGCCGATGAATACCAGCGCATAACCAGCCAGCACACGCAGACCGGGATCAGCAATCGCCGTAATCAAGGGGCCGATTTCCGGCCCGAACTGCCATGCAGCAAGACCTGCCACCACCCACGCCAACAGCGCCAGCACTTCACCTATCAGCCCGCGCCAGAGCCCCAGGGCCAGCGAGGCAAGCAGTATGACGATTACGCCGTAATCAAATGCAGTCATCGGTCGCTACAACGGTCACTGCTTGGCAGCTACGACGCCATTGACCCCGATCCGCTTCATCTTTTCGAGCGCCTTGTCGGCCGCATCACGACTCGGGAAAGGTCCGGCGCGCACACGCGTCTTCTTGCCCTGCGGCGAGTCCAGTGTTTCGGTATAGACCTTGAGCCCGAGCTCACCAAGCTTGGTCTGCAACTGCTTGACGTTGGCCGGATTGGCGAAGGCACCGATGAGAATCACATATTCACCAGCGGCAGCTTTTTCACCAGCGGCAGTTTTTGCTGGCGCTGAAGGCTCCGCCTTGCCGGCCAGGAGCGCGGCTGCCCGTTGTGCATCGTTGCTGCCATTTTTGGCGACTTTTTCTGGCGCTGCCGCCGGCTTCTCCGGCGACTTTTCGGCGGGTTTCTCAGGCTTCGCTGCAGGCTTGGCGGCCTCGGCCGGTTTTTCCGCTGTTTTTTCGGTCGAAACGGGAGCTGCCGGCATCTCCGAAACCGGCGTAGCTGCCTTCGCACCCGCAGCCGCAGGGGTAGGCGACGAGTCGGCCGGCGTTGCTGCAAGCGTCTTCGGGCTGAAGGAGGGGGCTTGATCCTGACCCGGAATGCGAATCTGCACATCCTGAACCGGTGCCTGCGGGGCGTGATCCATGACCATGGGCAGTACAACGGCGGCGAGGACCGCCAGGGCGATCGCACCGACCAGGCGGCGACGGGCGCGCTTCTTGAGCGGCAACTGGGCGTCGGCTTCCGGGATCGACATCAGAGGCGTTCCTTGAGGGCGCGCATGACGGCCGCCACGGTGTAGAAGGATCCAAAGACCAGAATTCTATCATTTTCGCCGGCCGCTTTTCGTGCGGCGAGAAAGGCCGCTGCCGGGCTACCGTAAAGGCTGACCGCTCCGTCCAGCGCGTTATCGACCAGGGCTGCGGCCATGACTTCGGCAGTGGCACCACGTGGTGCATCGAGTGTCGCCACATGCCAGTGCGCAACCTTGCCACGCAGGGCGGCCAGCGCGCCGCCAACATCCTTGTCAGCGAGCATGCCGACGACCGCATGGGTCTTTTCATAAAACCCCATGTCGCCAAGATTTGACGCCAGAGTGGCCACAGCCTGCGGGTTATGGGCGACATCGAGGACCACGGCCGGCTTGCCAGGAAGCAGCTGGAAGCGCCCCGCCAACTCGATTTCGATCAGCCCGCGCCGTACAGACTGCATGTCGACAGGTAGCAAGGCCTTGGCAGCGTCGAGCGCTACCAATGCTGCCGATGCATTGGCCAGCTGCTGGGAACCCCGCAGCCCGGGGTTGGCGAGGCCGCCGCGACGCGTCACGGCACCTTCGCCGTTGCGGCTCCAGAAGGTCCATTGTGTCTTGTCACCAAAATAGCCGAAGTCGCGGCCGATCAGTTTCAGATCAGTACCGATGGCGGCAGCGTGGTCGAGCAGGGACTGTGGCGGCTTGGCGTCGGCGCAGATGGCCGGTTTGCCAGCGCGAAAAATGCCTGCCTTCTCATAACCGATTTCTTCGCGCGTCGTGCCCAGCCAGTCGGTATGGTCGATGGCGATACTGGTGACGATGGCAACATCCGGCTCGTAGATATTGACGGCATCAAGGCGGCCGCCAAGGCCAACTTCGAGTATCGCCAGTTCGACCCCGGCTTCGGCAAAGACTTCCCAGGCAGCCAGCGTACCAAATTCGAAATAGGTCAGTGCCACGTCACCGGCGGCGACGCGGGCCGCCTCGACACGAGAGAAAGCGGCACACAGCCGCTCATCGTCAACCGGCTGCCGGTCAAGGCGCACGCGCTCGTTGTATGCCAGCAGATGTGGCGAGGCGTAACAGCCGGTGCGATAACCCGAGTACGAAAGGATGTGTTCCAGATAGGCGCAGGTGGAACCCTTGCCATTGGTCCCACCAACGATGATCACCGGGCAATGTTGGGTCTGCCCGAGTTGCGCCTTGACCAGCGCTACCCGCTCGAGCCCGAGCACGATCCCAGCCTGCCCCTTGGGGTGCAGGGATTCGAGATGGCTCAGCCAGTCTTCGAGGTTTTTCAAGCGGCAGCAGGTAGTTTTTGCAGCAGCGCCAGCAGTTCAGCCAGCTTGCTCTTCAGTTCGCGACGATCAACGATCATGTCGATCGCGCCCTTCTCAACGAGAAACTCGGAGCGCTGAAAGCCTTCCGGCAGCGTCTCGCGCACGGTCTGCTCGATCACGCGTGGGCCGGCAAAGCCGATCAGTGCGTTCGGCTCGGCGATGACAATATCGCCGACAAAGGCAAACGAGGCAGAGACGCCGCCCATGGTCGGATCGGTGAGTATCGAAATGAACGGCAGCTGGCGCTCGGACAGCTTGGTCAGCGCAGCGGTCGTCTTGGCCATCTGCATCAGCGAGAACAGGCCTTCCTGCATGCGCGCGCCACCGGAAGCGGTGACGCAGATGAAGGGCAGATTGTTGTCGACCGCGACGCGTACGCCACGGACAAAGCGCTCACCCAGCACGGAGCCCATCGAGCCGCCCATGAACTCGAACTCGAAGGCGGCGACAACGGCTGGCAGGGTATTGATGGCTCCCTGCATGACGACCAGGGAGTCGGTTTCACCACTGCTTTCGCAACCGTCCTGGAGACGCTCGGGATAGCGACGGCTATCCTTGAATTTCAGAGTATCGACCGGCAATACTTCAGCGCCGATTTCAAAACGCCCCTCGGTGTCGAGCAAAAGGTCAAGTCGCGCGCGCGCCTTGAGGCGATTGTGGTGACCGCATTTCGGACAGACGTTGAGATTATTTTCGAGGTCGGTGGCATAAAGCACCGACTCGCACGACGGGCACTTGCTCCACAGGCCTTCGGGCAGAGAAGACTTGCGGGCAACACCGGTTTCGTTGCGCTTGATCTTCGGGGGCAGCAGTTTGGTCAGCCAGCTCATTGTTGCTCCTTACGCTGCGGCATCCATGCCGCGACGGATGCTGGAAACCAGTGCCTTGACGTTGGCACAGGCCGCAGCATAGTTATTATCCGGGGTCGATTTTTCAATTTCTTCGATGATGCGGCTGCCGACAACGACAGCGTCGGAAATGGCCGCCACACGACCGGCAGTTTCAGCATCACGAATGCCGAAGCCGACGCCAACCGGCAAACCGGTCTTGGCGCGGATGGCGGGAATGCGTGCAGCCACGGCATCGACATCGAGTGCAGCCGAACCGGTCACGCCCTTCAGCGACACGTAATAGACGTAGCCGCTGGCCACCTTGGCCGCACCGACGATACGTTCTTCGGTCGAAGTCGGCGCCAGCAGGAAAATCGGATCGATCTGCACTGCTTTCATGGCGCGGGCGAAATCGGCACTTTCTTCCGGCGGGTAATCAACGACCAGTACGCCATCAACGCCAGCCAGGCTGGCAGCAGCAGCGAATTTCTCGACGCCCATGGCTTCGATCGGGTTGGCGTAGCCCATCAGTACGACCGGCGTTTCCTGATTGGTCGTTCGAAATGCAACGACCAGTTCCAGCACCTTCCTCAGCGTCATGCCCTTGGCCAGCGCCCGCTCGGAAGCGCGCTGGATGGTCGGGCCGTCGGCCATCGGGTCGGAAAACGGCACCCCGAGCTCGATAATGTCGGCACCGGCTTCAACCAGCGTGTGCATCAGCGGCACGGTCAGCGCGGCATCCGGGTCACCGGCGGTAATGAACGGGATCAGCGCCTTGCGGCTCTGCGCCTGAAGGCGTTGGAAGCTTGCTTGGATTCTCGACATTTGGCTTGGTGCGATCAGAAGGTGATGCCGGATTTTTCGGCGACGGTATGCATGTCCTTGTCGCCGCGACCGGAGAGGTTGACCAGCAGGATCTTGTCCTTGGGCAGGGTCGGTGCCAGCTTGGCGGCATAGGCCAGCGCGTGCGAGGACTCCAGCGCCGGGATGATGCCTTCGAGGCGGCACAGGTTGTGAAAAGCTTCCAGTGCTTCGGCATCGGTGATGCCGACGTATTCTGCACGACCGGCATCCTTGAGCCAGGCGTGCTCCGGGCCGACGCCCGGATAGTCGAGACCGGCCGAGATCGAGTGCGTCTCGATGATCTGACCGTCCTCATCCTGCAACAGGTAGGTGCGATTACCGTGCAGCACGCCAGGGCGGCCACGCTCAAGCGACGCGGCGTGACGGCCGCTGTCCAGCCCCTCGCCGGCGGCTTCGACGCCGACCAGCTTGACACTCTCGACAGGAATGTACGGGTAGAAGATGCCCATCGCGTTCGAACCACCGCCGACACAGGCGATGGCGTAGTCCGGCTGGCGGCCGCACTGTTCCTGCATCTGGCCGATGCACTCGCGGCCGATGACCGCCTGAAAATCGCGCACCAGCATCGGGTAAGGATGCGGGCCAGCGACGGTACCGATGATGTAGAAGGTGTTGTGGACGTTGGTGACCCAGTCGCGCATGGCTTCGTTGAGCGCGTCCTTCAGCGTCTTCGAGCCGGATTCGACCGGCACGACGGTGGCGCCGAGCAGCTTCATGCGATAGACGTTGGCCGCCTGGCGTTTGACGTCCTCGCTACCCATGTAGACCACGCATTCCATGCCGTAGCGGGCGGCAACGGTCGCCGTGGCAACACCGTGCTGGCCGGCGCCGGTTTCGGCGATGACGCGCGGCTTGCCCATGCGGCGAGCGAGCATGGCCTGGCCAATGCAGTTGTTGATCTTGTGTGCGCCGGTGTGGTTCAGGTCTTCACGCTTGAGATAGATCTGCGCACCGCCAAGAATGTCGGACCAGCGCTTGGCGTGGTAGATCGGGCTCGGGCGGCCGACGTAGTGCTTCAGGTCGTATTCGAATTCGGCGATGAACTGCGGGTCCTTGAGCGCGGCGGCGTAGGCTTCCTTCAGTTCATCGAGGGCCGGAATCAGGGTCTCGGCAACAAAGAGGCCACCGTAGGGACCGAAGTGCCCCTTGGCATCAGGCAGGTCATACATCTGCATTGCGAACTCCAGCGATAAAGGCGGCGATCCTGGCCGGATCCTTGATTCCCTTGGCCACTTCAACACCGCTTGAAACATCGACCGCCGCCGGGCGCACACGGCGCACGGCTTCAGTCACATTGTCTGTTGTCAGCCCGCCGGAAAGAATGATCGGGCGTGGCAGGCCATTTCGGCCTGCCCCACCTTCGGGAATCAGGCTCCAGTCAAACACGTGGCCACCACCACCATAGCCCTCGACAAAGGCATCAAGTAACAGCGCTTGGGCGGTGGCATAGGAAGCCGCGTATTGTACCAAATCGAAGCCGGGCCTTACCCGAGCGGCTTTGATATAAGGGCGATCAAACTGCCGACACCAGGTTTCGCTTTCGTCACCGTGGAACTGCAGCAGATTGATCGGCACTTCCGCCAATGTCTCATTAACAAATTCTGGCGTGGCATTGACGAACAGGGCGACGACATCGACAAACGGGGGGAGCGCCGTCGCGATTTCCGCTGCTTGCGCGGCATGCACATAGCGCGGACTCTTCGGATAGAAGACCAGCCCGATGGCGTCTGCACCGGCGTCTGCCGCTGCGATGCCGTCTTCGATGCGCGTGATACCGCAGATCTTGATGCGTGTTTTCATGCCTGAAACCCCGGAAGTACTGGCGCCGGCAACGGTGGCAGGCCCCAGTGTTTTTCGTAGCTGACGCCGGAAAGATAGAGGCCGCCGGCAGCAAAGGTGGGGGCAGCCAGACGGCGTTCGCGGCTGGATATCAGCTCGCTTATCCATTCCGGCGGATGCTTCCCCTTGCCAACATAGACCAGACTTCCGACCATGTTACGCACCATATGGTGCAAAAAAGCGGATGCCTCGAAATCGAAGATCACCATTTCACCATCGCAACCGACGTTGGCTTGGCGCAGAAGCTTGACCGGCGATTTAGCCTGACACTCCGCCGCACGGAAGCAACTGAAATCCTGCTCGCCTAGCAACAGGCGCGCACCTGCCTGCATTGCCGCCAGATCAAGCGGCAGATGAAACCAGCCAACCTGCCCGTGCGCTAGCGCCGGGCGCTGAGGGCGATTGAGCAAAAGGTAGCGATAGCGGCGACCGTGAGCAGAAAAACGTGCATGAAAGTCATCGGCAACGACGTGCGCCCAGCGCACTGCCACGCTTGTCGGCAGCAGTGCATTGGCGCCGCGCACCCATGCTGACAGAGGCCGCTCGGCACAAGAGTCGAAATGAACGATCTGCGCGGTCGCATGCACCCCGGCATCGGTGCGCCCGGCGCAGACGACGGCGACAGGTTCGCCTGCGATTTCGGACAAGGCGGTTTGCAGCGCATCCTGGACGGTCCCTCCGCCTGTTTGCGTCTGCCAGCCACGAAACCCGCTGCCATCGTATTCGACACACAAGGCGATTCTCATACGAGACAGACTCCCGCAGCCACAAGCGCTGTGGCGGCAAGGACTAGCCAGTCCTTTAGCTGCTGTGGCGGCGACACCAGACAAACCGTTTGCGGAGCCGTACATTCGCTCGGTGACAACAGGTTCTTCCAATCCCGGCTCGGCATCTGTGCCGCGTAATGAAGTGCCAATGACAGGCGCACAACAGCACGATTGACGTCGAAACCCAGCCCTGCGAGCGGGCGCAGCAATACCTGTGCACCGGCCATCAGGCGCTCAATCGGCGTTGTCTCCAGCAGGTGGGCAACCGCTGCCAGCACCAGCACCAGGCGGCCCAATTGGGTACCGGCCTCGGCCAGACCTTCGTAAGTTGGGGCCATCCGACCGGCTTGCTCCCACAGCGGCTCACCGGCAATACCCCAGGCCAGGACAAGCAGCAGGGTCAGCAAAAGCCAGCGCGCCCGACGCAACAGACGCAACCAGCGCAGCAGGCTCGCACGTCCGAGCAATGGCAATGCCGCGATCGCCAGCAGCAGGCCCGCACCAGACAGGCACTGAACAGCAATCACGGCGAGGAGCCAACAACACAACCGATGCGCAGGGTGTAGCGAAGTCATCAGGGTCCAGAAAAAGAAAAAGGCCGCGATCCCTTAAGGAGCGCGGCCTGCATTTTACCTTGTAGCGGCGTCAGCTGCCGACGCGCTCCAGAATGGCACGAGCAGCATCCTGTTGCTCGGCATTACCTTCCTTGACGACTTCCTGGAGCAATTCGCGAGCACCTTCGAGATCACCCATTTCTTCGTAAGCCTTGGCCAGATCCAGCTTGGTCGCAACTTCTTCATTGGCACCAATGGCTTCGAAAGAGGCATCGGAGTCAGGCAAGCCGGCCATCGCCGGATTCACCACGGTTTCCATCTGAGCCACTTCGAAACCACCATCAGCCGGAGCTGACGCAGGCTTCGGCTCAGCCAGATCAAGGTTGATCGAAGTCATATCGAAGGAAGACGGCGACATCGGCTGACCGAGTACGGTCGACTCGGTCAATCTGACATCAAACTCGAGGGCATCGGTATCGACATTGCCAGCATCGAGAACAAGATCCGGTGTCGACTGGCTTGCAGGGGACTCGACAGCCGCCGGAACGACCGGAGGGGCCGAAGAGACCTGCACGTTCTCCGTTGCCGGCGCATCAAAGCCGAGGTCAAAATCGAGCCCGGAAGCATCGGCGGCAGGCGCATCAACCTTGATCTCAGGCATTTCGAAATCAAGACCAACCACGGTGTCATCGGCAGTCGCCACATTTGCAGCCGCAGGCCCGAGATCAAAATCAAGTGCACCCTCGGCATCTGCTGGGGGCAACTGCGCTTCAGGCAAAGTCACCGTCGTTACCAGGTCAGCCTTCACCTCCTCGACAAGCGGTTCGGCATCCTGCGGACCAAGATCAAAATCCAGGCTGGCAATTTCTTCGCTGACAGCCTCAGGCGCCGCCGGTGTTTCGGCAGGCAACTCAGGCGCCGAAATCTCGATCGGCTCAGCTGCAGCTGCCATCTGTGACAGTTGCCCCGGCATGGTGACGGTATTCTTCAAGGTCTGGGCCGACACGATCACAGTCGCATCGCTGTCAAACTCAGGCGCCGCCGCGGCACGATTGCCACCGTAGAGCGGGTTCTGCGCATCCAGCTTCAGCCCCATGGCTGCAGCCTTTTCCCAGTCGGCACCGACGCCTCCGGTTTCGCTGTATAGCTCGGTCGCCAACGCTTCAAACTGCTTGAGGCTCTGCCGATTGGCGTAGATCTCAAGTAGCTTGAGATGGATCGCATAACGCTTCGGATCCTTCGCCTTCGCTTCGAGCAGAATCTCTTCCGCCTGCGCGTCACGGCCATAGGCCATGTAAACGTCGGCTTCAGCTACCGGATCAACTTCGTCAGTATCGATGGTGCCCGGACCCGCCTGACTGAAATCAGTTTGTGGCGGCGTGTGGGAGGTATCGACGCTCTGGCCGCCAGTACTGCGGAAAACAGAATTTTCGCCGAGGCTCGTTTGTGACAGACCGGCAGTCGATGTCGTCAGCGGCAATTCGCCAGAACCGGTCTGACGACGACGCTTGTAGAACACCAGACCGGCTAGCAGGGCAAGAACACCACCGCCACCAGCCAGCAGCGCCGGGTTATCCATCAACTCATCAACGAAACTTGGCTCTTCGGGCGGAGGCGGCGGAATGACGGCCTTGGGCTTCGGCTTTGGCGCCTCGGCGGGCTTGACGGGTTCAGGTTTTTTCTCTTCAGCCGGTTTGGCAACTTCGGCCTTGGGCGGCTCGGCAGGTGTTTCAGCGGCTTTCGGCGGCTCCACCGGCTTGACTGATTCAGCGGCCTTCGGTGGCTCCACCGGCTTGACGGCTTCTGCCGGCTTAGGTGGTTCGACAGCTTTCGGAGGTTCGACTGGTTTTACAGCCGGCTCCGGAGTTTTGGTCGCTGCTACAGCGGGCACCGATGCCTGCTTTTGCAATTCCGCCAGATTCTGATTCTTCAGTGCGAGCAGCTTCTGCAGCTCGTTTACATTCTTTTCAAGAGAAGCAAGGCGATCGTTGGCTTCCTTGAGCGCCTTTTCCTTGGCCAGCAAGTCTTCTTCACTAACTTTTCCGCCTGGCTTGCCCTTGCCGGTTTCAGTACGCGACACGCGCACCTGATCCTTGGCATCTGTCGCAGGCGCAGCCTTGTCTTCGACCTTGGCGGTAATCTTGCCCGAGGCCTCCTGCTTGCCGGCCTCATCGCTGGCAGGCGTCTGAGCAGCACTGGCCGCCAGCTTGCGACGATAAGCATTCCAGTCTGCTGCCTGTGCAACAACGACTTTCTGCGCTTCAGAAGTCGACACCGCCTCAACTTCCGCTTTCTGTGGAACGGTCAGAATCTTGCCTGCCTTCAGGCGATTCATGTTGCTAGCGTCGAATGCATCCTTGTTGGCGCGGAACAGACCAACCAGCATTTGATCGAGGGAAACGCCCTCGTGCTGATTCTCGGCCGCAATCTTGCGCAAAGTGTCGCCGCGCTTGACCTGATAGGCATCGCCGCTTTCTGCCTTGGCTTCCGCAGGTGCTGCCGGAGCGGGGCGCGAGGCAGCAGGAGCTGGTGTTGCAGCTGCTGCAGGAGCAACAGCTACCGGCTTTGGCGCAGTAGCCCGGGCTTCCGGAACAACAACAGGGACTGCAGCCTTAGCCGCTATTTCAGGGGGATCAAGAAGAAAGGTGTATTCGCGAACCAGGCGACCAGATGCCCAGTTGAGCTCCAGCAACATGTCGACAAAAGGTTCGTTCAATGGGCGGTCGGAAGACAGCTTGATCACTGGCTGACCACTCGCCCGCTTGTCAATGACGAAACGGATAGTCAGCAGTGCCGATGCATAGTCCAGCCCGGCGCTCTTGAACGCGTCTGGCGAAGCCAGGCCCGCTTTCATGCTTGCCAGTTCCTCGCGGGATGCGGAAAGCTCGACCTCGGCACGCAGGGGTTGGCCCAACGCGGAGAAAACCGTCACTTTTCCGAGCCCGGCAGCCTGTACCGCAAGCGGCATCCCGGATAAGGCGATACCGACCGCAAAGGCCAGCGTCGAAGCACGTAGTTTTGGTGTGATTTGTATTTTCTTTGTCACGGCGCCACCCTGAGCGTCGATTTGGGATAATTAAAATAACATCATGAAGTTAGCCATGCAAGCTCAACTTCCTTCTAATGTCAGCTTTTGCTGTCCCATTTTTACAACAATGCATAAAAAAGCCGGGGTCAGAAGCCCCGGCTCGTTGGTTTTTACACGGATCCGGCACACCCCAAGCGTGCTTCCTCGTGATGGTCTCGCATCGCTCAGGCTTCGAGCAGGATTCTCAGCATGCGGCGCAGCGGCTCGGCCGCGCCCCACAGCAGTTGGTCGCCGCAGGTAAAGGCAGCCAGGTATTCCGGGCCCATCGCCATCTTGTGCAGGCGGCCGACGGGGACGGTCAGCGTGCCGGTCACGGCGGCCGGGGTCAGGTCGCGCTCGCTGAGCTCGCGCTCGTTCGGCACGACTTTGGCCCACGGGTTGGCCTTGGCCAGCATGTCGCTGATTTCATCCAGCGGCACGTCCTTCTTCAGCTTGATGGTCAGCGCCTGCGAGTGGCAACGCATGGCGCCGATGCGCACGCACAGCCCGTCGATCGGGATCGAGCCGGCGGTCTTGAAAGCCGGACGGCCGAGAATCTTGTTGCACTCGGCGCCGCCCTTCCATTCTTCCTTCGACTGGCCGCCTTCGACCGGGACGTCGATCCACGGGATCAGCGAGCCGGCGAGCGGGGTGTTGCGGAAGTTCTTCTTCGGGAAGCTGTCCGAACGGATGGTCTCGGCAACCTTGCGGTCGATGTCGAGGATGGCCGAAGCCGGGTCGGCGAGCAGGTCGGCAACCGAGGCGTGAATGGTGCCCATCTGCGCGATCAGCTCGCGCATGTTCTGCGCGCCGGCACCCGAAGCGGCCTGATAGGTCATCGAGGTCGCCCATTCGATCAGGTCGTTCTGGAACAGGCCGCCGAGGCCCATCAGCATCAGCGACACGGTGCAGTTGCCGCCGATCCAGTTCTTGCCGCCCTTGGCCAGCGAGTCCTTGATCACGTTCATGTTGACCGGGTCGAGGATGATCACGGCGTCGTCAGCCATGCGCAGCGCGCTGGCAGCGTCGATCCAGTGGCCGTTCCAGCCGGTGGCGCGCAGCTTGGGGAAGACTTCCTTGGTGTAGTCGCCGCCCTGGCAGGTGATGATGATGTCGCAGGCTTTCAGCGCATCAATGTTCGATGCGTCCTGCAGCGGCGCAGCCGCTTCCTTGCCACCGAACACGGGGGCCTTGCCGCCGGCGTTCGAGGTCGAGAAATACACCGGTTCGATATGGGCGAAATCACCCTCTTCCACCATGCGTTGCATGAGGACCGAACCCACCATACCGCGCCAGCCAACCAGACCAACTCGCTTCATCACAGCTTCCTTGCGTAAGAACGTATCAAAAACGTAACCGTATCACAGGCGGGAGACCCCGCCACGATACAGATCAAAGGGCGGCCAGTACCGCGTCGCCCATCTGCTTGGTGCCGACCTTGTTCGTACCCGGTTCGTAGATGTCGCCGGTACGGAAGCCCTGCGCCAGCACCTTCTTCACGGCGCCTTCGACGCGCTGCGCCGCTGCCTCCTGGTTGAAGGTATAGCGCAGCATCATCGCCGCCGACAGGATCGTCGCCAACGGATTGGCAACACCCTTACCAGCGATGTCCGGGGCCGAACCGTGCGACGGTTCATAGAGACCCTTGTTGTTGGCATCGAGCGAAGCCGACGGCAACATGCCGATCGAGCCGGTGAGCATCGAGGCTTCGTCCGACAGGATGTCGCCGAACATGTTGCCGGTAACCATCACGTCGAACTGCTTCGGCGCCTTCACCAGCTGCATCGCGGCGTTGTCCACCAGCATGTGCGTCAGTTCGACATCCGGGTACTCCGGCGCCAGCTCGATCATCACGTCGCGCCACAGCTGCGTCGTTTCCAGCACGTTCATCTTGTCGACCGAGCACACCTTCTTGTTGCGCTTGCGCGCGGCTTCGAAGGCAACACGGCCGATGCGGCGGATCTCGCTCTCGGTGTAGTGCATCATGTTGAAACCGAAGCGCTGCTTGATGCCATCGACCTCGCGCACCTCGATGCCACGCGGCTGGCCGAAGTAGATGTCGCCGGTCAGTTCGCGCACGATCAGGATGTCCAGACCGGCAACCACTTCCGGTTTGAGCGTCGAGGCGTTGGCAAGTTCCGGGTAAAGGATGGCCGGGCGCAGGTTGGCAAACAGCCCAAGCTGCTTGCGGATACCAAGCAGGCCGCGCTCCGGGCGCTGTTCGCGCGGCAGCGTGTCCCACTTCGGGCCGCCGACAGCGCCGAGCAGCACGGCGTCGGCCGCCTGCGCCAGCTTCTGCGTTGCTTCCGGGTAGGGATTGCCGGTCGCATCGACGGCGCAGCCGCCCAGATGCGCTTCTTCCATTTCAAAGCCGAGGTCGAGGGCTTTCAGCACGCGCACGGCTTCCGCCATGATCTCGGGGCCGATGCCGTCACCCGGCAGTACGCAAATCTTCTTGGTCATTTCAGTTTCCAGCTCAGTTTTCAGTCAGGCGAACAGCCAGGGCTGCTCGATGCGGCGCTTTTCTTCGAAAGCGCGAATCTTGTCGGCGTGGCGCAGGGTCAGGCCGATATCGTCCCAACCGTTCAGCAGGCATTCCTTGCGGAAGGCGTCGATCTGGAACGGCAGACCCTTGCCGTCCGGCCGGATCACCGCCTGCGCCGGCAGGTCAATGGTCAGCTGGTAACCCGGCGTCGCCTCGACCTGCGCGAACAGCGCATCAATTTCCGCGGCCGGCAGCACGATCGGCAGGATGCCGTTCTTGAAGCAGTTGTTGAAGAAGATGTCGGCAAACGACTCGGCGATGACCGCCTTGAAGCCGAAATCCAGTAGCGCCCACGGTGCATGTTCGCGTGACGAGCCGCAGCCAAAGTTGGCGCGCGTCAGCAGCACCTGTGCGCCCTGATAGCGCGGCTGGTTGAGCACGAAATTCGGGTTTTTCGGGCGTTGCGCGGTGGTTGCCGCATCCTGCCCCGGCTGGCCGACATCCATGTAGCGCCATTCGTCGAAGGCGTTGGGGCCAAAGCCCGAGCGCTTGATCGACTTGAGGAACTGCTTCGGAATGATGGCATCGGTGTCGACGTTGTTACGGTCGAGCGGCGCTACCAGCCCTTCGAGTTTGACGAATTTATCCATTACTTCGCAGCCTTTTCGATGGCCTGGCCACCCTTCTCGATATCCTTGCCCAGTCCTTGCACGGTGTTGCAAGCGGCAGAAGTGAACGCGGCTACAGCCAGAATCAGCGCAGTCAGTTTCTTCATCGTTTTGCTCCTCAGATATTCAGTTCGCGCACATCGGCGAAATGTCCGGCAATCGCCGCAGCGGCCGCCATTTGCGGGCTGACCAGATGGGTACGCCCGCCCGGCCCCTGACGTCCTTCGAAGTTGCGGTTCGAGGTCGAGGCGCAGCGCTCGCCCGGCTCCAGCCGGTCGGCGTTCATGGCCAGGCACATCGAGCACCCCGGCTCGCGCCACTCGAAACCGGCGGCGACGAAAATCTTGTCCAGGCCTTCCTTCTCAGCCTGTTGCTTGACTAGGCCGGAACCCGGTACGGCCAGCGCCAGCTTGACGCTGGCGGCCACGTGACGGCCCTTGAGCACGGCAGCAGCAGCACGCAAATCCTCGATGCGCGAGTTGGTGCAGGAGCCGATAAAGACTTTGTCGATGGCAATCGACTTGATCGGCGTATTCGGATTCAGGCCCATGTACTGCAGCGCCCGCTCCATGCCTTCGCGCTTGACCGGATCGGTTTCCTTGGCCGGGTCCGGCACATTGTCGGCAATCGACACCACCATCTCCGGCGAAGTGCCCCAGCTGACCTGCGGCAGGATCTGGTCGCCACGCAGCTCGACAACGCGATCGAATTGCGCACCATCGTCGGACTTCAGCGTGCGCCAGTAAGCCACGGCCTTCTCCCAGGCGTCGCCCTTGGGCGAGAAGGAACGGCCGCGCAGGTATTCGATGGTCGTGTCATCGACGGCAACAAAGCCCATGCGCGCACCGCCTTCGATGGCCATGTTGCACAGGGTCATGCGGCCTTCCATCGACAGGCCGCGGATGGCGCTGCCGGCAAATTCGATGGCGTAGCCGTTGCCGCCGGCGGTACCGATCTTGCCGATGATGGCCAGCGCCACATCCTTGGCGGTGACGCCCTTGCCGAGCGCGCCGTCGACGCGGATGAGCATGGCTTTCGATTTCTTCTGCACCAGGCACTGCGTGGCCATCACGTGCTCGACCTCGGAAGTACCGATGCCGTGCGCCATGCAGGCGAAGGCGCCGTGCGTCGAGGTATGCGAGTCGCCGCAAACGACGGTCATGCCCGGCAGCGTCGCGCCGTTCTCCGGCCCGACCACGTGCACGATGCCCTGGCGCAGGTCCTTGAACGGAAAGTACGCCAGCGAGCCGGTTTCGCGGATGTTGGCATCCAGCGTATCGACCTGCAGACGAGCGATCGGGTCGTCAATGGCGGCGGTACCCTCGGCCTTGTCCCAGTGGTCGGTCGGCGTGTTGTGGTCGGCCGTGGCGACGATGGACGAAACCCGCCAAGGCTTGCGGCCAGCCAGTTTCAGGCCTTCGAAGGCCTGCGGGCTGGTCACTTCGTGCACCAGGTGGCGGTCGATGTAAATCAGGGCCGTGCCATCGTCTTCCTGATGGACCACGTGGCTCTGCCAAAGCTTGTCGTACAGGGTCTGCGCCATATTGTTCTAGTCGAGTAAACCGGGGCTGGAAAAGAGGTGAATTATGTCACAGCATCAGGCACTTGCGCCACCCGGAGAAGGCTCGGACAAAGCACTTACTGCGTCATGGCAGCAGGAAATTCAGGCCTTGTCGGCATCCTGAATCCAGCGCCAGATAAGAAACAGGCCGACCAGCGCAAACGCTGCGCTGGCGCTGTAGGTGACTGCCGAGCCCAGCGCATCCCAGCTCCAGCCGCTGAACAGCCCACCGAGCAAACCGCCGGCGCCAAACGACAGGCTCGAATACAAGGCCTGCCCGCGCCCCTGGCTGCGCCCGGGAAACCAGCGGTTGATCGCCGCAATCGCCGCCGCATGGTAGGCGCCGAACGTCAGCCCGTGCAGCAACTGGGCGATAAAAATCAGCACCAGCGACTCGACCGCCCAGCCGATGATCAGGAAGCGCACCACCGCCGCCGCAAAACACGCCAGCAGGATCACCCGCAGGCTGAAGCGGCGCATCAGCCTGGACATGAACATGAAGACAACGATCTCGGCGAGCACTCCCAGCGACCACAGCGAACCGATCAGGGTATTGCCGTAACCATGCTCGGCAAGGTGGATCGAAAAGAAAATGTAGAGCGCGCCATGCGCAGCCGACATGGCGAAGCACGCCGCCAGCAGCGCCTGCACGTGCGGCTGGCGCAGCACTTCGGCCACTGACACGGCCTCACCGGACGCGCAATGCACCGGCGCTTCGGGCAAAACCAGGGCGTAGGCGACGATACCGAGCAGCGTGCCCAGGCACACCCACAACAGCATCGGCAGTGGCGCGAAATCAAGCAGCGCACCGGTGCCCATCACCGCCACGATGAAGCCGACCGAACCCCAGACACGGATACGGCTGTAGCGGGCCGCCTCGTCACGCAGGTGATCGAAGGTGATGGTCTCCACCAGCGGCAGCGCCGCGCTCCAGAAGAAGGCCATGACCGCCATCGCCACCAGCAACGCGACGAAATCGCTGGCAAAGAAGAACGCGGAAAAGCCAACCAGGCTCACCGCCGCCGCCAGACGCACGATCGGCACGCGCTTGGCGGCCCGATCCGCCAGCGAACCCCAGAGATAGGGACCGAACAGACGCATGAGTTGCATCTGCGACATCAGCAGGCCGATATCCCAGGCGGTAAATGACAGTGACTGCAGGTAGAGCCCGAAATAGGGCGAGAAGGCGCCGATGAAGGCGAAGTAGAAGAAGTAGTAGCCGGAGAGGCGCCAGTAAGGCAGAACGTGCATCCGGCAATTCTACCGGATGCACTGCGAAAACAACTTAGGCGGAAACCTTCTGGCCGGCCTTGAACGCGACCAGCATGTGGTACAGATCGTCCTTCAGCTTGATGCGCTTTTTCTTCAGATCTTCGATGGTGAAATCATCGACCGGAACGCTTTCTTCTTCAAGGTGCTCGATGCTCTTGGTGACGGCGTGGTACTCGTCAAACAGGCGGGCAAAATGGTTGTGTTCGGTCTTTAGCGCGTGAATCGCATCGCTGAATTCCGGAAATTCGTGATGGAGATCGTGATGTTCGACTTGCATGAGCTACCCCCTGAAAAGCATGCCCGACAACCGGGCCATTGGTAAATTTTAAGACGATGCCAAGCGGCCTCAAACCTGCGGCACCTGCCCCGGAATACGCGGCGTGGCGCAGACCACGTCGCCACACTGGGCGCGGTGGCGCAGCGCATGATCCATCAGCACCAGCGCCAGCATGGCCTCGGCAATCGGCGTGGCGCGGATGCCGACACAGGGATCGTGCCGGCCGTGGGTGGCCACCATCGCCGCCTTGCCAGCCAGATCGACCGTGCGGCGCTCCAGGCGAATGCTCGATGTCGGCTTGATCGCCATGTTCACGACGATGTCCTGCCCGGTCGAAATGCCGCCCAGCACACCGCCGGCGTTGTTGGAGAGAAAACCCGCCGGCGTCATCTCGTCGCCGTGCTCGCTGCCTTTCTGCGCCACGGAGGCGAAGCCGGCGCCGATCTCGACGCCCTTCACCGCGTTGATGTTCATCATCGCGTAGGCGATCTCGGCATCCAGGCGGTCATACACCGGCTCACCCCAGCCCGGCGGTACGCCAGTCGCCGACACCGTGATCTGCGCGCCGACCGAATCGCCCGACTTGCGCAGCTCGTCCATGTAGGCTTCCAGTTCCGGCACGATCGCCGCATTCGGCGCGAAGAACGGGTTGTTGCCGATCTCGTCGGCGCTGACGAAGGGAATCTCGATCGGGCCGAGCTGGCTCATCCAGCCCTGAATGGTCACCCCGTAGCGCTCGTTCAGCCACTTGCGGGCAATGGCGCCAGCCGCCACGCGCACTGCCGTTTCGCGCGCCGAGGAACGGCCGCCGCCACGGTAATCGCGAAAGCCGTATTTCTGTGTGTAGGCATAGTCGGCATGGCCGGGGCGGAAGGTCTCGGCGATGTTGCCGTAGTCCTTGCTGCGCTGGTCCTGGTTGCGGATCAGCAGACCGATCGGCGTGCCGGTGGTCTTGCCCTCGAACACGCCGGAAAGAATCTCCACCGTATCCGGCTCGCGGCGCTGCGTCACATGGCGCGAGGTGCCGGGCTTGCGCTTGTCCAGCTCAGCTTGGATGTCGGCCTCGCAGATGGCCAGCCCCGGCGGGCAGCCATCGACCACGCAGCCGATGGCCGGGCCGTGGGATTCGCCGAAGGAAGTAACGGTAAACAGGGTGCCGAGAGTATTGCCGGACATGGGAGCGCGCGGAATTCCGCAGGAATCGGGAAGCTCAAAGTTTAGCACAGGGGCCAACCGCCAGCCCCGGCGCGGCCCACCCCAGCGTCGGCTCAGGCTGGCAAGGACAGCTGCCGCAGCCCTTGCGGCGTCTGGATATGCGCCCGCAGATAGGGCGCTGTGCGTAAGCTATCCGCCGCCAGCGAGCGGACGGCAAACATGCCATCGAGCTCCAGCGAAGCCAGTAGTCGCTCGACACGCACCGGCGCCGGATGAAAGATTTCCAGTTGCACCAGTTCCAGCCCTTTGTCCTCAAGCCGCGCCGCCGGGTGCGTCGCCGCCTGCCACTCGATCAGCGCCGGTGCCACGCCATCAAGCGGCACGCTGCCATCGGCGGGAATGGTGATCAGCCAATCCAGCGCTCCGCGACTCATCGGCTCGATCTCGCCAAGCTGCTCGGCCGCAGCGGCAGCACTGGCGCGGATATCGGGCGTGCGCGCCACCCAGGTGGAGAGTGTGGGCAAGGCATCCGGCGCCAAACGATCCAGCTCGAACCAGCGCGGCCGACCCGGGGCAGGTGCCTGTGGGTTGATGGCAATCACTTCGAGAAACAGCGCATCGCCCAAGCGCAGCAGCAGGTTGTGCGTTCCCATGCGGGGATGCTCGCCGCCGACTTGTGGAGCAATACCGAGGGCTTTCTGGACGTAGGCGGCGCCGACTGCCAGCGACGGGGCGGTTACTGTGATGTGGTCGATCTGGCAGCGGAGCACGGGCGTCTATCCGAGAAAAATGGGAAATATTGCTGGCGGTACCGAGCCGGATGGCCGTTGCCGACCCTAAGCAGAAGTCGGAGGGCATTGGCTATGCAGCCTCTCTTTTCTTCTGTTCACGTATATAGCCGCGCCATTCTTCCCGAGCTTCTTTTGTAAGAAATACATAGCAAATCCCGAACATCGTTTCGTTGAGGGATACGGTCTCTCGTTGAAACCCCAGCGGGACAATCTTCGATATCAACTTCATCAGGAACAAGACCGCCGCAGCGCCGAAAAAGAACATATATCCCGTTCTTATGAACTGCGGCACCTCAGCAAATTGGGAGCCAGAAGGCATTAAGAAATAACCAAGAAGAGCGATCAAGGTGGCCGATGCAAGAAGTGTCGACAAGGTTCGATCAGTCATGTTTAAAAATCCGTTTTGCAATACGTCAATGACCGTTTGTGGCCGACAACAACCGTTCAATAGCAACTGACATCAGCATGCCATTTTCATGCCATATCGTGCAACCGGGATCCGGCTTCGCCCTCAGCGCGGACTCACCTGTATGTAGCCCCGGTTCTCCACCGTGTCGAAGCTGCGCATGCCCTTGATCAGCGCTTTGGCTGGCATCCAGACCCAGCGGGCGTTGGCGGGGTTCACGTCCAGCACCAGGAACGAATCCGACTCGGTATCGTAGGCCCCCAGCGGTGAGATGTGACCGCCGCCCTGCTGGCCGGCGCGATCCCGCCGGTAGTTCACGATCACGTAGTCGCCGTGGCGGCCGAGGTTGGTCATTAACGCACTGCGGATTTCGTCTTCTGCCCGGTTGTCATCGACGACCAGCAGCTGCGTCGATACGCCATGCGCGCGCAGCAGTTCGTCGAGCTGGCGCAGTTGATAACCGTAATCCCTGAAGCTCCGGCCATTGATCGTGACTGGTTCACCGAGCACCTGCGCCCGGGTTTTCCGCCCCTTGGCGATCACACTTTCCTGCGTGACGCGGGAAGCCCCCGGCCGCTCACCTTGCAGCGCATTGAGAACGATAGCCGCGGTGGCCGGGCCGCAGAATACGGCGTTTATCTGTGCTTCGAACTGATTGGCCAGTGCGGTGAAATCGCTTTTGCTTTGCGAGCGCAGCAGGCGGGCCATGCCTTCGTCGGACTTGAAGGCGACCAGGGCTTGTGCCTGGATGGCCGGCGCCTCTTCCCGCGCCCAAGCCGGAAAACCCAAGGCGCCGGCGAGACACAGCACGAGGACGAAGCGATGAAATAGGGACATAATTATTTCCGGAAGGCAGCTATCAATGTAGCCGCTAAATACATTTCGAGAAAGCGGGCCAGTAGCGCCCGTGGAAGGCGGAAACCCGCATGAACGACAGGCAAAAACCATCCGGCAGCAAGGCACCGCAGAAACACGGCCAGACGCCCTTGCCGCTGCAGCCACAACGCCAGACGGAAGACCAGCGCTGGCAGCGCACGGTGCGCTTCAACTGGGACAAGGGCGGCAGCAAAGGTGGGCGCAAATGAATAACGAATTTCAGGGCACGACGACCACCATCGACATCGTTTCGGATGTCGTCTGCCCATGGTGCTTCATCGGCAAACGCCAGCTCGATGCCGCGCTGGCGCAGTGGCAGCAGCCGGTTTTGATCCGCTGGCTGCCCTTCTTCCTGAACCCCGATACGCCAGCAGCAGGCGAGCCCTACCGACCGTTTCTGGAGCAGAAATTCGGCGGAGCGGCGGCTGTCGAAAAACTCTGGGCACGAGTCAGCCAGGCCGGGGCCAACACCGGCATTGCCTTTGCATTCGAGAAGATTGCGCTGCGCGCCAACACGCTGGCGGCACATCGGCTGATCCACCGTTTTCAGCAACAGGGCAGCGACACGCAGGCGCTGGTGGAGCGCATTTTTTCAGCTGGGTTCTGTGAGGGGCGTTTCATCGGCGACCCGGCCATGCTGGCGGATCTCGCCGCACAGTGCGGCGCCGGGCGTGAGGCAACGCTGGCCTATCTGCACAGCGACGAAGACGCCGCCGAAGTCGTGGCACAGGCGGCACGCATCCGACAGCTGGGCATCGACGGCGTGCCGTTTTTCATCTTCAACGGCAAGCTGGCGCTGTCGGGCGCCCAGCCACCCGAGGTGCTGCTGGACGCCCTGCGTGAAGCGCAGGCCTAGGCCTTGAAGAACTCTTCCATGCGTTCGAACACCGCATGGTCGGCGCCATGGCGGCGCACGGCAAGCACGTCTTCGAGCTTTTCCACCTGCTTGATCATCTGCGGCAGGCGCTGGTCTTCATTGACCAATAACCAGATGCGGCTGGTGTCGCCACTGCCCACGGGCATGACGAGGATGCCTTCGACGTTGTAGGCGCGGCGCGAGAAGAGGCCAACGACGTGGCTCATGACGCCGGCGTGGTTGTTCACGTCGATTTCAAGCACGGCCCGGGTCAGGGCGTTGCGTTCGTTTTGGGTTATGGCGTTCATTGCAAGCCTCCCGCTGGGCAGCCCCAAGGGAGGTTTGCGCCCCCTTGGGGGGCAGCGAACGGAGTGAGTAAGGGGGTCGTTTTCATATCAGCCTCCAATCATTTCTTTATTCGAGGCGCCCGGGGGCACCATCGGGAACACCTTTTCGTTCATGTCGATGCTGGCGTGGATCAGGCACGGGCCGGGCGCGTTCAGCGCTTCGGCCAGAGCGACACGCGGCTGTTCGGCCTTGTCGAGATCGACAGCGCGCAGGCCGAAGCCTTCGGCCACCTTGATGAAATCGGGCACCGCCTTGAACTTGGAGGCGAAGATGCGCTCGCCGTAGAACAGCGTCTGCTGCTGGTACACAAGGCCGAGCGAGGCGTTGTTGAGCAGCACCACCTTGACGTTGACGCCCTCTTCCGCCGCCGTCACCAATTCCTGGATGTTCATCAGGATCGAGCCGTCGCCGGAGAAGCAGACGACGGTGCGCTCGGGTTCGGCGAGCGCGGCACCGATGGCCGCCGGCAGGCCGAAACCCATGGTGCCGAGGCCGCCGGAGGTCAGCCACTGGCGGGCGCGGCGCAGCGGGTAAGCCTGCGCCACCCACATCTGGTGCTGGCCGACGTCGGTGGTCACCGTCGCTTCGTCGTCGAGCGCAGCAGCGACGGCAGAGATCAGTCCGTAATGCGTACGCGGATCATCGATGCCGGGAGTCTGCAGCGGGTGCTGCGACTTGAGGCCGGAGACATGCGACAGCCAGCGTTTCCTGAGCGTCGGCTGCACCTTTGGCAGCAACGCTCGCAGCACTTCGGTGACGTCACCGGTGATGCCGATGTGGGCCGTCTTGATCTTGTCGAGTTCGGAGGGGTCGATGTCGATGTGGATGATGCTGGCGCCGGGGCAGAAGGCGGCAACCTTGCCGGTGGCGCGGTCGTCGAAGCGGGCGCCGATGGCGATGAGCAGATCACATTCGTCGAGCGCGAGGTTGGTGCAGCGCGCCCCGTGCATGCCGAGCATGCCGAGCGAGAGCGGGTGGTCGACCGGCATCGCGCCAAGCGCCATCAGCGTCATAACCGTCGGCAGCGAGGCCTTCTCGGCCAGCGACACGGCAAGTTCAGCGGCACCGGAATGGACGACACCGCCACCGAGGTAGAGGATCGGCTTTTCGGCGGCGGCGATCATCTCCACTGCCTTGAGGATGGCGGCTTCATCGGCGGCCGGGGCCGGCAGCACACGGCCCGGCTCGGGCCACTGCTTCACTTCGATGCGCTGGGTCTGGACGTCCTTGGGGATATCGACCAGGACCGGGCCGGGACGGCCGGAAGCAGCGATCTCGAAGGCGCGTGGAATGATTTCCAGCAGTTCCTCGGCCGAGGAGACGAGGAAGTTGTGCTTGGTGATCGGGATGGAGAGGCCGTAGGTATCGACTTCCTGGAAGGCGTCGGTGCCGATCATGGCCTTCGGCACCTGGCCGGTGATGGCCACCACCGGGATCGAATCCAGCTTGGCGTCGGCAATCGCCGTCAGCAGGTTGGTGGCGCCGGGACCGGACGAAGCCAGGCAGACCGCCGGCTTGCCGCTGGCGCGGGCCATGCCCTGCGCCATGAAGCCGGCGCCCTGCTCGTGGCGGGCAAGCACGTGATGGATCTTGTCGGTGCCGGAAAGTGCATCGTAGAGCGGCAGGATGGCGCCGCCGGGGATGCCGCAAACAGTGGTAATACCTTGTCGCTCCAGAAGGCGCACGACGATCTGCGCGCCGCTGAGGGTTTCGCCGGGGCTCTCTGTTCGAGTTGCTGACATGAAGTTCTCCTTTCGGGAGGGTTGTATCCGGTCATCCGAGGGGGCCATAAAGCAAAACCCCCGCTCGGCTTGCACCGGCGGGGGTTTCTGGAATCTGGGTTTGCTGCTTTTGCTGCTATCCGGCCCGCGACGGTGCGTGATCTACGCCTACTACTACCAGGCGTACTACAGACACTACCGATACCGAAGTAGCCAACGCTGCCTGGGCGGCAGAGGTGCGGGCGATGTCGGAGTTATCGGAGCAGCGGTTCATGGCGTGGGTTCGGGGCCGGTTTGTTTCGAATCGGAAAACGAGCGCTGATTATGCCGCCCGTACAAAGCGATGCGCAAGTATTTTTTGCGTTGCAGCACGCAACAGCCAAGCGTCACTACCCAGAAGGCTCCGATCCTCCTATCATCCGGCAAAACACGGAGGAGACAGATGATGAGCAGCAACCCCTTTGCCGATTTCCCCCCGATGACCGAAGAAGAGCTGGAAGCCTGTGCCGGCCGGCTGGAAGCTTTGCCGGAAGCACACGCTGACTGGGTGATGTCGTTGCTACTCGAATGCAAGCGCGCACGTGCCACTGCGCCGGCCGATCCGGGCCAGGCATCATCTTCCGAAGAAGTTGCGGCCGACCTGACCCAGATCGTACTGGACACCGCCGAGTGGCTACGCACCCTGTGGGAAGTCGGCTACATGGGTGCCAATTCACTGCCCGTGCCGCCGCGTACCCATTTCCCGCTGGTCGAAGTGGAGGATGTGCTCAAATCTGTACTGTTCGCACGTATCCGCCAGGGCAAGCACCCCCTGCCCTTCCCTCCCCCCACCCGCTGGGGCAGCCCGTGGCACGAGGTTGTGGAATCGGAAGAGGCGCAATCGGTCGAAGCCGAGGTCCTGGAAGACGAAGGCCAGCCGGCCTTTGCCATCATCGACGGCTGCAATCGCTGGCGCATCGTACGCACGGGTGACGACGGCAAGTCGTACGTGGTCCAGCACGAAGGCAAGGGGCCGCACTACCGCCTGACGCCTGATCCGTTCATGTCCACACTGCAACGCCTGCCGCCCGAAGTGCACCGCCGCATCATCGCCCGCGAACGTGCCGGCCTGCGCACCTACACCCTGGAATGGGTGCATGAAAATGGTCGCAGCGAGGAAGTGCCCCTGCGCGCCGCCACCCGCGAAGGCGCCGAAGCCGCCGCTGGCGCCTGGATCGCCCGCTTCCACGCCGCCCACTACGGCCAAATCGGCTTCGAACATGCTTGAGCGAAGGGCGCGAACCCTTCGCGAAGAAACCCCCTTGGGGGGCGCCTGAGCGATGCGTGCACGCATCGCGAGAAATCTCCTTGGGAAGCTCCTTACGATGTGCGCTGCGCATCGTAAGGGCAGAAAACTGAGGATGGTCCCTTTAACCCAGTAATGAGAAAGATGAGTTTGGAGTTGCGAGCGTTCAATGGTGCCGGCTATTTTCAGAGGAGGGGGTGCGCATGACGATATCGATATATTCCTTCGCCAACCGCCTTGCAGCATCCGGTCGTCGCGGGTTTTCCGCAGCGATGGCAAGCGCAGCACTGGTCCTGCTGAGCGCATGCGCAACGCATCCGCCACAGGTTCAGCACAGCTTTCAGTTTGATGCTCGGAAAGACAGTCCCGGCATCGAAATCCTCGACTACCGCTACGGCACGTCGTTTTATGGCAGGACCGACCCCGCGTGGCTGGAACGTGGAACTGCACAAGGAACAAGTATTCACGGTGCAATCCGTCGTGGTGACGACCTTTACGTCAAATGGCGGATCAAGGAGACGGGGCAGGTGTTCGAGGAAACGGTGGACCTGCGTCGCCGCATGCCGGAGGACATTACCGACCACATCCTCTACTTTATCGTTCGTGGCCAGCAACTTTACGTCTATCTGGTAACACCGCAGCGGCGCTCCAAGGATGAGCTGCCGAATGGTCCAAGGATGTATGGCTACCTGAAAGTCATCACCCTGCACCCCGACATGCCTTCCAAATAGGCTCTGTTCTCATCGGCTAATGATCATTCAAGGCTAAACAGCCAAAGTTAGGAACAGAGCCAAAAACAAAGGCCGGGCAAAACCCGGCCTTTGTTTTTTATGCCTGCTGACGATCAGGCCTTGGCACCATCCTTCAGCGCCCGGCGCAGGATCTTGCCGACGTTGGTTTTCGGCAATTCAATGCGGAACTCTACGTGGTGCGGCACCTTGTAGCCGGTGAGATTGTCGCGGCAGTGGGCAATGATCGCTTCCGGCGTCAGGTTTGGATCTTTCCTGACAACAAAAATCTTCACCGCTTCGCCAGATTTTTCGTCGGGAACACCGATGGCAGCCACCTCCAGCACGCCCGGATGCATGGCCACCACGTCTTCCACTTCGTTCGGGTAAACGTTGAAGCCGGAGACCAGGATCATGTCTTTCTTGCGATCGACGATACGGAAGAAGCCGTTGTCGTCCACAACGGCCACATCACCGGTAAGCAGAAAACCATCGGGCCGGAGAACCTTCTCGGTCTCATCCGGGCGGTTGTAGTAGCCCTTCATGACCTGCGGCCCACGCACACAGAGTTCGCCCGGCTGACCATGTGCTACCTCGAGACCGCTGTCGTCTACGACGATCACCTCGGTCGAGGAAATCGGCAGGCCGATGGAGCCGTTGTATTCCTTCAGCGTCAGCGGGTTGATGGTCGCCGCCGGCGACGTCTCGGTGAGGCCGTAAGCCTCTATCAGCGGCTTGCCAGTAACCAGTTTCCACTTGTCGGCAACCGCCTTCTGCACTGCCATGCCTCCGCCCAGGGTGACCTTGAGTGTCGAGAAATCGAGACTGCAGAACGCATCATTGTTGAGCAAGGCATTGAACAGCGTATTCACCCCGGTGATGACGCTGAACTTGTGCTTGGCAAGCTCTGCGGCAAACCCCGGGATGTCGCGCGGGTTGGCAATCAGGACGTTCTTGGCACCGATCTGGAAGAAGGTGAAGCAGTTCGCTGTCAGCGCGAAGATGTGATACAGCGGCAGCGCGGTGATGATGCATTCCTCGCCTTCCTTGATCGCCGGCTTGATCCAGGCGTAGGCCTGCAGGACGTTGCCCACAATATTGCGGTGGGTGAGCATGGCGCCCTTGGAAACGCCTGTCGTGCCACCGGTGTATTGCAGGAAAGCAAGGTCTGCCTGGGTAATCGACACTTTTTTGAGCTCAGCCCCGGCGCCTTTGGCCAGCACTGAATTCAGCGGCACAGCCTTCGGCAGGCTGAAGTGCGGCACCAGCTTTTTCACGTACTTGACGACAAAATTGACGATGGAGCCCTTGGGGAAGCCGAGCATGTCGCCCATTTTGGTCAGTACCACGTGCTTCACCGGCGTCTTGTGGAGGACTTCTTCCAGCGTCGCGGCGAAATTTTCCATGATGACGATAACGTCGGCACCTGAATCCTTGAGTTGATGCTCAAGTTCGCGTGGCGTGTACAGCGGGTTGCAGTTCACCACCACATAGCCGGCGCGCAGGGCGCCGAACATGCAGACCGGGTACTGCAGGGTGTTCGGCATCATCAGGGCAACACGCGCCCCTTGTGGCAGTTTGAGCACCGATTGCAGCCAGGCGCCAAAATCGCGCGAGAGGCGATCGACATCGCCATAGGTCAGTTCCACCCCCATGCTGACGTAAGCCACCTTGTCGCGATATTTCGCTACGCCCTGTTCGAACAGGTCGGCGAGCGACTGGTAGGTATTGAGGTCGATCTCTGCGGGAACGCCCTCGGGGTAGCTCTTCAGCCAAATCTTGTCCATCTGTCCTCCTTAAGGATATGTCTGCTGGTTTACTGCCATTTTCGGGGCTGTTGTATTTTTACTGCGCAGTCCCCGGTTTCTGAAATTTTTCGGCCAGTGCTTCAGGCTTGAGCCGGTTCGCCGTCCGGCCAGTTGCGGATATAGCTCTTGAGCATCTTGTTCTCGAAGCTCTGCTCTTCGAGAACGGCCTTGGCCACATCCAGGAACGAGATGACGCCCTGCAGAACCCCCCCCTCCATCACCGGCAGGTAGCGGGAGTGCTTTTCGATCATCAGACGACGCAGTTCGTCGACCGGCATCGCCGGCGGCACCGTGACCGGATCGCGGACCATGACTGCCTCGACGGTAACTCCCTCAAGTTTGCCTTTGTGGGTATTGACCGCCTGCAACACTTCGCGGAAGGTCAGCATGCCGACCATCTTGCCGCCACCCATAACCACCAGCGACCCGACATCGTGCTCGGCCATGGCCGTGATGGCTTCGGTCAGCAGCTCGTTCGGTGTCGCCGTGAATAGCGTCGTGCCCTTGACGCGAAGGATTTCCCGCACTTCCATTTTGCTTCCCCTGTTACCGGCGCCACGGATGCCGGTATGAAGTTAATTATGTTGATAGTGGCTGGCGTACCGGCCATTCTGCCCTGCGATGCTATCTGATATGTGTGCTTTGCGGAAGTGCCGAACTAGGAGGAAACCTCTACTACGGAAGCATCAGCAAATATCAGGGCGCCGCGTACGGGTTTCGCCCCGAAAATGGTGGCTACTGCACGGCAATAAGCAGCCACCTGGGCACGGTATTCGCCGATGCGGGCGGTATCGCTGCCCGAACTCTTGTAATCCAGCACCCAGAAAGCCTCGACGTCCTCGACCAGGCGGTCCATGCGGCATACGGCACCGCTTTCGTCGGTGATCTCCATTTCGTTCCAGGCGCGCAGGTAGCAGGCCGGGTCGAGGAAACGACGCAAGGCCGGCGCCGCCAGCAGGCGCTCGGCCACCGGCCGCACCCGCGCCAGTTCGCCGTCGGTATAGCCCATGCCGCGCCACCAACCGTCCTCTTCCCGGTTTTCGGTCCGTCTTTCGAGCAGCGCGTGCAGCAGGATGCCGAAACGGGCAGCGGCATCCAGCGGTTCACGCCGCTCGCCCACCGCCGGCACGGGCAGGTTTGCCATGACCGGACGGCGGTCGCCCCGGTCTGCTGCAGGGATTTCACCCGTGGGCAGCGGCTCGCCGTGGGCCATGGTATTTTCTCCGCCCAGCCGGCCCAGGGCAGCCTGCAAGCGAGAATAGGCCGTGGCCGACTCGCCCTTGCGGCTGTTGCTGATGCCGCTGGCAAAGAACAGCTGGCGGGCGCGGGTCACGGCGACATAGAGCAGGTTGAGTTCCTCGCGTTCCGCTGCCGCTGCTTCAGCCTCGAACAGCGGCGAACGCGAGGCACCGCGTTCCTCCTTACGGCCGACAAAGGAAAAATGGCGAGGGGCCGGCGCTTCCGGCGGCCAATCGACGAGCACTTCCCAGGCCTTGTCGGCCGGCGGCGTGGCGTTGGCGTCGAGCAGCCAGACCAGCGGCGCTTCCAGCCCCTTGGCACCGTGGATGGTCAGGATGCGCACGCGGCCATCGGCGGCGACACCTTCATCGGCGGCCAGTTCGCCTTCGTCCGGCGCATCGTCGCCCTCGGCGGCTCGTAGCGCCTTCAGTTCGTCGATGAAGCGCGGCAGGCTGGGATAGCGGCCACCATCGAGGTCGAGCGCCAGCAGCAGCAAGGCTTCGAGGTTGGCCAGTGCGGCCGCGCGCCGGGCTTCCGGCACGGCCAGACGGTAGCGGGCCGGCACCTCGCCCTGATGGTAGATGCGGTCAAGCAGGTCGTGCGCCGGCAACCGGGCGGCCGCATCGATCCAGGCCTCGATCAGGTCGGCGGCCCGGTGCAGGCGGGCACTGCAAGCCTGCGCCGCTACGGCCTGCAAACGCCTGTGCCAGCCGGCCTCCGGGCGTGCCGCCAGCTGCAGCAAATCTTCATCGCTGCAGGCGAAGATCGGCGACTTGAGCGCGTGCGCCAGTTGCAGGTCGGCGGCGGGCGTGACCAGAAAGGTCAGCAGGGCGACGACATCGCGTACTTCCAGCGAATCGAGCAGACCGCCGCGCGAGGCGGCGGTGAAGGGAATGCCGGCGGCGGCCAGCGCCTGCTCGTAAGTGGCAATCTGCGTCCGCGTCCGCACCAGCAACAGCACGTCGCCGTAGCGCAGGGGGCGTTCGACCTCCTCCCGTCCCTGGCGCTCGCGAATCCGCGTGCGGCCGAACATGCCGCCGAGGTGCCGGGCCAGCGCCTCGGCCTCGCGCTGGCGGCGCTGCTCGACGCGTTCCAGCGCCGGCTCCTGCAGCGGGTCGCGCAACTTGTCCGGAGGCGGGGCATCCTCCTCGGCCGCTTCGTCGTCGGCAAACAGTGGGAGCAACTCGACCCGGCCCGGCAAGCCCTGCGCCAGCGAACTTTGTGTGCGGAAGGGCTGGAATGCCGGTTCGTTGGCAAAGAGGGCGTTGACCACCTCGACGATCGCCGGCGCATTGCGTCGGGTCTGGTCCTGCGTCAGGCGCACGGCTGAAAAATGGCGGGAGAGAAAATCGGCGGCCGTGGCAAAAAGACGCGGCTCGGCGCGACGGAAGCGGTAGATCGATTGTTTCGGATCGCCGACCAGGAAGACCGAGGGACGCGCAGCATCGGTATAAGCCTCCAGCCAGGCAAGCAGGATCTGCCACTGCAGCGGGTTGGTGTCCTGAAACTCGTCGAGCAACACGTGGCGGTAGCGCGCATCGAGCCGGGCCTGGATGAAGGCGGCGCTGGCCTCGTCCTGCAGCAGTTGCAGAACTCGCCATTCGGCATCGACAAAATCAATCTGCCGCCGCTCGGCCTTGAAGGCTTCCAGATGCTGCAGGAAGGCATGATGCACGGTCAGCGCGTCGCGGTTGAAGGCAAGGTTGCGCGCTTCTTGCAATTGGCCGAGGCAATCCAGCACGCGAGTGCCGAGCGCGGCATGCAAATCGAGGAAGCGCTGCGCGCCCTCGCTGCCGAAACGCTTGTCCAGCGCCTTGCTAGGCTTGCGCGCACGCAGGGTGCCTTTCTCGGTCAGTAACACCGGGGCCAGCTTCTTGAGTCGTTCCTCGCGCTCGGACAGCCCCATGGCCAAGGACAGCTGCGCGGCAAAAGCCTGGTCGCTCTCCAGTTCGCTGCTTTCGAGCAGGCCGAGATAGGCGTGAAAATCCGGCTCCCAGCCCGGCGCGAACAACGCGTCCAGCGCCTGCGCGGCATCGACCACACCGAAAAGCTCGGTGAGTTCGCCAACGGTGACAGCCACCGGCGCTTCGTTCTGCCCGATATGTGCCATCCACTCCGCCCGCCGCGCCATGCCGCGACGGACCAGGGTTTTGGTGCTGGCCAGACCGATTTCGGCGAGCAGGCGGACAAAGGCTTGTGCGACTGTTTTGCCCTCTCCTTCCCCCTGCGCGTCGCGCTGCAGGCGCCTGGCGAACGATTGCCACAATTCCTCGAAACGGCGCGAGCCGTCATCGGCCAGCGTGGTGCCGGCGAGGTTGGCCGACAGCGGCGCCACCGCCACCAGTTGCAGGAACCAGCCATGGAAGGTGTTCACCGCCAGGCCGGGCTGCGCGCCGCTCACCCGTTCATACAAGCCACGGGCACGGGCCAGCGTGGCGGCATCGCTGACCGTACTACTGGCCACACCGCGCTCGCTCAGGAAATGGCGGGCCGCCTCGTCGCTGGCCGTGGCCAGTTCGCGCAGCCAGTCGACAACGCGCTCCTCGATCTCGTGTGCCGCCTTGCGCGTGAAGGTGATGGCCAGAATTTCCGCCGGCTGCACGCCGGCCAGCAGCAGGCGCACGATGCGCGAGGCGAGCAGCCAGGTCTTGCCGCTGCCGGCGCAGGCTTCGACCACGGCACTGCGCGCCGGGTCGAGGGCCGCATTGAAGTCGGTGAAACCCTGCTCAGACGGACTGGACATGATCCCTCCGGCACAGGCCGCTGGCTTCGCACCAGCGGCAAACGCTATCGACACCATGCGCCGGCATTGCGGCACCGTTGCGCAGGGCAGCAAAGGCGGCCTGCAGTCGTTCGCCCTGGGCGGCGCCGGCGTCGGCCAGATCGTCAGCACAGGCCACCGTTCCCACCTTCTCGTCGTCGAGGGCGACATAGGCTGCCTCGGCCGCTTCGCCGTGGAGCAGTGCGTAGGCCGGCAACTGGATATCGTCGGCCATCTGTCGGCGCAGATCGGTCAGTTTCCGTGTCTTGTAGTCGAGCAGGCCGAAGCCGGCCGGACCGGCACAGTCGATGCGGTCGATGCGGCCATAGAGCTCGACTGTCGCCCCGTCGGGCAGCGGCAGCGATCTGGCCACCTTCACCTCGGCCGCCTGCCAGCGCCAACCGGCCTCCTCCCGCTCACGCTGCCAGGCCAGATAGGCCGGCAACCGGGCCTGCCAGCGCAGGCGCCAGCCAAGCGCCAGCCAGTTGTCGGCTTCGGCCTCGGCAAAGACGCTCTCGACGGTGGCGCTCAGCGCCGCCAGCGCGGCGGCATCGTCCAGCCCGGCAAGGCTTGGGTGGGCGGCGTGAAAACGTTCCAGCGAACGATGCACAAGCTGGCCGTAGTCGCTCTTTTCCAGTTCCTCGGCGACCTCGTCGAGTTCGTTGAGGCGCAGTACGTGGCGGGCGAAGAACTGGTAAGGGCAGGCGACGAGGCTGGCAAGACCGCTGACCGAAACCCGTGCCGGCACCTGCGCCAGCGGCGCGGACGGCCTTGCCTGCACCGGCAGGGCCGGCAGTGAATCCGCTGCGGCAGCCGCCTCGCGCGCCATGGGCAAGGGAGTGCGCACCAGATCGTCCCCCCAGGCCAGCGCATGCAGCGTGGACAGCAGATCGAACTCCGGCGCCAGCTGGCGCGCTTCACCCGCCTGCCGGTGCTGCCAGGTGACGAGCACGCGCGGCACGGTGCTCAGCAACAGTTCAAGGTCGCGGCGCAGCGCGCGCTCGGCGTCTTCGCGCGTCGGCAGGCCCAGATCGCGGCGCACCGCCTGGTTGAAGAAGGTACCGCCAGCGGCCGGCGCCAGCTGCTCGGCATCGGCGCCGATGACGATGGCGGCCTCAAAGCGGCGCAGGCGCACGTCGTGGCGCGGCAGCATGACGACACTGCTGCTGATGCCACGGTCACGGAAAGCGCCACCCTCCAGTTCGCGGTTGAACCAGTCACGCCAGGCGGCGAAGCCGAAGCTGGCGGTGCTCTCGGCCAGCTCTCCCTGCCGCTGCGTCAGCAGTTCGAGAATCTCGTCGCCAGCGGCATCGGCCTGCAGCATCCCGGTCGCGCCCAGCGCATCGAGCCCGCGCTGCAGGCGAGCGATCCATTTTGCCAGCGGTGCCGGCTTGCCACCGAGGATGCGTTGCGCCACTTCGAGCCGGTCGAGCATCAGGCTGGCCGTGCTCAGCGACACGGCATCGATATACGCTCCCTGCTCGGCCAACGCGCGGCGAAAGGCCAGCACGCCGGATTTGACGCCGGCCCGCCGGATGGCCTGTTCCAACGCCAGCACGGCCCCGGCACGCGCAGGCGATGGCAGGTCGGCAAAGAGGTGCGGCGACTTGAACAGGTCGAGCAGGTCGAGGTGGTAAGCGCTGCCGGCGACGGTTTCGAGCAGGGCATCAAGCGTTGCCGCGGCCCGGGTGGTCGACAGCTTCCAGCCGGTTTCATCGGCGGCAAGCACGCCGGCGCGCTCCAGCAGGGCGCGCACCCGGCGGGCGGTAAGGCGGTCTTCGGCGACCAGCGCGATGCGCCGGATGCCCTCCCCCAGCCAGGCGAAGACCTGCGCCGCGACCGCCTCGGCCTCGGCTTCGCGGCCGCTTACCGGCACCAGCTGCAGACGCCCGGCCAGCGGGCTCTCCGGCAGCACGGCTGCCAGTTGGGTCGCCCGCGTCATCAGCGCTGCGGAAGCATCGGTTGCTGGCTGCTCCGGCCAAGCGGCGGCAAGCACGGCTGCCAGCGGCGAATCCGCGCCGGTGCGCGGCTGCGGCGCGCAGACCAGGACCGGCTGGGTCCGTCCATAGGATTCGATGAATGCCAGTTCGGCCGGTGTCAGCCGTTCTTCGGCCGGGCCGTCGAGCAGGACGAAGAGCGGGCGCGAAGCCTGCTCGGCCAGTTGCGCCAGCCGCAGACGGTAGACCGAAGGCGCATCGGGGCGACCGGCGGCCGCCAGCGCGCGCCACATCTCATGCACCACCCGTGCCTCGAAATTGAGCGGCTCGGATGCCCGCAAGGCATAGGCCTGCTCCAGCTGACGGGTCAGCTCGTCTTCATTGTCGGGCAGGCGCACGGCAGCGGCAGAGAGCTCGTCGGACAGGCTGGCCAGTTCGCCGGCGATGCCCCACAGGGCGCCTTCGTCGAACCAGCCGCGCGCGGCCAGTGCTGAGTGCAGCAGGACCAGCCGTTCGCTTTCCGGCATCGGCGTCGGCAGGTCGGGAAGATTGGCCGCCAGCGCCCAGCGCCGCAGCGTATTGAACTGCGGCAACAGCAACGGCCGGCCGGCGGCACTCGCCAGCGCCGTGCGCAATTCGGCGGCCAGCGGCAGCGAGGAAACGAGAACGAGGTGCCGCGAGAGATCAGGCAGGTCGGCAGCGGCACCGGCCAGCAGCAATGCGGCAGCGGCGTCGAGGCAGCCGCCGTCCGGCGTCAGGGCATGGGCGGCGACCGCCATGCGTACCGGGAATCAGCGTTCGAGTTGGTCGAGCTTGTCCGGCACCCCGTTCTGGGCGTCGGCATCCGGCAGCGGGTCCTTGCGCTCGGCAATCATCGGCCAGGTTTTCGACAATTCGGCATTCAGCGCGATGAAAGCCTGCTGGCTGTCCGGCACGTCGTCCTCGGCAAAAATGGCCTCGGCCGGGCATTCGGGCACGCACAGCGTGCAGTCGATGCACTCATCCGGATCGATCACCAGAAAATTCGGCCCCTCGCGAAAACAATCGACCGGACAGACATCGACGCAGTCGGTGTATTTGCATTTGATGCAGTTTTCGGTGACGACAAAAGTCATGGCAGATCTCTTGGAAGGTGCTGAATGCGGGGCACCAACTATAGCGCATCCGGGCAGATTTTCCTCCCGCGCGGATGCGTGCAACGCTCAGACCAGCTTAGGCATCGCGCAAAGGCGCACGCTGTACAAACGCCTCCAGACGGCTTTTTTCGGCAAGCACCTTGGCAGCGTAACGCTGGTCGGCGTCGTCGCTGGCCCCTGCGTACTGCTGCAGGCCACCCACCAATCCACCGTTGCGATGGATTGATTCCTTCAGGATGCGCGCGCCGACATGGACATTGAGTACCGGGTCAAAGAAGGAAAGCTCATCGGCACCGTCCGGCAGCTTGTCCTGATGGAAACGGGGCATGACCTGCATCAGCCCCTGTGCCCCCATGACGCTCTCGGAGAGGGGGTTGAAGCGGGATTCAATGGCGATCACCGAAACGATGAGCAGCGGGTCCAGGCGCAGATCACGGCCGGCCACCTCGGCGGCGGCAAAGATTGGTTCGAGGGCCCCCATCGATACCCGATAGCGCCGGGAAACATTTTCCAGCGCGGCACGCATGCGCGGAGTCAGCACATCGGCAGCACTGCCTGCTGTCGCTGCGCCGACTGGCAAAGCGAGCGCCATGACATTGCCGTCACGCGCGGAGTCGGCTATTTGCTCGGACAGCAACGCCTGAAGTTGTGAGGCAATACGCTGGTCTCCCTGATAGAAGGCAAAAAGCCCTATCAGCAGCAAGGCACCAGCAGCCATCAGTACTATTTGAACAAGACTTGCAACGGCCAGAGTGGCACGGTGCATTGTCGGTTTGAGAACGATCGTTGCGGACATGCTTTCTCCTTCACTGTGCCGCCCTGCGCAAGAAAAGCACAGGGCGAACGGTTACGGGGCGGCGCACCAGGGGTTATGGGAAGGCAGACTGCCGAGATGCCCATCGGGAAGGGCAATCCGGCGCAATCGGAAGCGCCGGTAGTAGTGCAGATACGCACATGCTGCGCCGCAGCAACATGTGCATTATGTTGATTTACATCGATATTGTCAATCCGCGGTAGCGCCCACCGAATCTCATTGCCGCGACGCAGCAACCATGCGCCCTGCCACGCGCTTGCCGCCTGCCAAGAGATGACAAAAGCTCCCCAGCGGAATTTTCCATGTCTTCCGGAGCCAACGATCGCGCGCCGAACGAGTCGAAGAAACAATTGGGCAGGCAGGTGAGGACGCTGACAAAAAGAAGACAGACAGTGCCTGCGACACGTTTGTTGCTATCTGCTTTACTTCCCTTGCCGCAGGTTTTTCGCTAGCATTCCCCTGTCCGACAAATTCCGTTCCGGAAATTTCCGCCGATTCGCGACACATTCCCTACGATTTCAACGAGGCTTTTTGATGAGCGAGCATATCCATTACGTCACCGACGACAACTTCGCCACCGAGGTGCTGCAATCCCAACAGCCGGTGCTGGTCGATTACTGGGCCGAATGGTGTGGCCCGTGCAAGATGATTGCACCGATCCTCGACGAGGTAGCGAAGGAATACGCTGGCAAACTGAAGGTTGCCAAGCTGAATATCGATGACAACCAGAAGACACCGGCCCAGTACGGGATCCGCGGCATTCCGACGCTGATGCTGTTCAAGGGCGGCAACATCGAAGCCACCAAGGTTGGCGCACTGTCCAAGGGACAACTGACGGCCTTCATTGACAGCAACCTGTAATCTCGCTAGTCTCCCCCCTGAAAGTCCCGCACGGCGCAGGAAAAGCAGCAAATAAGCCGTCCCGCCCCCGGGCTTTCAGGTGTTTCGGTTCCGCCTTTTCCCTCACGACTCTGACCTTCCCCGTGGCACCTGCGACAGTTCGCACTGCGCCACCACACCAGCCGCATCCAAACCTCTTCATCCCAGCCTATCGACCTATGCGTCTTTCCGAACTCAAGAACTTCCACGTCAGCCAGCTGCTTGAAATGGCAACTGCCAACGGCATCGACAATGCCAACCGCCTGCGCAAGCAGGAACTGATCTTCGCCCTGCTGAAGAATCAGGCCAAGAAGGGCGAAAGCATCTTCGGTGATGGCACCCTGGAAGTCCTGCCTGACGGCTTCGGCTTCCTGCGTTCGCCGGACATTTCCTACCTGGCAGGCACTGACGACATTTACGTCAGCCCTTCGCAGATCCGCCGCTTCAACCTGCACACTGGCGACACGATCGAAGGCGAAATCCGGACACCAAAGGATGGCGAACGCTACTTTGCGCTGGTGAAAGTTGATCGCATCAACTACGAGCCGCCGGAAGCAACCAAGAACAAGATCCTCTTCGAGAACCTGACGCCGCTGCACCCGACGCGCCATCTCAAGCTTGAACGCGAGATGCGCGGCGAAGAAAACACCACCAGCCGCATCATCGACATGATTGCGCCGATCGGCGCCGGCCAGCGCGGCCTCCTGGTCGCCCCGCCAAAGTCCGGCAAGACCGTGATGCTGCAGCATATTGCCCACGCCATCGCCGAAAACCATCCGGAAGCCGTCCTCATTGTGCTACTGATCGACGAGCGCCCGGAAGAAGTGACGGAGATGTCGCGCACCGTAAAGGGCGAAGTGGTTGCTTCCACCTTCGACGAACCGGCTACCCGCCACGTGCAGGTTGCCGAAATGGTTATCGAAAAGGCCAAGCGCCTGGTTGAAATGAAGAAGGATGTGGTCATCCTGCTCGACTCGATCACCCGCCTTGCCCGCGCCTACAACACCGTGCAGCCGGCCTCCGGCAAGGTGCTGACCGGCGGCGTCGATGCCAATGCGCTGCAGAAGCCGAAGCGCTTCTTCGGTGCCGCCCGTAATATCGAAGAAGGCGGCTCGCTGACGATCATCGCCACGGCGCTGATCGAAACCGGCAGCCGCATGGACGATGTCATCTACGAAGAATTCAAGGGTACCGGCAACATGGAAACGCACCTCGACCGTCGCATGGCCGAGAAGCGGATATACCCAGCAATCAACGTCAACCGCTCGGGCACCCGCCGCGAAGAATTGCTGCTGAAGCCGGATGTACTGCAGAAAATGTGGATTCTCAGAAAACTGCTCTACAACATGGACGACCTCGAAGCGATGGATTTCCTGCTCGACAAGGTCAAGGCGACCAAATCGAACAACGAATTCTTCGACTCGATGCGCGGCGGCCGCTAGATCACCAGCCACGTTTTGCAGGAACCTCTGGACTCCTTGCTGATTTTCAAGGATAATTCTGCGTCTTACTGGGGCCGGTCACATCCGCCGGCCGAAAGAACCTAAAGGAAAACCCTATGAAAGCCGGTATCCACCCCGATTACGCCGAGATTCAGGTGACTTGCTCCTGCGGCAACACCTTCAAGACCAACTCGACCATGAAAAAGGCACTGCACGTTGAAGTGTGCTCGGCCTGCCACCCGTTCTACACCGGCAAGCAGAAGATCGTCGACACCGCCGGTCGCGTCGAGAAGTTCAATCAGAAATTCGGCAACCTGCGCAAGTCCGCCTGAGCGAATTTTGCGCCCGCAGAAAGGCAGCCTGGGGCTGCCTTTTTCATTTGCGAGATAATCACGGCATGAACGAACACGTGAGCAACGGCTTCCCTTTGCCACCACGAGGCTGGCCTCTGGTGGCATTGCTCACGCTCTTCATTCTGGCCGGACTGTTCGGCCACGACCCCTGGAAAAACGACGATGCAGTAACAATCGGCGTCGCCGCCGATATGCTGCAGCGAGGTCACTGGCTGGTCCCGCATCTGGCTGACCGCCCCTATCCCGACGCGCCCCTTTATTACTGGACAGCTGCACTCACCGGCGCCCTGTTTTCCTGGCTGCTGCCCCTGCATGACGCGATCCGCCTCGCCAGTGGATTCTGGGTCGCACTCACCCTCTTCCTCCTTTACCGTGCAGGGCGCGAATGGCACGGTTCGGAACCTGCTCCGCATGAGTTTGCGATCGCCAGCACGCTGGCCATGGCTGGCTGTCTGGGCTTTCTCGTACACGCCCACGAGGCGCAGCCCATGCTCGTCTCGCTGGCCGGGCACGCTGCAGCCTACTGGGCTCTGGCGCTGCTCCCGCGCAAACCCAAGCGGGCAGCGATCATTTTTGGCCTGGCGCTGGGGCTGGGCTTTCTCGGCAACGGCTTTGCCCCACTGCTGGCGCTACTCCCCGTCGGCCTGACCGCGCTCTGGCTGGCAGAAGATCGCCGCCAGGCCAGCCTGGCGCTGAGCGGCGGCATCGCCCTCGGCATGACCATCGCGGCCCCCTGGCCGTTGCTGCTGGCAGCCTTTGATCCGGATTTCTTCTGGCGCTGGCTGACTTCCGAATTCGCTCAGATTGGCCGCCCCGCCAACATGGCACAAACCGCCTGGGAGTATCTGGTAATGCTCCCGTGGTTTGCCTGGCCGGCCTTGCCGCTGGCGCTATGGACCTTGCGCTCCAAGCGACGCTTCCTCGACGACCCATCCTACCGCCTCCCGCTGCTGGCAACAGTAGCCGTCTGGCTCAGCTTGTCGGTCACCTTTGAAGCCCGTTCCAGCTCTGCCTTGCTGCTGCTCCCACCGCTTGCGCTGCTCGCCGCCCCCGGGGTGGCAACGCTGCGCCGTGGCGCCGCCAATGCCTTCGACTGGTTTGGTGTGATGACCTTCAGTTTCTTCTGCGCCTTGGTCTGGGTAGGCTGGAGTGCAATGGTCATTGGCACACCGCAACGATTGGCCGAACGTGTCGTCAAACTGGCCCCCGGATTTGTCGGCGAATTCCGGCCGATTCCATTCGCTATCGCACTGGCAGCGACGCTGGCCTGGGCCTGGATGCTGACCGCCGGCCAGCGGCAACGTTCGCCATGGCGAGGCTTGGTACACTGGCTGGGCGGACTGACGGCCTTGTGGTTGCTGTTGATGAGCCTGTAGCTACCGTGGATCGAATACGGCAAGAGCTACCGCTCTGTCGGCACAGCGCTGAAGACAGCCCTGCCGGCAAAACACGGCTGCGTCATCGGCCGTAACATTTCGGACAGCAACCGAGCCCTGATCGATTATTTCGCCGGCATTGCCGTGCGCCGTGACAACGTGGCGAGCAGCGAGCGCTGCAACTGGATGCTGACCCTGCGCGATGCCCGCGCCAACCGGAATCTGGACCAGGCGGGCTGGCTGCTGGTCACCGAAATTCGCCGCCCGGCAGAGCGCAGCGAACGTTTCGTTCTCTACAAGCGAATGGCACCAACCAACGCATCGGTGCACTGAAACTTCGTTGGCACCTTAAAGTTTCAGGAAGTTCTCGCGGTAATAGCGCAGTTCGGCGATGGATTCGCGGATATCGGCCATGGCCGTGTGATCCGCCTTCTTGACGAAGCCTTTGGCAACTTCCGGCTTCCAGCGCCGGCACAGTTCCTTCAGCGTCGACACATCCAGATTACGGTAGTGGAAATAGGCTTCAAGTTCGGGCATGTAACGGACCATGAAGCGGCGGTCCTGGCCGATCGAGTTGCCACACATCGGCGACACACGCGCCCCCACCCATTCCGCCATGAACGCCAGCGCTTCGGCGCTCACTGCAGCCTCATCCTGCGCAGAAGCACGTACGCGCTCGATCAGGCCGGAGCGGCCATGGGTCTTCTTGTTCCAGTCGTCCATCGCATCGAGCAGCGTATCGGATTGATGGATGACCCACACCGGCGATTCGGCCAGCGTTTCCAGATGCGTATCGGTCACGATCATCGCCAGTTCGATGATGCGCTCGCGCTCCGGCTCCAGCCCGGTCATTTCCATATCCAGCCAGACAAGGTTGTTTGCGTCTTGTGCCATATAATTCGCCTGAACTCATAAAGACCACATTTTGTCACAACGGCATGGCCGACACCTTCACTTACATCTTTCTCACCGTCCTGACCCTCTCCGTAGCCGCGCGCATCTGGCTGGCACGTCGGCATATCGCCCACGTACTGGCAAACCGTGATCAGGTCCCGATGGAGTTTGCCGAACGGATCGCGCTGACGGCACACCAGAAAGCGGCCGACTACACCGTCACCAAGTCGCGCTTCGGCTTGATCGCCCTGGCAGTGGAAATAGCCCTGCTCCTCGGACTGACCCTGGGGGGAGGCCTTGATGCCCTGGCCAGTTTCTGGCGCTCGCAGCTCGATGGCATCGGCTACGGACTGGCTCTGATTTTTTCTGTCGCCCTGCTTTCCGGTGTCATCGATCTGCCCCTGGCCCTCTGGCGACAGTTCGTCATCGAAGCGCGCTTTGGCTTCAACCGCATGACGCCAGGACTCTTCTTTCTCGATCTGCTGAAGAGCACGCTGCTCGGCACCGCCATCGGCACCCCGGTTATCCTCGCCGTACTCTGGTTAATGGGTGCCATGGGCTCGCTGTGGTGGCTCTACGTCTGGCTCTTCTGGTGCAGTTTCAATCTGCTGATCCTCTTCGCCTATCCGACCTGGATCGCACCGCTGTTCAACAAATTCACCCCGATGGAAGCCGGTGAAACAAAGACGCGTGTCGAAGCCTTGCTGGCGCGGTGTGGCTTTCGTTCAGGTGGCCTGTTTGTCATGGATGGCTCGCGACGCTCCGCCCATGGCAATGCCTATTTCACCGGCTTTGGCCAGAACAAGCGCATCGTTTTCTTTGACACCCTGCTCAAACGCCTGCAGCCGGAAGAAATCGAAGCGGTGCTGGCCCACGAACTGGGACATTTCCGACATCGCCACGTTTTCAAGCGCATCGTCATGATGTTTGCTGTGTCACTGGCATTTCTCGCCTTGCTTGGCCAGCTGATCGAGGCCCCGTGGTTCTATGCCGGACTCGGTGTCGAGAGCGCCAACCAGGGTACAGCCATGGCGCTTATTCTCTTCTTCGTCGCCCTTCCGGTCTTCACCTTTCCGCTGACGCCGCTGGGCAGCCTGCTCTCGCGCCGCCACGAATTCGAGGCCGACCAGTATGCGGCGGCACATGCCAGCAGCAACGACCTGGTTCATGCCCTGGTCAAGCTGTATGAGGACAATGCAGCAACCCTGACGCCGGACCCGGTGCATTCGCTCTTCTACGATTCACACCCGCCGGCCGCCATTCGCATTTCCCGCCTACAGGCTGCAAACACTTGAACCACGACGGATTGATCATCGCTGCGTTTGGCCGACAGTATCTTGTCGAGTTTGCTGACGCTTCGACACGACTGTGCTTTCCGCGCGGAAAGAAAAGTGAACTGGCCTGCGGCGACCGCGTGACCGTAATGACTACGGGCGAGGGACAAGGCGTAGTCGAAAAGACAACGGAGCGGCGCAGCCTGCTCTACCGCTCAAACGACTTCCGCCAGAAGCTGATTGCCGCCAACGTGACGCAGATTGCGATTGTTGTGGCTACCGAGCCGTCTTTTTCCGACACGCTGGTCACCCGCTGCCTGGTGGCAGCCGACAGCCAGGAGATCAAGGCCTTGATCGTCCTCAACAAGTGCGACCTCACGAACGCACTGCCTGCTGCGCGCGAGGCACTGAAGATTTACCGACAACTGGGGTACGCCGTTGTCGAGCTGTCCGCGAAAGAATGCGGGAATGCCCTGCTGCCGTACTTGCATGGCGAAACCAGCGTTCTCGTCGGGCAGTCGGGAATGGGGAAATCGACCCTGATCAATGCGTTGATTCCAGGGGCCAACGCGGCCACGCGGGAAATTTCCGAAGCACTGGATTCAGGCAAGCACACGACCACACATGCCCGCCTCTACCATCTCGATGCAGCATCTGATCTGATCGACTCGCCGGGTCTGCAGGAGTTCGGCCTGCGCCACCTCGATCTGGCGACGCTGGAAGCCGGGTTTCCGGAGTTCCAGCCGCTGCTCGGCCAATGCCGATTCCGCGACTGCCATCACGACCGGGAGCCGGACTGTGCCTTGCGTGCTGCAGTTGCAAACGGTGCAATTACAGCGCGGCGCTTCGCCTGCTATCACGAACTACGGGCTGAACTTCGATAGAAACGACCCATGAGCGATATCAATATCTGCCGCAAACACGGCAAAACGATCAAGCAAGCCCGCAAGGCGGCCGAGCATCTTGCCAGCGAATTGCAGGCGGACCTGGAGATGACCTACAGCTGGGAGGGCGACGTGCTCAATTTCCAGCGCCCGGGCGTCAAGGGCCAACTGACGATGGACGACCAGGAGGTCGCCATCCAGATCAAGCTCGGGCTTCTCTTCTCAGCGTTCAAGCCGATGATCGAGAAGGAAGTTCACAAGTTCTTCGACGAAAATTTCCCGGCCTGATCAAGCCTTTTTCAAATCAGCAATCAGGTCGATGTATTGCTCTTTCGCGGCCTCGGGCACGACGCCGCCAAGTGCAGACCATGCATCGAATTTGGCTCGACCAACCATGTCGGTAAAGCCGGGGCGCTTGCCCTGCACATCACCTTCCGCCCCCTGCTTGTACAGTGCGTAGAGCTTCAGCAAGGTGGCGTTGTCAGGGCGCTCGCTGAGCTTCTTCGAATCAGCCACAGCGGCTTCAAAACGGGCATTCAGATCACTCATTGCTATCTCCTTGCGCACTGGCTGGTCAGGTTTGAATCTGACTTGGGTATTATATTGACTCCCCCCCATCCGGAGCATTTCCAGCATGAGCACCCGCGAACGTATCTCACACGTCGACACTGCCTGGCTACGCATGGACAGACCGACCAATCTGATGCAGATCGTTGGCGTGATGGTTTTTGATGGGCGACTCGACTTTCCTCGCTTCCGACGCACAGTGGAGACGCGCCTGCTCCGCGTTCACGGCTTTCGCCGCTTTCGCCAGAATGCCGTCATCGAAGGCAGTAGCGCCTGGTGGGTAGATGATCGAAATTTCGATATCGACGCACATATCAGGCACGCCCTGCTGCCCTTCCCTGGCGGCACTGCCGAGCTGCAGCATTATGTTGCTGAGCTGGCAGGGACGCCGCTGAACCCGCATCGGCCACTATGGGAATTCAACGTTGTTGAAATGGAAACCGGTGACTCTGCGCTGGTCGCTCGCATCCACCACTCGATTGCCGACGGCATTGCACTGATTGGTGTAATGCACTCCCTCACCGATGGGCACGCAGAGGCCCCAGAAGGACGCACGTCATCGCCCTTTGCGCTGGATAGCGAGAGTGATGACGAAGCGCACGAAACCGACAGCCTCGGCGATCTCTTCTGGCGGTGGATCTATCAGCCGCTGTCGGATACGACACTGGCAGCGATTCGGCTGTCGGGAAATATCTGGGTCAAGTATGTCGGCCTGATGCTCGATCCTGACAAGGCGGCGAAGTATGCACGGCTTGGAACCGGCATTGCCACCGAAGTCGGCAAGCTGGCCATGATGCCCAACGACTCTGTAACGCGCTTCAAGGGCAAACCGGGAACGCGAAAGTGCGTGGCCTGGTCCGAGCCAATCTCGCTTCCGGAAGTAAAGGCTGTCGGGAAGGTGCTGGGCTGCTCGGTCAATGACATGCTGCTCGCCTCGGCGGCAGGTGCCCTGCGCCACTATCTGGTGGAGAAAGGTGACCCGGTGGACGATGTCGAGGTGCGAGCGCTGGTCCCTGTCAACCTTCGACGTGCTGGAGATACGGAACAACTGGGCAACCGCTTCGGGCTGGTCGCGCTCGAACTTCCGGTGGGCGTTGAAAATCCGCTGGCACGCCTCTACGAGACTCAGCGACGCATGGAAGCACTGAAAGGGTCTCTGCAGGCCATGCTGACGCTCTCTATCCTCGGCGCGGTTGGCATGGCGCCAAAATTCGTGCAGCAGCAGATTCTTGATCTGCTGGCCAACAAGGCGACAGCGGTGATGACCAATGTACCGGGGCCGCAGAAGCCGCGCTGGTTTGCCGGCAGCCGACTCAAACAGCAGATGTTCTGGGTCCCCCAATCGGGCAACATCGGGATGGGGGTATCCATCCTGTCCTACGACGACAAGGTGCAGTTCGGCCTGATGACTGACAGTAGCCGCGTTCCCGACCCGGAGTTGATCGTCGCACGTTTCTCCAGCGAATTCGAGAAACTCTTGTGGCTGGTGCTGATGGAACCGTGGGACAGGCTCAACGACCCCGATGCGGTGGAAGCTGCGCTGACCTCCGGCCGCACCAGCCGCTGATCGCAAAAAAATCCCCGCCGGCAATCTGCCGCACGGGGACGCTTCACCACACAAGCATAGTTTCAGGCGCTGTAAACGCCCGTTGCCGACTTGCGCTATTTTCCTTGTGGCTGGTCCTCGTCCATCTTTTTCTTGAAGTAGCGGGCATAAAAAACCGACATGCCCGCCGTAAAGATGATTACGAACAGACTGAACAAGCCGATATCACTCGTGAACAACAATTCCCAAGCCATAGTTACCTCCCCCGGTTGATAGCCTTGCTGGTTGCAGCCGGCAGCTGCAACGTTGATTCCTTGCCTGCATTCCAGTCCGCAGTCAGGCGCCATTTCCGCTCCTGATCCTCCAGGGACACATGCCAGCGCCCGTGCACGGTGGCCGCCAAACGGCCGACATAGAATCCTGCACTATCGCGTTTGAGGATGACGCTTTGATCGGCGCCAGCCCGTGTCGGATGAACCGTCCTGAAAACCAGGTTTTCCGGCAGGACCGCGGCTTCCCGTGCAGACAGAAAGAGGCGCAGGTCGAGACCGTTGTCGCCGACCACCACTTCGGCAGCCAGGCCAAGTCCGGTCGCTGCATCGTCGCGCGCCATGCGCTGATTTACGGCAAGTCCCTGTTTGTAGTAATCATCATCAACCAAACCGTCGGCACTGCGAATCGCCAGCCAGGCAGTAATGAAGCCAGCCACCACGACAATGGCCGGGCCTGCCATCAGGATCCACGGCCAGGGTTCGCGATACCAGGGTTTCGAGCTTGTAATGGGCGTGCTCATGGCATCAGGAAAGTCGCTTTTTCGCGCACCGCAATTTTCTCGTGATTCTGCGCCTGGACCTCAAAATGGATCGGATTCGATCCTTTGTTGCCCAGCCCCGGATCGACGCGCACACGAACGTTGATCGATTTCAGGCTGGACGCTGGCACCTCGACAATCCGTTCACCAACAATGTCGATACCCTCAAGGCCACTGACCGACAGTGCAAAGCGATGGGCAGTTTCGCTGGTATTCGAAAGATGCAGGGTGTAGATATTTTCGATACGCCCATCGTCTGCTTCGCGGCTGAGCGTCGAGCGATCGCGGATGATGTCCACCTTCAAGGGAATGCGCGTCGCCATCGACCAGGCGGTCGCAAGAGTTATCGCCATCAGGATCGCGCTGTAGAGCAGCGTGCGCGGTCGCATCAGGTGCGCAACGATGTCCTTGCTGGTGTAGTGCTTTTCCAGCGCTGCCTCCGTTGAGTAGCGGATCAGGCCGCGCGGATAGGCAACCTTGTCCATGACCTGATCGCAGGCATCAATACAGGCGGCGCAGGCGATGCATTCCATCTGCAAGCCATCACGGATGTCGATGCCGGTCGGGCAGACCTGAACACACAAGCCGCAATCGATGCAGTCTCCCAGCCCCTGGGCCTTGTAGTCGACACCTTTCTTGCGCAGCGCACGCGGCTCACCGCGCTCGGTATCGTAGGCAATGACCAGCGTATCCGGGTCAAACATCACCCCCTGGAAGCGGGCATAGGGGCACATGTACTTGCAGACCTGCTCACGGAGGAAGCCGGCCTGCATGTAGAGAAAACCGGCATAGAACAGGATCCAGAACCACTCCCACGGGCCAAAAGCCAGCGATTGTGCGGATGCGGTCAATTCACGGATTGGCGTGAAGTAGCCAACAAAGGTAAAGCCCGTCCACAACGCCACCACCAGCCACAGTGCATGCTTGGCAGCTTTTAGCCGGAACCAGCGCGCATTCCGCGGCCCTTTGTCGAGCTTCATGCGCGCCGGGCGCTCACCTTCGATCTTGGTTTCGATCCATAGCAGGATTTCGGTGTAGACCGTCTGCGGACAGACGTAGCCGCAGAAGAGACGACCACCGACGGCCGTCACCAGAAAAAGGGCAAACGCCGAGACAATGAGGAGGATGGCCAGATAGAGCACATCCTGCGGCCAGAGCACCAGACCGAAGAGGTAGAACTTGCGCTCGATGACATGAAAGAGAACCGCCTGACGGCCATTCCACTCCAGCCAGCACATCCCGTAGAAGATCAATTGGGTAAACCAGACCATCGCCCAGCGCCAGTTGGCGAACAGGCCGGTAATGCTGCGCGGGTAAACCTTCCGGTGTTTTTCGTAGAGGCTTGCGGTATTCACCACGGCGACTTTGGCGCCTGGCTCAAGCGGCTGATTCATGATGGGGCTTTCAAACCTTCGTCAGAATTACATTAGTTACTAATATACGGTGGGAGAACACCTGCAATTGTGACGAAAATCTGCTGTTTGAACTACAGGAGAAAGCGTGCGAGCCGTTTCGGGCTCACACGCTGAACGAATATTTACTTCTTGTCACCAGCGGCTGCAAGCCCATACACGTAGGCCGACAGCACGTGCACCTTACCGTCACCGAGGAATTCCTTCCACGCCGGCATCTTGTTCTGGCGACCCTTGGTAATGGTCTCAACGATGGTATTTTCACTGCCACCGTAGAGCCAGACCTTATCCGTCAGGTTCGGGGCTCCCATCGCCTGCATACCCTTGCCGTCGGCACCATGGCATGCAGCACACGCGGCAGCAAACTTGTCCTTACCCTTGGCTGCCAGCAACGAGTCGCCCGGCAATCCGGATAGGGAGCGAACATAGTGCGCAACTTCCTTGGCACCGGTCGCACCGCCCACGGCTTCTTCGTTGCCGCCGTAAGCCGGCATCATGCCATTACGACCATTGGCAATGGTCTCGACGATTTGCTCCGGCTCGCCGCCATACAGCCAGTCGCTATCAGCAAGATTCGGGAAACCTTTCGAACCACGCGCATCCGTGCCGTGGCACTGCATGCAGTAGGTGAGGTACAGGCGCTTGCCCATTTCCATCGCCTCTTTGTCGGCTGCAACAGCCTTCAAGTCCATCTTCAGGTACTTGTCGAAGAGTGGCTTGATCTGCGCATCGACCTTCTCGACCTCGGCCTTGTGCTGGCCGGCAGACGACCAGCCGAAAACGCCCTGGAAGCTACCCAGACCGGGATAAAGAACGAGGTATACAAGCGAGAAGACAACCGTGATGTAGAACAACCAGCTCCACCACTTCGGCATCGGGTTGTTGTACTCCTCAAGCGTTTCGTCCCATACGTGGCCACAGGTTTTCCCTGCAGTAATCGGCGCCCTGCTCTGAACCCAGAGAAGTGCAGCGCAGCCAATGACACTGACCAGTACCGTCACGATGACGTACCAGTTCCAGAACTCATTCACAAAATCGCTCATGATGTTTTCCTTTTCTCTTGGCGGGCCGGTCCGGCATGGACACGGTCGCCTTCATCTTCTGCGAACGGCAGGTTGGCAGCTTCGTCGAAGCGCTGCTTGCTACCCCTGCTGTAAGCCCACCAGACGATGCCGATAAACATGGCAAACGAGACAACCGTCACGATGGAACGCAGATCGTTGATGTCCATGACTTTACTTGGTGTCCTTGAGCGCCGTACCCAGACCCTGCAGGTAGGCAATCAGCACATCGAGTTCAGTCTTGTCGCCAATGGCGGCCTTGGCACCCTTTTTGTCTTCCTCGGTGTAAGGCACGCCTACTTTCGACAGCCCATTCATCTTGGCTTCAATATCGGCACCAACGGTGTCCTTGGCTGCAGCCTTCGCCAGCCAGGGGTAAGCCGGCATGTTGGACTCAGGAACAACGTCTCGCGGATTCATCAGGTGCGCGACATGCCACTCATCCGAGTAGCGGCCGCCAACGCGATGGAGATCCGGTCCGGTGCGCTTGGAGCCCCACTGGAAAGGATGGTCATAGACGAATTCCCCAGCCACCGAATAGTGACCATAGCGCTCGGTCTCGGCGCGGAACGGACGAATCATCTGTGAGTGGCAGTTGTAGCAGCCTTCACGAAGATAGACGTCGCGACCAGCAAGCTGAACGGCATCGTATGGCTTGAGACCGGCCACCGGTTGCGTGGTCGACTTCTGGAAGAACAGCGGAACGATCTCGACCAAGCCACCAACACTGACCACCAGAATGGTCAGGATGATCATCAGGCCGACATTACGTTCGATCTTGTCGTGCGTAATCATTTTGTTTTTCCTCCCTGAATCAGGCGTGATGACCGGCAGCAGCCAACACCGGTGCATCTGCAGTGTTGCCGCCGGCCATGGTCTTGAACATGTTGTAAGCCATGATCAACATGCCGGAGAGGAAGAGCAGACCGCCAACAAAGCGGATCGTCCAGAACGGATAGCTACCCTTCACCGCTTCGACAAAGCTGTAGGTCAACGTGCCGTCGGCATTGACTGCGCGCCACATCAAACCCTGCATCACGCCGGCAATCCACATCGAGGAGATGTAGAGCACGACGCCGATAGTCGCCACCCAGAAGTGCACGGTGATCAGCTTGACGCTATGCATCTCCTGTTTGCCAAAAAGCTTCGGCAGCAGGTAGTAGATCGAGCCGATTGAGACCATGGCTACCCAGCCCAGGGCGCCGGAGTGCACGTGGCCAACCGTCCAGTCGGTGTAGTGCGACAGCGCATTCACGGTCTTGATGGCCATCATCGGACCTTCAAAGGTCGACATGCCGTAGAACGAGAGCGAGGTGATCAGGAACTTGAGGATCGGATCGTCACGCAGTTTGTGCCAGGCACCCTGCAGCGTCATGATGCCGTTGATCATGCCGCCCCACGACGGCGCCAGCAGGATCAGCGAGAAGATCATGCCGACCGATTGCGTCCAGTCCGGCAGCGC
>JBAYVG010000011.1:0-53369 GCA_041674785.1 Rhodocyclaceae bacterium
ATTGCGCAGACCAACCTCAAGCGCATGCTCGCCTACTCGGCCATCTCGCACATGGGCTTCATGCTGCTTGGTATCGTGACCGGCGTCGTCGGTGGCGATGCACGCTATGCGCTCAATGCCTACAGCTCGGCGATGTTCTATGTCGTCACCTACGTGCTGACCAGTGCCGGCACCTTCGGCATGATCCTGCTGCTGGCGCGTTCCGGTTTCGAAGCGGACCAACTTGATGACTTCAAGGGCCTTAACAAGCGCAGCCCGTGGTTCGCCGCGATCATGATGATGCTCATGTTCTCGATGGCCGGCGTCCCGTTCTTCGTTGGCTTCTTCGCCAAACTTTCGGTCCTGCAAGCGGTCGTTGCGGCTGGCTACATGTGGCTGGCCATCGCAGCGGTCATCTTCTCGCTGATCGGCGCTTACTACTACCTGCGTGTCGTCAAGCTGATGTATTTCGACCAGCCGACCGATACCTCGCCGATCGAAGCCCCGTTCGACATCAAGGTGCTGATGTCGGCCAATGGTCTGGCCGTCGCCTTCCTCGGCATCTTCCCGCAGGCGCTGATGTCGCTTTGTGCCTACACACTGCTGCGCTCGCTCTGATCCTTTGGCGCTGCGCTGCATGAACGAGGCCCGCCCCGCGCGGGCCTCTTTGTTTCCGGAGGTGACACATGACCCATCTGCATGAAGAGAAACTCGAAAGTACTCAGGTATTCCAAGGAGTACTGCTCGACGTGCGCAAGGACCGTGTGCGTCTGCCCGATGGCGGAGAAAGTAGTCGCGAATACATCGTCCATCCCGGTGCTGTCGTCATCGTTCCCGTGCTCGACGATGGCAACCTGCTCTTCGAAAACCAGTTCCGCTATCCGCTGCAGCGTGATTTTCTCGAACTTCCCGCTGGCAAGATCGATGCGGGCGAAGCAATCGAGACCACTGCCCGTCGTGAACTCCTTGAGGAGACGGGCTACGTCGCCGACGGGTGGACCCATCTCGGTGTCATGCACCCCTGCATTGGCTACTCAAACGAGCGAATCGAGATTTTTCTGGCGCGGGGACTGCGCAAGGTTGCCGAGCCGGCACTCGACCACAACGAGTTTCTCGATGTGCTGACCTTGTCGCTTGATGCTGCGGTTGCCGCTGTCCGCGATGGCTCGATTACTGACGCCAAGACGATTACGGCGCTGTTCTGGGCCGAAAAGGTACTCGGCGGCACCTGGCGCTGATCCGGTTTTTTCTTTGAACCGAGTCGTGCCTGAGGCGTTGCCAGCCAGGCCTCTCTCGTCGTTGCGCTTATTTCGTCAGGCGGCTTCCATCTCAGCATCCATCGCTATCTTGCAGATGATCTGGTCACGACCGTTCGTCTTGGCGTGATACATGCGCTTGTCGGCAATTTCGATCAGCTCCCGCCAGTCCGCCGCATTTTCAGCGAGAAGTTCAGCGATGCCGATGCTGGCCGTTACCGGCGAACCATCCGGGCGCAATCCAAAACCTTTCTGGCGCAGGCGGGCGAGTGCATTGCTCGCCTGGTGCATATCGGTATTCGGCAGGATCAGCACGAACTCCTCTCCGCCCCAACGCACCAGCATGTCGCCTCGGCGCAGGTTGGCGTTGATGGTGCCGGCGGCGGTCGCCAGTACCTGATCGCCCGCTTCGTGACCAAAGGTGTCGTTGACGCTCTTGAAGTGGTCAAGGTCAACAAAGGCGATAGCCAGCGGAGCGTTGCTCCGCTTGGCCACGGTGAACTGCATTTCCAGTGTTTCTTCGCCGCTGCTGCGCGAGAAGGTTCCGGTCAGCGGGTCTCGGATCGCTTGCCGCACAAGCGCAATCATGAAGGCCAGCTGGCTCATTCCGGCCAGGTTGGAAACGCCCGTAATCAGCGCGAGCAGCCAGAAGGCGCCGGCAAACGAAGGCCAGTCGAGCGTTGCCCAGCGCATGTAACCCGACAATGCCTGGGCGAGAAGGATCGGGCTGGCAATCAGCAGGTTTTCAACGAAACTTAGTGGAAAAATGGCCAGGCCGGCGAGCAGGACGAAGGGAAGGAAGGCATAGCCCGTGGCAAAAGCGGCCGAGAGGCCGGCAAACTGGTGCCCGGCAAGCAACTGGTGCGAGGCGACATAGAACACCGTCGGAACGGCAAACAACAAGGCCATCGCGCGATAGGCGTCGGGCAAGCTGCCTGAGGGGCGGTAGCCGACAACGATCAGGGCAAATGCGAAGCTCGCCGACAGGCGCAATGCACCGAGGGAAAGCCAGAGCGGGTAGGGGAAGACAAAATAATCGATGACTACCCAAAGCGGTGTCAGTACTGCAAAGAGAAAAGCGAAGAGGCGCACGCGGTCGACGATCATCGTCGCGCGACGGCGGGCCAGCAGGGTGAAATGGGTGTGTGGCGAGAGCAGCCAGATGAGTTCGGAGCGGTTCAGCTCCCCGGGCATCAGCCCGATCAGACGTGTCCAAACGATATGAGCAATTTTGCTCATGGCAGTTTGTCCTTCCCCCAAAGCGCTGCATTTGCAGCATTTGTTATTTTTGGCCCGAAAAAAACGGGGCGCCCCTAAAGACGCCCCGTCAGTATAACCTTAGATGAAATAAGGTCTAGCCGCAGGTGCCGACTGCACCGCAGGCGGTACAAAAATCGCAGCCATCCTTGCGGATCACCGTCGTGTTACCGCACTCACTGCACAGCTTGCCTTGCGTCGGGCGCACGCTGTTCGAGGCAGCTTCCGGTGCTTCGAGGATGCCCATCTGCTGCACCGGGAAACCGTTCTCGTCGAGAATGCCGAGCATGGCGTAGCGGTGGATGATGAGGTGTGCCATGTAGGCCACGGTCGACGGGTAGTTGGCCTGCTTGCGGGTACCCGGCACGAAGGCCATGAAGTCGCCCAGCGGCTCCGGGTAGTCCAGCAGTTTCCGGAGTTTCATGCCGATCCAGGCCGGGTCGAGCACGCGCATGTCGAGCGAGAGCAGCTTGGTCAGGCCATCCAGTGCGCGCGGGTAGTTGCCCGACAGCCACACCGAGTAGGGGCGAGTGACGCCGTCCGGCAGCATGATTTCCTTCAAGCCGAGCACGAAGTCTTCGCCGGTGGCCGGGTTGAAGATATCGACGGTCCAGGACAGCGTGCCGTCGGTACCGGTCTTCGGTTCCTTCAGGCTGAACAGGGCATCAAGCACCGGCGTCGGGCCTTCCTGCTTGAAGCCGCCGATCTGTTCGACACGGTGGTGGATCAGCTGAGCCATGGCGGCGACGACGCCCGGCATCTGCTTGTGCTCGCCGTGCGGCGGGAAGGCCATGACGAAGCCTTCGCCTTCCGGTGTCTTGGCCAGCGATTCCAGCTTCAGTTCCAGCCAGGCGCGGTCGTTGGCGCGCATGTCCATCGACAGCGTCTTGGCGACGGCACCGAGGCCGCGCGGCTGCGCCGGGCCATTGACCCAGGCCTCGAACGGCCAGTTCTTGCCTTCCTGCTCGATATGACCGACGAACAGGGCGAATTTGCCCTGCGGGTGGTCGATCATGTAGGTCCATGCCATGTTGCCTTCCGGCAGGTTCGGGCGGCCCGGCCAGCGCAGGCTGGAGAGCACCGGTGCCGGCAGGTTCTGGATGCGCAGGCGGCGGTTGGCATCGCCGGTGACGAAGTCTTGCGGTGTCTTGGCAGCATCCTGAGCTTCAACCTTGGCCGGCTCGACGGAGAGCACCGAGCCGAGAACGCTGTTCGGACGGTAGGTGGCCAGCCCCTTGAGGCCGGACTTCCAGGCCGTCATGTAGAGATCCTGGAAGTTCTCGTAGGGGTAGTCGGCCGGCACGTTGACTGTCTTCGAGATCGAGGTGTCGATGCTCGGGGCGACAGCTGCCACCATTTCCTCGTGCGCCTGCGCGGAGATTTCAAGCGCGGTGACGAAGTAGTCCGGCAGCTTCTCGACGTCGCCGCCGAGGTGCTTGTACAGGCGCCATGCGTAGTCTTCGACCGAGTACTCCTTGAGCGTGCCGTCCTGCATGCGCTTCTTGCGGCTGTAGGTCCAGGAGAAGGGCGGTTCGATACCGTTCGAGGCGTTGTCGGCGAAGGCCAGCGAGATGGTGCCGGTGGGGGCGATCGACAGCAGGTGCGAGTTGCGCAGGCCGTGCTTGCGGATCTCGGTCTTCACGTCGGCCGGCAGGCGCGAGGCGAAGTTGCCGCCGGAGAGATACAGCTCGGCGTTGAACAGCGGGAAGGCGCCGCGCTCCTTGGCCAGATCGACCGAGGCCAGATAGGCGGTGTCGCGCATGTGCTCGGAAATGCGGGCGGCCATGGCGCGGGCTTCCGGACGGTCGTAGCGCAGGCGCAGCATGCACAGCGCGTCGCCGAGGCCGGTATAGCCGAGGCCGACGCGGCGCTTGTTGGCAGCTTCCTCGCGCTGGCGGTCGAGCGGCCAGGCGGTGACGTCAAGCACGTTGTCGAGCATGCGCGTGGAAACCTTGACCACTTCGGCGAAGGCGTCGAAATCGAAGCTGGCCTGATCGGTAAACGGATGATTGACGAACAGGGTCAGGTTGATCGAACCCAGGCAGCAGCAGCCATACGGCGGCAGCGGCTGCTCGGCACACGGGTTGGTGGCTTCGATCAGCTCGCAGTAGTTGAGGTTGTTGTCCTTGTTCATGCGGTCGAGGAACAGGATGCCCGGCTCCGCATGGTCGTAGGTGGACTTCATCACCTGATCCCATAGGTCGCGTGCCGGTACCTTGCGATAGACCCACAGGCCATCTTCGCGCTGGTAGGCGCCGGCGGCCTTCATGTCCACGTTCGGTTCGGCGCGGTGCGTCAGTTCGACTTCGGTATCCGCTTCGACGGCCTGCATGAAGGTGTCGGTAACGCCGATCGAGATGTTGAAGTTGGTCAGGTCGCCGTGGTCCTTGGCGTGGATGAAGTCCTCGATGTCCGGATGGTCGCAGCGCAGCACGCCCATCTGCGCACCACGGCGGGCACCGGCGGATTCGACGGTCTCGCACGAGCGGTCGAACACACGCATGTAGGAGACCGGGCCCGAGGCGCGCGAGTGCGTGCCTTTGACCAGTGCGCCGACCGGGCGGATCGACGAGAAGTCGTAACCGACGCCGCCACCGCGACGCATGGTTTCGGCGGCTTGCGCCAGTGCGGTGTAAATACCTGGCTTGCCATCGACGGTTTCGACGATCGAGTCACCGACCGGCTGCACGAAGCAGTTGATCAGCGTGGCAGCGAGGTCGGTACCGGCGGCGGAGTTGATGCGGCCAGCCGGCACGAAGCCGTTTTCCTGCGCCCAGAGGAATTTGGCCTCCCAGTGCGCGTGGCTTTTCTCTTCTTCGTTGGCGGCGAGTGCCGAGGCAACGCGGCGGCGAACGTCGTGCACGTTCGTTTCCTTGCCCTTGGCGTATTTCTCGACAAGTACTTCAATGGAGATTTCCTGTTCCGGCAGCGGACCGATTTCCGGTGCGTCGGGAACGTTGGACAGCGACAGCTGTTTGGCGGCAGTGCTCATGGTCTCATCCTGTTCGAATTATTGAATTCTGTGGAGCTATGCAGAAGGTAATAAGTTGTTATTTGCAGCGGAGCGGATAGACGTAAAGCTACTATATCTAGTAGGTGAAGGCAAGAAGTTGACTAGATGTAGTTTTTCTGGGGGCTGGTGCACGAATCTGCGAATGGCCTGTAAACAGGCGCTTACGGTTTGGTTTTTTCAGGAGCAGGCAGCAAAAATTGTGCGTTGCACAACGCATATCCATTGCTTCGACATAGGTCGTGTTGTGATTTGAATCGGAGTTCAATCCGGGTGGAATCCGGGGCAACTCCCCAGTGCCTACCGGTGAGGTCCGCACCCATTTCAGCCGGCATCGCACTGCGCTGCGCTGTCACCGCAAGGCATTTGCTGGCTGTCGTTGGCGAGGTGGCTGGACCTGGCGGCGAAAGCCGCCGGCCGGTGCCGGCCAGTCGTAAACGAACGACCGCTTAGAGGAAGTCGTAGGTGTGCTGAGCGATCATCCATTCCTCGTCGGTGGGGAGGACGAGGACTTCGACCTGGCTGCTGGGGGCGCTGATGTGGATCTGGTTGCCGCTGTTGGCCGTTTGATCAAATTCCACTCCCAGCCATTGCAGTTGCGTGCAGACACGGCGCCGAACCTCAGCGGCGTGCTCACCGATGCCACCGGTGAAGACGAGCGCATCGATGCCGCCGATGCAGGCGCTGAGCGCGCCGATTTCGCGAATGATGCGGTAGCAGAAGAGATCGACCGCTTCATTGGCTTCCGGCTTGTCGCTGGACAGCAGGGTGCGCATGTCCTGGCTGATACCGGAAACGCCGAGCAGGCCGGATTCCTTGTAGAGCAACTTTTCCAGTGCCTTGGCATCCATGCCCTTGGCTTGCAGCAGGTAGAGGATGACACCGGGGTCGAGGGCGCCGGTGCGCGTGCCCATCATCAGGCCGTCAATGGCGGTAAAACCCATCGAGGAGGTCTGGCTCTTGCCACCGATCATGGCGCACATGCTGGCGCCGTTACCGAGGTGGGCAACGATGACGCGGCCGTGTGCCTTGGCCGTATGCTCCGGCAGCACACGGGCGATGAATTCGTAGGAGAGGCCGTGGAAGCCGTAACGCTTGACGCCTTCGGCAGTGAGTGCGCGGGGGATGGCAAAGAGCTGTGCCAGTGCCGGCTGTGTGCGGTGGAAGGCCGTATCGAAGCAGGCCACCTGCGGCACACCGGGCAGACGGGCAGTCAGCGCCTTGATGCCGTTCAGGTTATGCGGCTGATGCAGGGGGGCCAGCACGATAAATTGCTCTAGTGCAGCGACGGCGGCTTCGTCGAGGCGTACCGGCTGCGAGTAAAGCTCGCCGCCATGGACGACGCGATGGCCGACCGCGACGATCTTCCGTGCGGTGTTGGCGTCGTTCGAGGTGCGCGCGTAGTTTTCCATCCATGAAAACAGACCGGCCAGTGCCTCTGCGTGCTTGACGCCTTCGGTCAGGTGCTCTTCGGCGATCCGCTGCCCTTCGGCATTCTTGACGATGAGCTTGGCTGAAGCGCCGATCCCGTCGATCTGGCCGCCGAGGAAGGGGTGGCGGGCCAGCGTTTCGTCTGCCGCATAGAGGGCAAACTTGATCGACGAGGAACCGGCGTTGATGGTGAGGATTGCGCGTTTCATTCTTCGACTTTGCTGCGATTGGCGTGTGCGATGAGCGCTGCGATGGCACAGGAGGCGACACGGGTTTCGGCGGTGTCGGCACGGCTGGTCAGCACGATCGGCACACGGGCGCCGAGGACGACGCCGGCGGTCAGTGCGTTGGCCAGGTATTCGAGCTGCTTGGCAACCATGTTGCCCGATTCAAGATCAGGCACCACCAGGATCTCGGCATGGCCGGCCACCGCCGACTTGATGCCCTTGGTTTTGGCGGCCACGATCGAAACGGCGTTGTCGAAAGCCAGCGGGCCATCGAGGATGCCGCCCTTGATCTGGCCGCGATCGGCCATCTTGCACAGGGCGGCGGCATCGAGCGTCGACTGGATCTTCGGGTTGACCGTTTCGACGGCAGAGAGAATCGCCACTTTCGGGTCGGAGTAACCGAGGATGTGCGCCAGATCGATGGCGTTCTGGACGATATGTACTTTTTCCTCAAGCGTCGGCGCGATGTTGATCGCTGCATCGGTGATCAGCAAGGGCTTCGGGTAGGTCGGTACATCCATCACGAAAACGTGTGAGAGGCGGCGGTCGGTACGCAGGCCGCCGGCGCGGGAAACGATCTCAGCCATCAGCTCGTCTGTATGCAGGCTGCCTTTCATCAGGGCGTCGGCGTCGCCGTTGCGTACCAGCGTTACGGCCATCGCTGCCGCTTCGTGGCTGTGCTTGACGTTGACAATGCGGTAGCGGGCGAGGTTGAAGCCATGTTCTTCCGCCAATGCGCGTATTTTTACTTCCGGGCCGATCAGGATCGGTTCGATCAGGCCGGCTTCGGCGGCCAGCAGCGGCCCCTTCAATGACTCGAAGTCGCAGGGGTGGACAACGGCCATGTCGATCGGCGGCAGGCCGTGCGCCTTTGCCAGCAGGCGCTGGTAACGACCGTGCTTGTCGGAGATGGTGATTTCCGGCAGCGTCATGCGCAGGCGCTTGATTTTCTCGAGCGGTGCCAGCGCCTCGACCGTGCCCTGAATGACCGGGACGCCTTCCTGATTGGTACAGCTACAGTCAAAAAGAACGTGGTGATTGTGATCGAACTTTTTCTTCACCGTGACGGAAATGGTGATGGTGTCACCGATGGTTACCGGCCGCAGGAAATGCAGCGACTGGTCGACCAGAATGGTGCCCGGGCCGGGATATTGCGTGCCGAGCACGGTGGAAATCAAGGAGGCGGACCACATGCCGTGGGCGATGACTTCGCGGAAGATACCGCTGTGAGCAAACTCCTGATCGACGATGGCCGGATTGATGTCGCCGGTCATCACGGCAAACAGCTGAATGTCTTCAGGGCGCAGGGTTCGTACCAGGGAGGCCGTGTCGCCCAGTTTGATTTCGCTGTAGATGCGGTTCTCGAAAAACTGCTCGCTTTGCGAAGGGGAATTCATGCCGGACTCCGTTCTAGGTTGTGTTGTCAGTATAAATTGCTGCGGTGCGGCATACAACACGGGATTTGCCATTCACGGAGAATTCACACTGGCGTGTTCATATTGCTGCATAAGCACATGATCCTGTCTTGATCCAGGTCAGTGCGTTGGTCGCTTGTCGCAGTAGGATTGGTCGTGCAGGAGAATGGAAACTTCCGGAGTTCACATGAGCGCAAAGATCAGTTCGATTTCAAGCATTCTCCCCTCCATTCTGGCGCGCTGGCACAACGATCCGACGGCCTTGGTGCAGATTCTGCGCGAGGTGCAGGAACAGCTTGACTGGATCTCCCCCGAAGCGATCGAGGCCATCGAACAGGCGTTGAAGCTGCCGCATTCGAAGATCGAAGGGGTGGCCGGCTTCTACAGTTTCTTCTACACCCGTCCGCGCGGCCGTTATCGGGTACTGTTTTCCGACAACATCATCGAACGCATGCAGGGCAGCCAGGCGCTGATGGAACGCATGTGCCAGAGCCTGTGGGTGGAGAAAGGCAAAGTCTCCGAAGACGGTCTGGTCAGCATCGACACCACCTCGTGCATCGGTATGGGTGATCAGGGGCCGGCCATGCTGGTCAACAACCTGACCATTCCGAAGCTGACCGAAGCCCGCATTGACCAGTTGTGCGAACTGATCCGCAACGAAGTGCCGCTGGGCGAATGGCCCGGCGAGCTGTTCGCGGTTGAAGACAATATCTGCCAGCGCGATGTACTGCTGACCAGCACTGTCGTTCCTGGTGAAGCACTCAAAGCAGCGCGTGCGCGGGCCGGTCACGATGGCCTTGAGGCCTCGAATACTCGCTCCTGGCGTGAGGGCCTGCCTGCCGGTCTGCTCGGGCCGGCAGCGGTCATCGACGAAGTCCGCCGTGCCGGGCTGCGCGGTCGCGGCGGCGCCGGTTTCTCGACGGCACTGAAGTGGGACGCCTGCCGCAATGCCCCGGTGGCCGATGGCAAGGAACGCATCGTCGTTTGCAACGCCGATGAAGGCGAACCCGGTACCTTCAAGGATCGCGTGCTGCTGAACAGCTACGCCGATCTGGTTTTCGAAGGCATGACCGTAGCTGCCTATGCGGTCGGTGCAACCAGAGGTTTCCTCTACCTGCGTGGCGAATACCGTTACTTGCTCGACAAGCTTGAAGGTGTTCTGGCACGTCGTCGTGAGGCGGGCGTGCTGGGCAAATCGATTCTCGGCATTCCTGGCGCCGACTTTGATATCGAGATTCACCTCGGCGCCGGCGCCTACGTCTGCGGCGAGGAATCGGCGCTGATCGAGTCGCTGGAAGGCAAGCGCGGTACCCCGCGCAACCGGCCCCCGTTCCCGGTGACCAATGGTTATCTCGACCAGCCGACGGTGGTCGATAACGTCGAAACCTTTGCCTGCTCGGCGCTGATCGCGCTGAAAGGAGGGGCGTGGTTTGCCGGTATCGGCACGGAGAAATCGACCGGTACCAAACTGCTGTCGATCTCCGGCGATGTGGCGCGGCCCGGCATTTACGAATTTCCGCTCGGTGTCAGCATCGGCGAGGTACTGGCGGCTTGTGGCGCCACGGGTACGCAGGCCGTCCAGGTCGGCGGGCCTTCCGGCACCTGCGTCAGTGTTGCCGAGTTCGGCCGGCGCATCGCCTTCGAGGATGTACCTTCAGCCGGTGCCTTCATGGTCTTCGATGCCACCCGCGACATGTTCGAGGTGGCGCGTAATTTCACTCATTTCTTTGCCCACGAGAGTTGCGGCTTCTGCACGCCTTGCCGTGTCGGTACTTCGCTGCTGAAGAACCTGATGGACAAGCTGGCCAACGGGCATGGTTCGCCCTACGACTTCGGCGAAATCGAGAACATGAACCATATCCTGCAGCAGATGAGCCACTGCGGCCTCGGGCATTCGGCCTGCAACCCGGTGCTCGACACCATTGCCCGTTTCCGCCCGGCCTACGAGCGCCATCTGTCGAACGAGAACTACGAACCGGCCTTCGATCTTGACCGGGCGCTGGCGCCGGCGCGCCTGATGACCGGGCGCGATGACGAGGGCGCACACCTTTCGCGGCATTTCGAGGAACAGCAACCATGAGCGCGACCTTTACGCTGGACGGCAAGGAGATTCCTTTCCGCGACGGCCAGACCATCATCCAGGCGGCACAGGAGCAGGGGGCCTGGATCCCGCATCTCTGCTACCACCCGGAGTTCAAGCCGCACGGGTCGTGCAAGCTGTGCACGGTGACGGTCAATGGTCGCCACATGGCTTCCTGCACGACGCATGCAGCAGCCGGGCAGGTGGTGGAAAGCGATACAAAGCCACTCAACGACGAGCGGCGTACGCTGCTGCAGATGCTCTTTGTCGAAGGCAACCACTTCTGCCCATCCTGCGAGAAAAGCGGCAATTGCAAGTTGCAGGCGACCGCCTACGAACTCGGCATGATGACGCCGCATTTCGATCACTTCTACCCGAGTCGGCCGGTGGATGCCTCGCATCCCGAAATCCTGCTCGATTTCAACCGCTGCATTCTCTGCTCGCTGTGCGTAAGGGCCAGCCGCGATGTCGATGAGAAATGTGTCTTTGCCCTGTCGGGCAGGGGTATTGGTACGAAGCTGGTGGTGAACGCTGCCTCGGGCCGGTTGGCTGATACCAATGTCGGGATGGACGACAAGGCGCTCCAGGTTTGCCCGGTTGGTGTCATCCTCAAGAAGCGGCAAGGCTTTGCCGTGCCGATTGGTGAGCGCACCTACGACAAGGCGCCGATCTCCGAATGTCCCGACTATTCGCCGTTGCCGACGAAAGTGGAGGCGTGATGGAAAGCAAAAAGAAGTTGCGCGTTGCGACCACCTCGCTGGCCGGGTGTTTCGGCTGCCACATGTCCTTCCTCGATATCGACGAGCACCTGTTCGAGCTGGTCGAACTGATCGAATTCGACCGTTCGCCGCTGACCGACATCAAGGTGGTTGGTGACTGCGATCTCGGCATCATCGAGGGCGGTCTGTGCAATGCCGAGAACGTGCACATCCTGCGCGAGTTCCGCGCCCGTTGCACCAAGCTGGTCGCGCTCGGTGCCTGTGCGGTCAATGGCGGGCTGCCGGCACAGCGCAACCATCTCAAGCTCACGGAAATCCTGGAAGAGGTCTATCACACCAGCCCCGGGCTGGCACATGGCCTGATTCCCAATGATCCCGAACTTCCCCTGCCGCTGAACAAGGTGCATCCGCTGCACGAGGTGGTGAAAATCGACTGGTTCATTCCCGGTTGCCCGCCCTCCGGTGAGGCTATCTGGAAGGCTCTGACCGATATCGTCGCCGGCCGCGATCCGGAACTTGGCTTCGGCAAGCTGCACTACGACTGAGAGCGAACATGACCTATCACTTGGAAACTGCCGAACATCCCGAGCGCCTGCGCCGCGTGGCCATTGACCCGGTTTCGCGTGTCGAGGGGCACGGCAAGGTCACCTTGTTGCTGGACGAGGCCAACAAGGTGCAGCAGGTGCGCCTGCACATCGTCGAGTTCCGTGGCTTCGAAAAATTCATTCAGGGCCGCCCCTACTGGGAAGTGCCGGTCATGGTGCAGCGCCTGTGCGGCATCTGCCCGGTCTCTCATCATCTGGCGGCCTCGAAGGCCATGGACATCATTGTTGGCGCCCGGCAACTGACGCCGACGGCCGAAAAAATACGTCGGCTGATGCACTACGGCCAGATCATGCAGTCACATGCACTGCATTTTTTCCATCTGTGTTCGCCCGACCTGCTTTTCGGCTTCGACAGCGAGGTCGGCAAGCGCAATATTGTCGGTGTCGCCGAAAAATACCCGGAGACCGCGCGGCGCGGTGTGCTCATTCGCAAGTTCGGCCAGGAGGCGATCCGCATCACCGCCGGCAAGCGGATCCACGGTACTGGTGCGATCCCCGGCGGGGTGAACAAATCGCTCAGCATCGAGGAGCGCGACACCCTGCTCAAGGATGTCTACCAGATCATCGGCTGGTGCCGCGATGCCGTCCACATGGCGCGCGAACTGCACGAAACCGACCCGGCGATGTACAACAGCTTCGGTATCTTCCGCTCGCATTTCATGTCGCTGATCGGCCACAACGGCGAACTCGATCTGTACGACGGCAAGTTGCGCGCCCGCGACGAGCAGGGTGATGTTTTCTTCGATGGTGTGGCGCCGGCGGACTACGCCAAGCACATCCAGGAAGAGGTCAAGCCCTGGAGTTACATGAAGTTTCCGTTCTTCACGGCACTGGGCAAGGAACATGGCTGGTACAAGGTTGGCCCGCTGGCGCGGGTGCAGAACTGCGACAGCATTCCGTCAGCGCTGGCCGATGCCGAACGCCGCGAATTCATCGATTATGCCGGCGGTACGCCGATGCATGCGGCGCTGGCCTATCACTGGACGCGCATGATCGAGATGCTGCATGCCGCCGAGATGATCAAGGATCTGCTGCACGACCCTGATCTCCTCGGTCACGACCTGATGGTCACCGGCGAGCGCGTGTCGGAAGGTGTCGGCATGCTTGAAGCGCCGCGCGGAACCTTGATTCACCACTACGCAGTGGATGAGAACGACCTGGTGACCATGTGCAACCTGATCGTCTCGACGACACACAATAACCAGGCGATGAACGAAGCCATTCGCCACGTTGCCCGGCGCTATCTTCACGGGCGAGAAATTACCGAAGGGCTGCTGAATCACATCGAGGTTGCCATTCGTGCCTACGATCCATGCCTGTCGTGCGCTACGCATGCCCTGGGAAAGATGCCCCTGGTCGTCGAGTTGCGCGATGTCGAAGGCAATCTGCTGGATCAGTTGAGTCGTTCGTGACGCAGCCGATGATCTCGTTGCCAGCTTTTGCGGTTCTCGCCTGCGGCAATCCCAGCCGGGGTGATGATGCCCTGGGGCCGTTGCTCCTGGCGCGGCTGGCCGCATGGCTGGAAAGCGAGGGGCTGACAGAACATTTCGAGCTGATCGAGGATTTTCAGCTGCAGATCGAACATGCGCTCGATTTGCAGGGGCGGCGTGGCGCGCTCTTCATTGATGCCGGGCTGGCCATGCTGCCGCCTTTCACGCTGGCGCCCGTCTATCCGGACGATACGCCGGGGCACAGTACCCATGCCATTTCGCCGGGCGCCGTGCTGGCGGTCTATCGCCGCGTCGTTGGCGGCGAGCCGCCGCCGGCCAGCCTCCTGTGTGTGCGTGGCGAGGCGTATGGGCTGGGTGAGGCGCTGAGTCCTCTGGCGGCCGAGAATCTCGAACTTGCCTGGCCGGCACTGCAGCAGTTCTGCCGCGAATGGCTGCAAACCATCGATGTATGAAACGTTGATTCAGATCATATTGACGCAGTGGTCGGGCGATTAATATCGCTCTACCGCATGTGCGGTGTGACGTCATTTGGCGATGCGTCTCCTTCTTCATTTATTTTTGGCGGCTTCGGCCGCCGTTCTTTTTCCTGCCTCTCCGGCCCATGCGGAAACCCCTTTTTCCGATCGGCTGACGGATTCGCTTTGCCTCGATTCCCTGCCGACGGCCGCAGCCTGGTATGCAGCACTGCAGGTGGGCGAGCGGGAAGGGCGTGCAGGTATTCCGGTTGCGGTCAGCGTCGATCTGTCAGTCGCTCCGGGGCTCGGTATCAACGCGGCGGGGCAGCTGCTCTACCCGATGGCCTACAACAATGTTGCCGAAGGCTGGAGCTGGCAGCCGCTGGCCAAGGCGGATACCGAGGATTATTACCGCTGGAAGTATTTGCCGTTGCAGTCGGTGACCGAGGAGCGCGACGGCTACGTGCAGGAAGATAAAATCGGCGAGCCGCAACACACGCGTGTGGCCTGGCGCTACGACTATTTCCTCGCCTTCGACAACCCCTATGCGTTTTATCCACGCGCCGTCGATGACGAGCCGGGTTTTGTCCTGCCGCTGGCGGCAGCGCCCGGAACGCTGCGTCTGATTGCCCTGGCGGTGCTGGCTGAGACGCCGCTGGCCGACAGTACGACGTTCTGGAAAGCGATTCACGCCCGGCCGGTCGATTTCACCCTGAAAAAACGCTACCTGATTGGGCGTCTGGAGGCGCTGGTGGTATGCGACGGCGCCAGCGGTACCGAACTGGCGCGTCTGCAGCCGGCCGCTGAAAAGTCTCAGCGGTAGACGAGCACCGGAATCTTCGAGTGCGTCAGTACCTTGTTGGTCTCACTACCCAGCAGCAGGCCGCTGAAGCCCCGGCGTCCGTGCGAAGCCATGAAAATCAGGTCGCAGCCTGACTGGTCGGCGGCTTCAATGATGGCTTCGTAGGGGATGTCGCTGGTCAGTGCCAGTTTCTGGCAATCGACGCCGGCTTCCGCACACAATTGTTCAACATGGCCGAGCACCTGTTGCGCCTGTTGCTCTGCCAGTTCGGCAAATTTCTCGGGTGTCGTCGGGTCGATCAGCGCCCCTTCGCCATAATAGGTGACCGGGTATTCCGGCTTGGCATAGAAAGCAGTAACGCGTGCCCCGGCTTCCTTGGCGAAGGTGACGGCACGGCGCACCGTTTCGCGTGAAAGATCGGAGCCGTCCGTTGGTACAAGAATGTGCTTGAACATCGTGGGTTCTCCCCTGTGTCGCTGGATGTGGATGTGTAATTCACTATAGGCGCTGCATCGTAGCCCGGATTTGACTGAAATCAAACAGCCGCCGGCCCTACGGGTGACAATTAAACCATGATGAATATCCAGTTCCATGGGGCCGCCGGCGAAGTCACCGGTTCCTGCTACCTCGTCAGCGGTAGCAGGGTTCGCTTCCTCGTCGATTGCGGCATGTTTCAGGGCGGCCAGGACGCCGGGGCGAAGAACCTGAAGGCATTGCCCTTTGACGTTCGCAGCCTCGATTTCGTGCTGCTGACGCATGCCCACATCGATCATTCCGGCCTGCTTCCCCGGCTGGTGATGCTCGGCTACAAGGGGCCGATCTATACGACGTCAGCGACCATCGACCTGCTCAAGGTCATGCTGCTCGACAGTGCCCATATCCAGGAGAAGGAGGCCGAGTGGCAACTGCGCCATCGTCATCGGCGAAACGCCTCGGCCCGGGGTACGCAGCCGCCCCTCTATACGGTGACCCAGGCAATGGAGGCGCTCAAGCATCTGCGCCCGGTGGAGTACGGCGAAACCAATTTCCCCCATCCTGACGTGCGTGTCTGCTTTCACGACGCAGGCCATATTCTTGGCTCGGCGATCATTGAAATTGTTGCCGGGGGCAGAAAAATCGTCTTTTCGGGCGATCTCGGGCAGCCTGGCCGACCGGTGATGAACGACCCGACGCCAATTGCCGAGGCCGATGTGCTGGTCGTTGAGTCAACCTACGGCAACCGTCTGCACCGTTCGCTGCAGGAGACCGAAAACGAGCTGCTGGGGGCCTTGCACAGGACGCTGACGGAGGGACGCGGCAACGTCATCATCCCGGCGTTTGCGGTCGGCAGAACGCAGGAGTTGATCTACGTTCTGGCCGGGCTGGTGCGCTCTGGTCGCTTGGCGCCGATGCGGCTGTACGTGGATTCCCCGATGGCCGACGCCGCGACCCGGATCACGCTGCACCATGAGGCCCTGCTGGATGCCGAGACGCGCTCGCTGATCGAGTGGCAGCGCCGGAACCCCCGCAAGCTGGACGTTCGTTTTGTTGCCGACGTACAGGAATCGATGGCGCTCAACGACATCCACCAGGGGGCGGTGATTATTTCTGCCAGTGGCATGTGCGAAGCGGGAAGAATCAAGTATCACTTGCAGAACAACTTGTCGCGTCCGGAATGTGCGGTACTGATTACCGGCTTCCAGGCCGCCGGGTCGCTGGGGCGACGTCTCGTCGATGGCGCCCGGTCAGTGCGGATCTTTGGTCAGCAGATTGCTGTCAGAGCATCGATCCATACCATCGGCGGCTTGTCGGCGCACGCCGACCAGTCGGCGCTGCTCGGCTGGTTGCGGAACTTCCGGCGGCCGCCGGAACGTACCTTTGTCGTTCATGGCGAGCCGATAGCGGCAGCGGCTTTTTCGGCAGCGGTACGAGATCAGCTGGGCTGGCCGAACGTGGAAGTTCCTGCCCTTCGTGACGAAATGCCCCTATGATTAAAAGAGTCCGACACTGATGAGGAGTTTGTATGGGTAATGGCTATTCGTCGGCGCAGGGTCATCGCGGCCTCGATCTGGCAGGCGCCAGCCCGCTCGAAAACCTGGCCGGTGCGGTTGGCAAGCAGCTGGACCCGTTCGGGGTAACCACCTCGATACTGAATGCCCAGGCCGCCTGGATGACCCACCCGCTGGAGTTGTCGCGGGCGATGACGGCACTCTCCAGCGATGTCCTGGCCCTGCAGACGCATGTGATGCGACGTGCCATGGGTTTCGAAAGCGAGGATGTGGTGACGCCGCACGCCGACGATTCGCGCTTTGCCGATCCGGTCTGGAACGATTCGGCGACTTGGGACATCGTCAAGGAAACCTATCTGGCCTTTACCCACCGTCTCGAAGACATGTGCTACGAGACGCCGGGCCTGTCCGAGAAGGAACGGCGGCGAGCTGCTTTCTGGTTCCGCAAATGGCTGAATGCCGTGGCCCCGACCAATTTTTTCTGGAGCAATCCGGTCGCGATGCGGAAGTTCGTCGAGACCAAGGGTGAGAGTGCCAGGCAGGGGCTGAAGTACCTGATGCGAGATGCACAGGCGAAGAACGTGCGGATGGTCGAGGAGGATGCCTTCAAGATCGGCACCGATCTGGCAAACACGCCGGGTAGCGTCGTTTTCCGCAACCGCATGCTCGAACTGATCCACTATGCGCCGACCACCGAGAAGGTGCACAAGACGCCAATCGTCATCATCACGCCGTGGATCAACAAGTACTACATCCTCGACCTGACGCCGAAGAAAAGTATGGTCCGCTGGCTCACCGAGCAGGGATTTTCGGTATTCATCACCAGCTGGAAGAACCCGACGGCCGAGATGGCCAGTGTCGGTTTTGACGATTACCTGCGCGATGGTGTTGATGCGGTCGTGCAGTTCGTCTGCAAACTGCACAAAGTGCCACAGGTGGCGCTCGCCGCCTATTGCATCGGCGGTACGCTGGTGTCGACCTACATGGCCTGGGCCAACCGCCGCTATGGTCAGGACAAGGTTCCGGTAGCCTGCTGGACGCTGTTTACCACCCTGACCGATTTTTCCAAGCCGGGCGATATCGAGGTTTTCATCGACGAGAGCAGCATTCGCTCGCTGGAAGACTCGATGGCCAAGAAGGGTTACCTGGATGGCAGTGAGATGGCTTCCAGCTTCCGCCTGCTGCGCTCCAACAGCCTGATCTGGCACTACTTCGTCAGCAGCTACCTTTACGGCGAGCCGCTGCCGCCGTTTGATGTCTTGTTCTGGAACATGGACACCACGCGTATGCCGCAGGCCATGCACTCCTACTACCTGCGCGAGATGTACCTCAACAACAATCTGATGAAGCGCGATGCGCTGTCGATCGCTGGCGAGCCGATCGACCTCGACCGCATCACGCAGCCGCTTTATGCGGTGACGGCCGAGGATGACCACATCGCGCCATGGCGACAGTGCTATCGCATCCGCAAGTACGTGAATGTGGCGGCGCCGGTACGCTTTGTCCTGTCGACGTCCGGCCATATCCTGGGCATCGTCAATCCGCCGGTGACACCGCCAAAGCGCAGCTTCTGGGTGGGCGAGCCCGAGCGCAATGAACACTTCGAGCACTGGTTCGAGCGGGCAGAGAAAAAGCCGGGGTCATGGTGGGAGGACTGGGTGACATGGCTGCGGCCGCAGTGCGGTCCGCTGGTGGTGCCGTTGTCTCCGACAGCAAAATCCTATCCGGCACTGGCGCCGGCACCGGGAACCTACGTGCTTGAAAAATAGACTCCGACGACGGGAGTGTGGTGGGAGTACCTCCGCTCGAAAATGACTGATAGAGTGTGGTGGGTGCCGGAATCTATTGTTCCGGCACCGCTCTGCCCCCAGTGACCAGCGAGAAACCAGCGAAAACATGACGGCCGAACTGACGACAAGCCAGCGGCACGGCACCGGAAAAGAATCCTCTGGCGCCGCGCTCGATTTGCTGCGCATCGTGCGCATCAACGAAGAAATAAAACGGGTGGTAGCCGTCGCCTTCAAGATCAACATCATGGCCTTGAATGCGATATTTCTGGCCAAGCGTGCCGGCAATGCGGCTCTTGGCTTCGGCGTGCTATCCAACGAACTACGGGTCTTCTCGAAGGATTTACGTGAAAGCATGATTTCGCTGACACGTCTGATCCACGATCTGGTCGGCGAGGTTTCCGTCATCCTGCAGGAATCGCGTCAGGATGCGCTCTTCCGCCGGACAGTGGTGCAATGTCCGGAAAGCCCGATGCTCGCTGCCGTGCTGGCACAGCGTGACACCCAACACGACGTGCGCGCACAGCGCATTTCCGCGTTGCGGCGCAGCCTGCGTCTGGCTGTGGATGATGCAGCGCGTCTGGTTGAACTGGGTGGGGTTCTGGCCAAATCAGCAAAGATCGAAGCAGCCTACGGTGCCGCATTTGCAGGCCCGCTGGGACAGGTATCCGGCGAGTTCGACGGAGTTGTCGAGGAAATTCGTTCTTCCCTCGACACCTTGCGGCGCTCGAAATTTTTCGGGGGAAGTGCATGAAAACGACGCAAACCATCTTTGAGGATGGGCCGCACAAATGGACGGCGATCGTCCGCGATCCGGCCAAGCCGGACTATCTGATCGATACCAATGAGTACCTGATCCAGCATGCCGGGCAAGGCTTGTTGCTCGACCCGGGCGGAGCCGAGATCTTTCCGGCGGTTTTTTCGGCCTTGTCGGCCGAGTTCGATCCTTCGAAACTGGCCGGCATCTTTGCCTCGCATCAGGATCCGGACATCATTTCGTCGCTGGCGTTGTGGCTGGAGTTCAATCCGCAGATGAAGTGTTATCTCAGCTGGCTGTGGGAGAGCTTCATCCCGCATTTCGGTGGTACGCCAGAAACCTTTGTCGCCCTGCCGGATGAAGGCACCGCCATTTCCCTGGCCGGCTTGCCACTGCAGGCGATTCCCGCGCACTACCTGCATTCGGCAGGCAATCTGCATCTGTACGACAAGCAGGCCAGAATACTGTTTTCTGGCGACGTCGGCGCTGCCCTGCTGCCGCACGACAAGCAGGGGGTGTTCGTCGAGGATTTTTCGTCGCATATCCGTCATGCCGAAGGCTTTCATCGTCGCTGGATGGGTTCCAATGAAGCCAAGCGGCAGTGGTGCGAGCGGGTATCACACCTGAAAATCGACATGCTGTGTCCGCAGCACGGAGCGATCTACCAGGGAGACGATGTCCAGCGCTTCATCAACTGGTTCGATGAGCTGCATGTCGGCGTGATCCGCGCCTGACCTCGCTGCTGCCCTTGGCGCTACACGAGGCGCCTTGAAAGCACTAAATCTCACGCGCCGACAGGCGCGTGAGTCCTTTTTGATTTCTGTCAATGCTCCCGTGTGTGGCGCCCGTGACAATGCCCCGAATACTGAAAAAAGGCTGGCCGAGATGACAACAATTCGCGATTTCATGACTGAAGACCACCGCCGCTGCGACGATGTCTTTGCGGAAGTGGAGCAGGCGATCGCCAGTGGCGACTGGGACGGGGCGACTGCGTCGTTCAGTCGTTTTCATGCCGGCGTGCTGCAGCATTTCGCCACTGAGGAGTCCTTGCTGTTCCCGGCGTTTGAGGAAAAGACTGGCATGACCATGGGGCCGACGCAGGTGATGCGCAGCGAGCATGTGCAGATGCGCGAGCTGATGGCGGCTGCCGCTGAATCACTTGCCGCAAAAGATGCCGACGGCTATTCGGGGAACGCGGAAACGCTGCTGATCATGATGCAGCAGCACAACATGAAGGAGGAGAACATCCTCTATCCGATGTGCGACCAGCATCTGGCGGCCGAGGCCGAGGAGCTTCTGCCCAGCTTGCAGGCCAGTCTGGCCGAGGCCGGAAAATGACGCACCCGAAGAGTGGGCGCGTGATCGATGCGCGCGGCCTTGAGCCGCCGGAGCCATTTGTCCTGACCATGGATGCGCTGGATCGCCTGCCCAAGGGCGAAAAGCTCCTGCTCCTGCTCTATCGGGAGCCGTATCCGCTCTACAAGGCGCTGGCCAACAACGGCTTCCGGCATGAAGTCGAGCAGCTGGTCGATGGCACTGTCGAAATCCTGATCTGGCACGCGTCCGACTGACGCGACGATCCCGATGCAGGCCCTGCTGTCCTTCGAACAGGCGCCGCCGATTGCGGCGCCTTTCCGTTTCTTCCTGACCGCACCCTTTTTTTCCGGGTTGGCGGGCCTGCTTCTCGTCATCAGTGGCGGCGATGTCTTCGCGTCGCGGTGGACGCCCGCAGCGTTGGCGGTGACGCATCTGTTGACAGTAGGTTTCCTGTTGCAGGTGATGCTTGGCGCCATGATCCAGATCCTGCCGGTGGTGGCCGGGGCCAACCTGAAACAGCCGCTGCGTGTGGCGCGTATCGTCCATGCGCTGATGCTGGTCGGAACGCTGGCACTCGTCGCCGGCTTCCTCGACTTCTCGGCAGCTGCATTTCCGCTGGCGATGCTCTGCCTGAGCGGTGGCGTCGCCTGTTTCCTGCTGCTGGCCGGCTTGTCGCTGCGTGGCGTGCCCTCGAGCAGTGCGACGATTGCCGGCATCAAACGCTCGCTCTTGGCGCTGCTCATCGTCGTGCTTCTCGGTATGGCGCTGGTCGGTGGGCTGGAAGGGCGCTGGTCGGTGCCGCTGCTTGATGTCACACGCATCCATGTGGCCTGGGCGCTGGCTGGCTGGGCTGTCGGCCTACTCTCGGCCGTGGCCTACGTTGTCGTGCCGATGTTCCAGATCACCCCCAGCTACCCGGCCTGGTTCAGTCGCAGTTTCGGTGTCGCCTTGCTCTCTGCTGTTGCGGCCGCGTCACTTGCTGTGCTGGGTGCCATCGAGTGGCTGGCAACATTGCTGGAATCGATGGTCGTCTGGCTGGCAGCCGGGTTTTGTGCCACCACCTTGTGGCTGCAAGCGCGCAGCAAGCGCGTGCGTCCCGACACAACCCAGCGTTTCTGGCGCCTGGCGATGTTGTGCGGGCTTCTCGCCTGCGCCCTGTGGGCGATGGTGCGCCTGCTGCCGATGGCTGAAGCGGTCGCTGCGTGGCCACTGCTGTTTGGTGTCCTGGTTCTTGTCGGTGGTTTCATGTCGGTGACAGCCGGCATGCTCTACAAGATCGTTCCCTTTCTCGTCTGGCTGCACCTGCAGAATCGGGGCCGTGGCCGCGTTGTGGCGCCGAACATGAAGGCCGTGCTTGCTGAAGGAAAAATGGCCCAGCATTGGTATGCCCACTGTGCCGCCTGCGGGCTGCTTCTCCTGGCTGTGCTGTGGCCCGCGCTGCTGGCTCGCCCGGCCGGTCTGGCGCTGCTGCTGGCGAGTGTCTTTCTCGCCCGCAACCTCTTCTCTGCGGTGACCATCTATCGCCGCCATGCGGCGCTGGTGGATGCCCGGCTTGCCGAGAGCGCTGTCGGTGGTGCTGCATGAATCTTCGCCCGGTCTTTTTTTCCGCGCCACATCGCATGATGTTTTTTGCCGGTGCACTGCAGGCCTTGCTCGGCATGCTGCTTTGGACAATTGACCTGGGCGCACGCTATGCCGGCCTCTACATGCCGGCTGAGTGGCCGGTGCCGTCGATGTGGCTGCATGCGGCACTGATGATCTACGGGCTGTTTTCCTTTTTCATCTTCGGTTTCCTGATGACCGCGCTGCCGAAGTGGGTGGCCATGGGGCCGTTGTCCCAGCGGCAGTACGTGCCGGCATTCTTCCTTCTCGTGGTCGGGTGGGGTCTGTTCTATGCCGGTCTGTCTGTGCAGTCGCTGATTCCCGTGGGCTTGCTGGTCGTTGCTGCCGGCTTTACTGCCGGCGGGTGGTCACTGTTTTGCACCGTGCGGGCGTCGATGAACGATCACAAGACACATGCCTGGCTGGTTCTCTCGGCGTTGGCCTGCGGCGTCGTCGGAATCCTCCTTTTTGCCGTCGGTCTGGCCCGGGTTGATCCGTTATGGGTGCAGCCGGCGATCGAGATCGGCTTGTGGCTTTTCCTGGTTCCGGTTTTCTTCTCGGTGACACACCGCATGCTGCCCTTCTTCTCCGGCAGTGTCGTGCGCGGCTATGTCGAATATCGTTCGTTGACACCGCTGGCGATCATTCTCGCGTGCTGCGCACTGCATGCGCTGGGCCGCATCGCTGGCCTCGAAGCCTGGTTATGGTTGCCGGATAGTGTCGGCGGCCTCGCGGCGCTGTGGCTGTCGTGGCGCTGGCAGATTCACAAGGTCTTCGTCTCCCACCTGGTGGCCATGCACCATGTGGCCAGCATCTGGCTGGGTCTGGCGTTGCTGCTCTTTGCCTTGCAAAGTGCTGCAACGGCGCTGGGTCTGGCGGCAGACTGGGGCGGACGGGCGCCACTGCATGCGCTGACCGTTGGCTACTTCGGCTCGATCCTGATCGGTATGGCCACGCGCGTCACGCTCGGCCACTCCGGCCGTCTGATTTCCTCGGATGTCTGGGCCTGGCGGCTGTTCTGGATGCATCAGGGAGTGGTTGTGCTGCGTCTGCTCGGCGAATGGTTTCCCGAGCCGGGCGTGACCAACCTCATCTGGCTGAGCGGACTGGGCTGGCTGCTGGTGTTCGGCATGTGGAGCCGGGTGCACCTGATGATGTTCCTGAAACCGCGTCCGGATGGACGCCCGGGATAGGCCTGGACAATGAGCTATCTGGTACTGAAACACCTTCACGTCACCGCTGTCCTGCTTTCGGGAACCGGCTTTTTCCTGCGCGGCCTGCTGATGCTGGGAGATTCGCCACTCCTCGCCAGGCGCTGGATGAAGGTGGTGCCGCACGTCGTCGACACTGTCTTACTGGGAAGTGCCATCACCATGGCGGTGATGAGTGCGCAGTATCCCTTTGCGCAGCCGTGGTTGACGGCAAAATTCTTCGGTTTGCTGGCTTACATCCTGCTAGGAATGGTGGCGCTGAAACGCGGCCGTACCAGATTGGTACGCACCGCCTTCTTCATTGCTGCGCTGGCAGCATTTGCCTACATTGTGTCGGTGGCCCTGATGCGCGACCCGATGGGCTTTCTGGGGTATCTGCCCCAATAGATCCGCTGCGGTATCGGGTATCGCGGTGCTATTCGCGGGTGTGGTGGTTCATCAGACGCTTGAGACCCGGTGTGTTGAGGATGCGCACGTGTTTCTGTTGCACGGCGATCAGCCCTTCTTCCTGGAAGCGTGAGAAAGCCCGGCTGACCGTTTCAAGCTTGAGGCCAAGATAACTGCCGATTTCCTCGCGCGTCATGCGCAGGTAGAACTCGGCCGGGGAGTAGCCGCGTGCCGTGAAACGTTGTGAGAGATTGAGCAGGAAAGCCGCCAGGCGCTCTTCTGCACGCATCGTACCAAGCAGCATCATGACCCCGTGGTCGCGAACGATCTCGCGGCTCATCACCTTGTGGAAATGGTGCTGAAGGGTCTGGATCTCGCGGGAAAGCCCTTCAAGATGCGAGAAGGGAATCGTGCACACCTCGCTGTCTTCCAGCGCCACCGAATTACAGGAATGTATTTCGGTGCTGATGCCATCGAGACCAAGCAACTCGCCAGTCATCTGAAAGCCGGTTACCTGTTCGCGCCCGTCTTCCAGCAGCACGTCGGTCTTGAAGAAACCGCTGCGCACTGCATAGATCGCACTGAAAGCTTCGCCGGCGCGGTAGAGATGCTCGCCGCGCTTGAGGCGTCGCCGCGCGGAAACCATCTCATCGAGTTTTTCGACTTCCTCGTGCGTGAGTCCAAGCGGCAGACAGATTTCCTGAAGGTTGCAATTCGAGCACGCGGTCTTGATCACCGACAGCGTGATGGGCTGTACCACTTTTCTGTTGGGCATTGCCTCTCCAGCAATTGAAGATCGGGGTCTGGAGCCCCTTTGATCCAAGTCAACGTGTGCAGTTTCCGGTCACCCGATAATTCCCCGCACGCTTATGGTCTTACACCTATGAACCACGCTTCAAGCAACGTCGTCTTCGATCCACAGATCATCCGTCGATTCGACATCAACGGTCCTCGCTACACGTCGTATCCGACTGCGGATCGTTTCGTCGAGGCCTTTGATGCCGAGGCTTACCGGCTGTGGCTAGGCAAGCGTAACATAGGCGGCATCAGCCGACCGCTGTCATTATACTTTCACATCCCCTTCTGCAATACCATCTGCTACTACTGCGCCTGTAACAAGATCATTACCAAGGATCATGGGCGCTCCGCCAAGTATCTGAAATACCTGGCAAAAGAGTTGGCGCTGCAGAGCCAGTACCTCGATGGCGAACGCGATGTGCTGCAACTGCACTGGGGTGGCGGTACGCCGACCTTCCTTTCGCATGACGAAATGCGGCAGTTGATGGACGCGACGCGCAAGCACTTCCGCCTCCTGCCAGACGGCGAGTTCTCGATTGAAGTCGATCCCCGCAAGGTGGATGAAGCGACGGTGGCCCTGCTCGGCGAACTCGGCTTCAACCGCATGAGCGTCGGCGTTCAGGATTTCGACGAGAAGGTGCAGAAGGCGGTCAATCGCATCCAGACCGAAGAAGAAACCGAAACTGTCATTCGCGCCGCGCGCGCCAACGGCTTCAAGTCGGTGTCGATCGACCTGATCTACGGCCTGCCGCACCAGACGGTAATGGGCTTCAACCGCTCGCTCGAGCGTGTGCTGGCGATGGACCCGGATCGGCTGTCGATCTACAACTACGCGCACCTGCCCAGTCTGTTCAAGCCGCAGCGCCGCATCCTCAACGAAGACATGCCGTCGGCTGACACGCGCCTGCAGATTCTGGCACTGGCCATCCGCAAGCTGACCGATTCCGGTTACGTCTATATCGGCATGGATCACTTCGCCAAGCCCGATGATGAGCTGGCAGTTGCCCAGCGTCAGGGCCGGCTGCATCGCAATTTCCAGGGCTACTCGACCTACGCCGACTGCGACCTGCTGGCCTTTGGTATTTCAGCGATCGGCAAGGTGGGGCCGACTTACGAGCAGAACGTCAAGACGCTCGACGAATACTATGATCGCCTCGATGCCGGCATCCTGCCGGTGTATCGCGGCATCGAACTCAACGCCGACGACATTCTCCGCCGTTCGATCATCCAGGCGTTGATGTGCCATTTCGAACTCTCCATCGAGTCGATCGAAATCGCCCACCTGATCGATTTCCGCAAGTATTTCGCCGAGGAGCTGGAAGACCTCAAGGAAATGCAGGCGGGGGGATTGGTCAAGGTCGACGACAAGTGGATCAGTGTGCTGCCACCCGGACGCATGCTGGTACGTGCCATCTCCATGGTCTTCGATCGCTACCTGCGCGCCGACCGCCAGCGCACCCGCTACTCAAAAGTTATCTGACCCTGTCCGGCGCAGCGGAGGGGTGAGGCTGGTATCCTTGCGTCTCTGCTATGGATAGCTTGTTCGCCCTCTTTCTTGTCGGTTTGCTCGGCGGTACGCACTGTGTCGGCATGTGCGGCGGCATCGTCGGCGCGCTGTCGATGGGCGGCCCCGCCCGCCTGCCGCTGCACCTCGCTTATAACCTCGGACGCATCTTCTCCTATGCGCTGGCCGGTGCCCTCGTTGGCGCGCTGGGCAGTGCCTCGCTTGCCCTGGCCGGGCAACTGCCGCTGCGTGTGGCGCTCTATGTCGTTGCCAACCTGATGCTGATCGCCCTCGGTTTCTACCTGATCGGCGTGACGCGGGCGCTGGCCTTCACCGAGCGGCTGGGCCAGAATCTATGGCGGCGTATCCAGCCGCTGACACGCCGCTTTCTTCCCGCACAGTCGGTCGCGCAGGCATTCCCCTTGGGCATGCTCTGGGGATGGTTGCCCTGCGGCCTGGTCTATAGTGCGCTGGCGACCGCGCTGGCAGCCGGTTCGGCAGAAAAGGGCGCGTTGCTGATGCTGGCCTTCGGGCTGGGGACCTTGCCCAATCTGCTGCTGGCCGGGCTGCTGCTGGTGCGTTTGCGCCACCTCGTCCAGTTGCCCTTGGTGCGCATGGCCTCGGGGCTTCTGGTTGCAGGCTTTGGTGTCTGGGGTTTGTTGGGTGTATGGCGGCTGTTGCAGGCAGCCTGAAAGGACTGGGCGTGAAATGAAACTATTGCTGGCGGTCGATGGTTCAGGGGCTTCCGATCATGCCGTGGCGCATGTTGTCGCTACGGCCGGTGCCTGGCGCGAAGCACCGGAGGTGCATCTGCTCTATGTGCATCCCCCCATCCCCATCGGCCGGGTGCAGTCGCATGTCGGACACGACACACTGGAAACCTACCATCGGGAAGAGAGCCTGCCGCATCTGCTCAGTGCCGAGCAGGCGCTGAACACTGCCGGCATCGAATTTACCCGGCACATTCACGTCGGCGAAGCGGCCGATGTCGTGCTGCACGTCGCCCGCGAACTCGTCTGCGACTGGATTGTCATGGGTAACAAGGGGCACGGGATCATCGCTGAGGCGGTTCTCGGTTCCGTTGCCCATCGTGTTCTTTCTTTGGCCCATTGCCCGGTGTTACTCGTGAAATGACAGAACCTGAACGGCGCCTCCTCGACCTGCCGATTGCCGGCATGACCTGTGCGGCATGTGCTGCACGCATCGAGAAGGTGCTCAATCGCCTGTCCGGGGTCGAAGCCAGCGTCAATCTGGCGACCGAACGCGCGCAGATCCACCTGACCGGCAGCGAAATCACACCGGCCGCCGTGGTTGCGGCCATCGAACGTACTGGTTTCAGCGTGCCGCCGCAGACGCTGGAGCTGGGCATCGAAGGCATGACCTGCGCTGCCTGCGCAGCACGCATTGAAAAGGTGCTCAACCGCCTCGATGGCGTTGAAGCCAGCGTCAATCTGGCGGCCGAGCGCGCCCGTGTGCGCTTTGTCGCAGGCCGGGCGTCTCCCGACCAATTGCTCGCAGCGATAGAAAAGGCCGGCTTCCATGCCCGTGTTGCCGACGATCGCGCGCGCGCGGAGGACAAGGCCCGCAAGCAGGCGGTCTATCACGAGGAGTTGCGTCGCTTCAGAATCGCCGCAGTCCTGACCTTGCCGCTGGTGCTACAGATGGCCTGGATGTTCGGGTCAAGTGGCGGACATGCTGCCGACCCGCTGCCACGCTGGCTGCAGTTTCTGCTGGCGACACCCGTGCAGTTCTGGATCGGCTGGCGTTTCTACGATGGCGCCTGGAAAGCCCTGCGCGGCGGCGGTTGGCGCGGTGCCAACATGGATGTGCTGGTGGCCCTGGGGACGAGCATGGCCTGGGGGTTTTCCGCCGTCGTCACCGTGCTTGGTCTGGAACACCGCCATGTCTATTTCGAAGCATCGGCAGCGGTGATCACCCTGGTGCTCATGGGCAAATTGCTGGAAGCGCGCGCCAAGGCCGGAACCACAGCGGCCATCGAGGCGCTGATCCGGTTGCAGCCACGAACCGCACGCGTCGAGCGCGACGGACAACTGCTCGAGGTCGCTGTCGATTCACTCATCCCTGACGATATCTTCATTGTTCGACCGGGTGAAAGCGTACCGGTCGATGGTGCCGTCATTGACGGCGCCAGCAGCGTCAACGAAGCCATGCTCACCGGCGAAAGCATGCCCGTGGCCAAGGTGGCCGGCGATCGCGTCTTTGCCGCAACGCAGAACCAGCTCGGGCAACTGCGCTGCCGGGCAACCGGGGTAGGCGAACACACCCTGCTTGCCGGCATCATCCGCCTGGTGGCTGAGGCCCAGGGCTCGAAGGCACCGGTTCAGCGTCTGGCAGACCAGATCTCGGCGATCTTCGTGCCGACTGTCTGCCTCATTGCCGTGCTGACCTTTGCCGGCTGGTGGTTCTACGCCGGCGATCTTGCCGAGGCGCTGATCAATGCCGTTGCCGTCCTCGTCATCGCTTGTCCTTGCGCGCTCGGGCTGGCAACGCCGACCGCGATCATGGTCGGCACCGGGCAGGGTGCCAGCGCAGGCGTTCTTGTGCGTAATGCCGAGGCGCTGGAGCGCGCTGAACATATCGCCGTGCTGGCGGTCGACAAGACAGGAACACTGACCTGTGGTGAGCCCACGGTTACCGACGTGATTGCCTTCGACATCGACCGGCAAGAAGCCATGCGCCTTGCCGGCGCCCTGGAGCAGGGGTCGGAGCACCCGCTGGCCCGCGCCGTCCTGCAGGCGGCCAATGGGCAGCCCGGCGCGCCGCTGCCCGCTGCAGCGGATTTCGTTGCCCTGCCGGGTAAGGGTGTCGAAGCCCGGGTCGAAGGGCGGTCCCTGCAACTTGGAGCGCCTGGCTGGGCTGCTGCCGGGGCGGCAGCCGGATTGCCGGAAGTGCTGCGTCTGCAGCGCGAAGGCAAGACCGTCGTCGTGCTCGCTGAATCGTCGCACCTGCTGGCGCTGATCGCTATTGCCGACCCGCTGCGCAGTGGCTCGGCAACTGCCGTCGCCCGACTGCAGGCGCTGGGTGTTGAAGTGGTGATGCTGACCGGCGACAACCAGGCGACGGCCGCTGCGGTGGCCAGCGCGGCCGGCGTGACGCGCTTTGAAGCCGAAATCCTGCCGGGCGACAAGGCGGCTGCAGTCAATGCGCTGAAGGATGGTGCGCGCATCGTCGCCATGGTCGGTGATGGAATCAATGATGCCCCGGCGCTGGCGGCGGCTGATATCGGCTTTGCCATGGGCGCCGGCTCCGATGCAGCGATCGAAGCAGCCGACGTGACGCTGGTGCGCAGTGACCTCAACAGCGTCATCGATGCCATCCTGTTGTCCAAGGCCACGCTCGGAAAAATTCGCCAGAACCTGTTCTTTGCCTTCATTTACAACGTGCTCGGCATCCCGCTCGCAGCCTTTGGGCTGCTCAATCCGGTGGTGGCTGGCGCAGCGATGGCTTTGAGTTCAGTCTCGGTTGTTTCAAATTCATTGTTGCTGCGGCGCTGGAAGCCCGTGGCGCGATCCGGAGAGGGCAGTTGAGCAAGGAAAAGGAAAAAGGAAAGAACAAGCCTGCCAGCGCCGCACGGGCAAGCGCAGTGTCGGCCGCTACGGTCGCTGCGAACAACACCGCCAATACAGCTGACAGCACGCTGCGCGAGATCCTCGACAGCGGTCAGCACATCATCTATCGCGCCAATTTTGTCAGGGGTGGCTACGACTACGTCAGTACTGCAGCGACCGCGCTGCTTGGTGCCACGATGGCGGAATTGCTGGCACGTGGCATGGCGATTCTGCAGACACGTATGCCGGCGGACGACTGGGCGCGCTGCATCGCTCATTTCGAAGGCCTGGCGCTGACCTGCCGAGGGGAGAGCCGGCGTACCGAGATCGAGTACCGCCTGTGGCTGCCGGATGGCAGTACGGCCTGGTTCTGCGATTCGGCGACTGTCGAAGCGGATACCACGGGAAAACTTCTGGCGGTGCACGGCGTCACCTCCGACATCAGCGAAAAAAAGAAAACGCAGGCCGCGCTCGACGAAAAATCGCGCCTGCTCGAAGATTTCTTCTCGCAATCGATCGATGCCTGTTTCGTCCTGCGCTTCGACCAGCCGAGGAGCGCATCGTCTATCGCCTCGGAAGGTTCTGCGGCAATCGACGGGTTGCACTTCCTGCGGGTCAACGAGGCGTTCGCCCAGCAGTCCGGCAGCCATGCCGAGGCGGTTGTCGGTCGCTGTATCGAGGCACTGCCTGTCTTCCGTCTGGAAGAATTCTCGGCCGCGCTGCTGCGCTGTCTGAAAGTTGGCAGTAGCCTGGCGACGCTCGAACTGCAACCGGGAGAAGGCCGCGCGACCTGGGTTGAGATGCAGCTGCTCGCCGATCTCGATTCCGAAAAGCGCGTGCTCGGTATTTTTGGCGTCCAGCGCGACATTTCAGAGCGCGTGCTTCAGGAGCAGGCCCTGCGCGAGAGCGAGGCGAAATACAGCGCGACGATGAAGGCTGCCAAGGTCGGCATCTTCATGCTGCAGAACCAGAAGTTCGTTTTCGTCAATCCGACGCTGGCATCGTATTTCGGCTACACCGAGGAGGATCTGCAGACGCGCCTCGGGCCGCTCGATCTCGTCGTTCCGGAAGAGCATGAATGGCTGACCGAGCAGATGCGGCGACGGGAAGCCGGCGAACCGGGGTTTCCTTACGAGCTGACCGGCATACGCAAGGATGGCAGCCGCTTTCCCATTGCCATCATGGGGGTGCCGGCACAGTTCGGCGGCAAGCCCGCATCGGTCGGTACCGTTTTCGATCTATCTGCGCAGCGCCTCGTCGAAGACGAAATCGTTGCCTCGCGCAACCGCTACCGGGCGCTGTTCGAATCGGCACAGGACGCCATCATCGTCATTGACGGCACGGGAGGGGCCGGGGTGCTGGTCGATGCCAACGTCGAGGCCGAGTTGCTGTTCCGGCGTCCGCGAGAGGAATTGCTTGGTTTGCCGTCGGCCAGAATCTTCCCGCCAGACCGCCAGGCCAGGCACGAATCCGAACTGCAGCGGCATATCGCCGCCGGGGGTGGCGAGCCCGAAGAAATGCGTGTGCGCAATGCCGACGGCGTCGATATCCCTGTCGAAGTCAGTACCAGTGTTGTCGAGGCCGAAGGCGGGCGAAAGCTCCTGCAGGCCATCCTGCGCGACATTTCTGCCCGGCGCAAGGCAGAAGAGGGCTTGCGGCTGGCGCAACGGGTGCTTGACGTGACCGAGGAGGTGATCCTGATCACCGATGCCGAACGCCGCATCATCGCCGTCAACCCGGCCTTCACCCGCATCACCGGCTTCACTGCGGAAGAAGTTGTCGGGAACACGCCGCGTTTCCTCAAGTCCGAGCGGCAGTCCCCGCAGTTCTACACAGCGATGTGGGAAACGGTTGATCGTGAAGGCGTCTGGCAGGGCGAACTCTGGAACCGCCGGAAAAATGGAGAAATCTTTCCGGCATGGCTGACGATCAGCGTCTACCGCGATATCGAAGGCAAGATCATCAACTATGTCGGTATTTCCTCCGATATCTCCGAGCGTCACGCGGCCGAGGCGCGTATTCGCGAGCTGGCCTATTTTGACCCGCTGACGCGGCTGCCCAACCGTACCCTGCTGCACGATCGTGTCGAGCAGGTACTGGCCAAGGCCGAGCGCGAAGGAGGCGTCGCTGCGCTGCTGTTCGTCGACCTCGATCATTTCAAGACGATCAACGATTCGCTCGGTCATTTCACCGGCGACCAGATCCTCTGCCAGGTCGCCGACCGCATGGTCGAGTGCGTGCGGCGCACCGACACCGTCTCCCGCCTCGGCGGCGACGAATTCGTCATCGTTGCGGTCGAGTCCAGCATTGAGGGTGCGGCTGGCGTTGCCAGAAAAATTCTCGACAAGGTGTCCAAGCCCTACTTCATCGACACGCACGAACTGAGCGTGACGCCGTCGATCGGCATCAGCCTCTACCCCCAGGACGGGCGTGACTTCGAGACCCTGCTGAAGCATGCCGATACCGCCATGTATCGTGCCAAGGAGAGCGGTCGCAACGCTTACCAGTTCTTTGCGCGCGAGATGAATGTCGCTGCGCTGGAGCGGCTGATGCTGGAAAACAGCATGCGTGTCGGTCTGGAACGTCGCGAGTTTATCCTCCACTACCAGCCGCAGATCGAGCTGGCCAGTGGCCGCATCATCGGCGCCGAGGCCCTGATTCGCTGGCTGCATCCGCAGATCGGCATGATCTCGCCGGCCAAGTTCATTCCCGTTGCCGAAGCCTGCGGGCTGATCGTTCCACTCGGCGCCTGGGTGCTCAAGGAAGCCTGTCGGCAGGTCGTCGCGTGGCAAAGGGAAGGGCGGCCCCCCATCTGTGTCGCCGTCAATATTTCCTCGGCACAGTTTCGCCAGCAGCAGTTCGAGGAAGTGGTCGATGGCGTCCTCAAATCTGCCGGCCTGGCCCCTGAATACCTGGAACTCGAATTGACCGAAGGCATCGTCATGGAAAATGCCGAGGCCACCATCGAAACCCTGGAGCGGCTCTCGGCGATGGGCGTGCAACTGGCCATTGACGATTTCGGCACCGGTTATTCCAGCCTTTCGTATCTCAAGCGCTTCCCCATCGACAAGCTCAAGATCGACCAGAGTTTTGTCCGCGACATCGTCACCGACCCGGACGACTGGGCAATTGCCCGCACCGTCATCTCCATGGGACAAAGCCTGCGCTTGCGCGTCATTGCCGAAGGTGTTGAAACTGTCGAGCAGCTCGAAATGCTGCGCGGGCAGGGCTGCGATGCCGTGCAGGGCTACCATTTCAGCACCCCGCTACCCCCCGATGCCTTTGCCGAGATGCTGACCAGTCAACCTTTTTTAACGAAGGAACAATGAAAACCATGGCAACCGAACAAACCGTGATCAAGGTAGGTGGCATGAGCTGCCAGGGCTGCGTGAAGAATGTCAGCGGTGTCCTGCAGGCGCTGCCCGGTGTCGGCGAAGTGCTCGTTTCGCTGGAGCGCGGTGAAGCACGCATCAGCCACGACCCGGAAATAACCGGTGTTGCCGCCCTGCGCGCGGCCATTGAGGACGCCGGTTTCGACGCCGCATGAAAGCGCTCGATTTCGGCTGTACAGGCTCTGCTACCATCCTTCTTTCCCGCACAGATTGAGCACCATGACCGACTCCCAGGACACTCCGCTTCGCCTCACCCAGCTGGCCCATGGTGGCGGCTGCGGCTGCAAGATCGCCCCCGGCGTACTCGAACAGATTCTCGCCAAGACAGCCCCCCCGTTCATGCCACCACAGCTGCTGGTCGGCATCGAAACCTCGGACGACGCTGCCGTCTGGCAGCTCAACGACACCCAGGCCATCGTCGCCACCACCGATTTCTTCATGCCGGTGGTCGACGACCCCTACCACTTCGGCCAGATCGCCGCGACCAATGCCATCTCCGACATCTACGCCATGGGCGGCACGCCGCTTTTCGCCCTGGCCATCGTCGGCATGCCCGTCGCCAAACTCGATACGGCCACCATCAAGAAAATTCTCGATGGTGGCGAATCCATCTGCGCCAAGGCGCGTATTCCCATCGCCGGCGGCCACACCATCGATTCGCTGGAGCCGATCTATGGGCTGGTCGCCATCGGCCTGGTGCGGCCGGATCACGTCAAGCGCAATGCTGGCGCCAAGCCGGGCGACCGGCTGATCCTCGGCAAGGGGCTCGGTGTCGGCATCTACTCCGCCGCCTTCAAGAAGGGGGAGCTGAAGGAGCATCACTACGACGCCATGATCGCCTCGACCACCCAGCTCAACACGCCGGGGCCGGCGCTGGCCTGTCTCGATGGCGTGCACGCGGTGACCGACGTCACCGGTTTCGGCCTCGCTGGCCACCTGCTTGAAATCTGCAAGGCATCGCGTGTTGCTGCCCGCCTTGATTTTTCCGCACTGCCGCTGCTGCCGAACGTGCTCGACTACGCCCTTGCCGGCCATGTCACAGGGGCGTCGACGCGCAATCTTGCCAGCTACGGCAACCTGCTGACCCTGGCCGACGGCTTGGGCGAAGCGGAGCGCATGCTGCTTGCCGACCCGCAGACCAGTGGTGGTTTGCTGGTGTCGTGTTCGCCCGAAACAGTCACCGAAGTCCTGTCGATTTTCCTGCAACAGGGTTTCGAGCATGCTTCGGTGATCGGCGAAGTGGTCGAAAGCACGCCGGGGGTTGTCGTCGACTGAGGTCGGCTTTGCTTCCGATGTAACGCCGCTATCCCTGTTCTTCCTCCGGGGTGTACCGCCCCGGAGCTACCGGTTTTTACCCGATGCCACAGACTTCGCTATCCCGTTTTCTCCTTGCTGCCGCACTGCTGCTTGCGGTTCTCCTGGCCGTCGCCGGAGCGCAGCATTTCCGCCTGTTCGAACGCGGCTGGTTCCAGTTGAAGGAGTGGGGCATGGCCACCGAATGGCAGGGCCGCTCGCTCTGGCTGCCGGGCTATGAAATTGCCATTGAAGCGCGGCCGATCGAAGGCGTCGAGAACCTCTCGGCGCTGACCTACGATCCTGATCGCAAGACGCTGTTTACGGTGACCAACCAGGATACCGAGCTGATCGAACTGGCGCTTGACGGCACCATTCTGCGCCGCATTGCACTCGCTGGTTTTGGCGATACCGAGGCGGTCGAATACATCAGCCCGGGTCTGTATGTCATCAGTGATGAGCGACGCCAGCGCCTGTTCAAGGTGCAGGTCGACAAGGACACGCAACGTCTCGATGCGGCAGACAGCAAGCACCTGTCGATCGGCATCGGGCGCAGCGGTAATAGTGGCTTCGAGGGGTTGGCGTGGGACCCGGACGGGCGCCGCCTGTTCGTAGCCAAGGAAACGCCAGTACGCATCTACGAGATTCGCGGCTTTCCGGAAGCGGAACCGGGGAAGACCTTTTCCGTCGATGTCAGCGACAATCCCAAGCGCGACCGTGGCCTTTTCGTCCGTGACGTTTCCAGCCTCCAGTACGACCGGCGTACCGGTCACCTGCTGGCCCTGTCGGACGAGTCGCGGCTGGTTGTCGAACTCGACACTGAAGGGCGTCCGATCAGCACGCTCTCGCTCTCGCGAGGGCACCACGGACTCAAGGCCAATGTGCCGCAGGCCGAAGGCGTGGCCATGGATGACGCCGGCACGCTCTACCTGGTGAGCGAGCCGAATCTGTTCTACGTGTTCAGAAAGCCGTCACGCTGACATTGCCGGCTGCGGCACAGCCACCGGGCTACAGCCGTACTGCGTAATACTCGACCACATGCTGCACCTCGATCGGGAAGGGCACCTCGCTTGCTTCCGGCAGGCGGGTGACCGTAGCCATCGCACGCGTGTCGTCAAAGGCAATCCACTCCGGGCGGGTCAGCACGGGTTCGCCGCTGCACTCCGCAACCATCGGGATTTTCCGGCCCTTTTCCGTCAGCGTAATCGTGTCGCCGTGTTTGACGCGAATCGATGCAATGGTCACCGGCTTGCCGTTCAGGCGTACGTGGCGGTGGCTGACCAGCTGGCGGGCGGCGACGGTGGTCGGCGCGAAGCCGGCACGGAAGACAACGTTGTCCAGCCGGCGCTCAAGCAGTTCAAGCAACTTGTTGCCGGTCTGCTCCCTGCTGTTCTTCGCTTCGCGGAAGAGACGCTGGATCTGGCGTTCGGAAACGCCATAGTTGAACCGCAGTTTCTGCTTTTCCATGAGCTGGATGCCAAAACCGGATTTTCGCTTCGGCTTCATGCCGTGCTGGCCGGGGCCATAGTCGCGGTTCGGCGTCTTGCGGGTGAGTCCGGGCAGTTCGACGCCGAGGGCGCGAACCATCTTGAGGCGGGGGCCGGTGTAGCGGGCCATGAGGTTTTCTCCTGTGGGATTATCGGGTTGTTGCGGGGGCCGGGACATCCTGGCTTTCTGGCACGTAGACCATCGAGCCGTCCTTCATGCGGTAGGCGACGCCGGCCTTCTCGCCGTCACCGCTGCCAATACTGCCGTTGGCCTTGTACTTCTCGATCTTCTCGCCCTTCTTGATCATCACTTCCATGCTCGGTTTGCCGGGATCGGTGATGACGGTGATGTCCTGCTTGTTGAACGGGTTGATCAGCGGGTTCTGGGCCACGGTGATGAGCAGTGCGGCGATGATGACCAGGAAAATATCGATGAGGTTCACCACCGACAGGATCGGGTCTTCGGTCTCGGGTTCGTGCAGCAACTTGAGGCTCATGCCTGCACTCCTGAACGCAGCGCTTCGATCTCAAGAAGTTCCTCAGCCAGCCAGCGGCGGCGGACGTTGACTACCCAGTAGGTGATCGAAGCGGCGATCAGCGCCAGGATGACGGCCGAGAAGGCGACCGTGAGGTTGTCGGAAACCTTGGCCAGGTTGCCGTCGGAGAGCGATTTAAGCGCCGGCCCCATCGGGATCATCGTAGCCACCAGGCCGAGCATCGGCGTGACGCGGCTGGCGATGCGCGGAATCTCCAGCGCCTTGTGTGCCAGCACGTCGAGTTCGTCTGGCGAGAGGTTTCTGGCCTGCGCGAAATGCGAGACCAGTGGCCGCCCGGCGCCGCTGCGCCGGCGCAGCGCCAGCACACCGAATTCACCGAGTACCCAGAAGGCATAGAGGAAGAGGATGGCGATCAGTGCCAGCGTTGGCATAAGGAAGATCTGCGAGATCTGGTACATCGTGGTTTCGACAAGATTGGACATGGGGGTTCTCCTTCAGAGCGTTGGGGTTGTTGGGGTTGTTGGGGTTGTTGGGGTTGTTGGGGGGTTACCATTTGCCTTCGAGCGACAGCAGCCAGGTCAGCTGGCCTTTCTCGGTGCTGGCCAGGCGCCAGTCGTCAGTGCCGGCAACGAGGCTGGAGGTGGCTTCCGCATTGCGCTTCGTATCCGCGCGCAGCAGGTTCTGCGCCTGCAGGCGCAGGTTCAGTGTCGATGAAATCTTCCTGACCCAGTGCGCGTCGAGCAGCGTGCGACGCCTGGTTGCGTCGGCCAGTTCGCCCGGTATGTCGGTGCGCGTCCTGCCGTGGTGCGTCAGCTGGAAACCGGCGCTGGAAGACAGCTTGGGCAGCGATTGCTCGTAGCCGAACGTGAACTGGTAGCGCGGCAGTTCGCGGGCATCGCGGGTGAGGCCGAGGCGCTCGTCGTCGACACGCGCGCGCGGCAGGGTCAGGTGGCTGCGTAGCGAACCGCCCCTGATGCCGAACAATTCGCTCTTCAGCCTGGCATCGAACTCGATACCGTAGTGGCGCGCCGTGCCCTGGTTGTAGGGGCGCTCTATCCAGCGCGCGCCTTCGAGCAGCGTCATGCGTTCGATGAACGCCTCGGTACGGCGCAGGTAGGTGTTGATGCCGACAACACCGGCTTCATCCTTGAGGTAGCGCTCGATGCCGGCCTCCAGATTCAGGTTGCGCTCGGCCTTGAGTGCCGGGTTGCCGGCACGATCAGGCTCCAGCGGGGTATTACTGCTACTGCTGGCGGCGTTGCGGAGGGTCAGTGCCGAAATCTCGTCGAGCTTCGGTGCCTTGATGCCGGCACCGGCCGAACTGCGCAGCATCCAGCCGTCACCCGCATCGAGGCGGGCCGCGAGCGAGGGGGCAACCTGGCCGGCCTGGCTGTTGCGTCCATCCGATTCGAGGCGGATCGATTCTCCGCGCAGTCCGGCGGTCAGCGTCAGCGCCTTCGCCGGCCTCCACTCATGCTGCGCCCAGGCCGTCCATTGCTGCTGGCTGGCGTCGCTGCGGGTGGTCATGGCATCGCTGCCGGTCACGGATTGCGATTCCCGGCGGCGATGCGTCGCGTGTTCCAGGCCGAAGGCATTCATCGCCTCACCAACCGGCTGGTCGAGGCGCAGTGCAGCGGAGAGCTCGTTTTCGTCACGGCCCAGTTTCTCGCGGCTGGCGGTAACGGTGCCAAGGGCGTCGCGCCAGCTGCGTGCCGTGTCGCTGTCGCGCCAGCCGCCCATCACTGCGGCACGGCCGGAGAGTTTGCTGCCGGTGCTGAGGCGGGTTTCGCCCTCGGCGCGCAGGCGGGCGATGGTCAGGTCGCTCTTCTCGTCGTCGTGCCGGCCACCATCGGCGGCCAGTCCGCTGCCCACCGCCGGGTTGGCATAGGCCGCGCGGGTGAGCACGGTTTCGCGGCGGCCTTCGTTGCGGTAGAGGCTGGGCCACAGCGTCAAACTGTCGCCGGCCTTCTTCCAGGTCAGGCGTGGCGAGAGGATCAGTTCGTTCAGCGTGTACGGGCCGCTTTCGTGGTCTTCCTGCCACAGGTTCCGCGTGCCGGCCGTGGCGTTCTGCCGCGTCGTCGCCTTGTCCAGCGGCATGCCGTGGCGGTTGACCGTCACCGGCAGCAACCAGGAGAACTGGGTGCCGTCGGCGTCCTTGCTGCCACCGCCCTGGCTGAACGAGAACTGGCCGTTGGCCTCCGCATCACCGCCGGTGCCACGCAGGCCGGCGGCGGCCTTGAGCGTGGTTGAGGCCACGGGCTTTGCCTTGCGCATGATCAGGTTGACCGTGACCGCTGCCGAACCGCCGTGCTCGGCCGAGGAACCGCGCAGGATTTCGATGCGCTCCAGTTCGCCCGCAGGCATGCGGCCGACCATCGTCAGCGCATAGCGCGCGTTGGCCGAGGGGCGTTCGCCGTCGACCAGGAACTGCACCGCATCGCGGCCCATGCCCCGTGTTTTTGCCGACGGTGCGCCGTCGCCGCTGTGCTCGCCGGCATCGATGCCGGGCAGCTTGCGGACGACTTCACCGACAGTCAGGCCGCCAAGCGACTCGATCTCGGCGCGGTCGAGCACGGTTTTCTGGGTGACCGATTCGCGGCGCTCGGTCAGCGCGTCGTGGGTCGCGGTAACGACGATTTCGTCGAGCTGGGTGGGCGTTTCGGCGAGGGCTGCGCCGGCGTTGAGAAGTACCGTCACCCCGGCGAAAGCGCCCCGCAGGAAGTACCCTTGGGGTGCCGGAATGACGGGGAACGTGTTTCGGCTCATGCCACGCTCTCCACCCGGCGTAGCGCCGGGTTGGTCAGCGTGCGTGCGGCACCGCCGACGGTGGCGAGGACGAGCAGTGAAATGCCGAGCAGGGCAATGGGCAAGGTGGGGGCGGGTGGCTTCTCTTCGATACGTTCGAGGACCATGCCTTGCACGGGGGGTGGAGCAGGTTCGGTCGGTGCGGGCGGCACCAAGTCGGCAGCCTGTTGCGGGCGCGTGGCGGGCAGTGCGGCGGCGAGTGCGGAAAGCCCGAAGCCGGGGGCAACAAAGTCCTTGAAAGCCTGGTTGTCGGTGACCACGTCGTGGCGGCGTGCAATGTCCTGATAGCGTTCGCGCAGTTCGGCGACGGTACGTGGGTCGGCCTGCCAGTAGCCCTGGCGCGCGGCTTCGAGCATGCGCTCGATGGTTTGCGCCAGCGCGGTGGGGTTGTGCTTCTCGAACCATTCCTTCAAGCCAAGCTGGTGCTTGTCGCGGACATAGACATCGGCAAACTCCTGCCACTGGTCGTCGCGAACGATCTCGCGGGCAACCATCGTCCAGCCGGAGAAGTTGTTCATCGAGTCGAGCACCTGCAGCGTGCCGGCGTAGCCTTCATCCATCAGGCCCTTGATGTAGCCGGGGTGGAAATTGCGTGTCGCCAGTTCCTTGGCGAGGAAGGCGTCGGCGCCTTCCACTTTTCCTGAACCGCTACCGCGCAGGTTGGAGATGTACAGCTCGGGGGCCTTGCCGTCCAGGCGGCGCACCGCCAGCCCGATGCCGCCGAGGTACTGGAAGGGATCGTCGGTGGTCAGCATGCCGTAGAGGTTGGAGGTGCGTGAGAGCACGGCGCCCTCGGTGCCCTTCAGGTGCTCGGCGTAGAGGTTCATCTGCGCGGCCTTGCCGGTGGCGCCGGCAACACCTTGTTTGCCCCAGTCCTCCTCGTCGGCGCCGTAGGCGAACTGCATGCGCGAGAGGTAGAGGTCGGCCAGCTTCCTGTCGCCCTCGGCCTTGCCCTTCCAGGTGTCGGTGGCCAGCGTCGCGTCGTCGAGCCCGGTGCCGTACTTGCCCGATTCGGACGAGAACAGGCGCGTTTCCGAGGCCTTCACCGCTGCCGCTTCCGGGATGCCCTGCCTGATCAGCCGGGCGGCGATGGTGCGGCTGTTCTCGAACAGCGGGTTGTCGGCCTCGGCAGTGCGGGCAGCGAGCTGTACGGCCTTGGTCAGCTGTTTCATGGCGTTGGGGAAGTGGTCGCGGTAGAGCCCGGTCGCAGACAGCACGACGTCGACGCGCGGCCGCTTCAGCTGCTCGCGCGGTACCAGTTTCACGTCGACAACGCGCCCGCCCTGGTCCCACACCGGCTCGACACCCATGGTCCACAGCGCCTGTGCTTCCAGCATGCCCTGGTGGCGCATGGTCTCGACCGACCACAGCGAGAAGGCCAGCTTCTTCGGTGTCTTGCCGGTCTTGGCCTTGTGCGCGGTGATCAGCGCTTCCGCCGCCTCCTTGCCGGCTTCCCAGGCCTGTTTGGTCGGTACGCGTGAGGGGTCGAAACCGTACAGGTTGCGGCCAGTCGGCAGCGCTTCCGGGTTCTTCATCGGATCGCCGCCGTAGGAGGTCGGGATGTACTTGCCGGCCAGCGCGGCCAGCAGGCCGTTCATTTCACCAGCGGCGCCGAGCTGTTCGTACCACTTTCGCCCCTGCTCGAATTGCGCTGCCAGCCTGGCATCCTTGGGCGCTTCGGCGCGGCCGCCAAGCCATTCCCGGAACAGCTTGAACGGTGGCGCCTCGACGGTTTTTTCGTAGCTGTCGACGAACATCTCGTCCAGGTCGTCGGCAGCAACGCCGGCGTAGCGCGCGGCATCCTCCCAGAAACCCTTGCCAAGCATCAGCAGCACGGTGCCAAGGCGATGCTGTTCGCGCGGTGCCGTGGCGAAAGTGTGCAGGCCGAGCGGCTGCGCGGTCTGTGCCAGTTCGTGCAGGTGGTCGTGCAGGGTGTCGACGAAGGCGTGGAACTCGCTGTCGATACGGGCATCGTTCCAGCCCATGTCCTTGTCGATGCGCTCCTTCTTGACGGCGACCTTGAGGTCGGCGGCAATTTTAAGCTTCACCGCACCGTCGCCCTGCGCCAGCCAGGCGTGCAGCAGGTCGTGGATCTTCACCGTTGCCTCGTGCAGGCCGGCCGGTGCGAACGGCGGGGTCTGGTGGGTAACGGTGACGGCACGGCCGCGACGCTTGGTTTGCAGCGCTTCGCCGATGTTGTCGACGATGTACGGATAGACCACCGGCACGTTGCCGACGGCGAGCAGCGGGTAGTCGTGCACCGACAGGCCGCGCTCCTTGCCCGGCAGCCATTCCTGCGAGCCGTGTGTGCCGTAATGCACCAGCGCGTCGGCCTTGAAGGCTTCGCGCACCCACAGGTACTGGGCCAGGTAGTAATGCGAGGGAATGGCCTTGACCGAGTGGTAGAGCGCCTTTTCCTTGTCCTCCCATTTTTCTCCGCGCGGTGCCTGCGGCGTGAAGATGACCTTGCCGCTGGCAAAGCGCGGGATGACGAAGTAGGCCTCACCGCTGCTTTTGCCACCTTCGCGGATGACCATTGCCGATTTTTCCGGTTCACCCCAGCGTTCGCTCAGTTCGTGGCGCACGCTTTCGGGTAGCGTCGCCAGCCAGGCTCGGTAGGTCTTGACCGGCAATTTTGCGGCCAGCCCGTCGCGTAGCAGCGGCTCCAGTTGACCATCGCGGTAGAAGGGCGCGAGCAGGCGCTGCAGCTTGTTGATGAGTTCCGCTTCCTCGGCCGGCTGCGCGTCGTAGCCGGCTTCCTTCAGCGCTTTCAGCGTGGCGGCGAGGCTCAGCGGCAGGTTGAGGTAGGAGGCCGACAGGTTTTTTTCGCCCGGCGGGTAGTTCCAGAAAAAGACGCCAAGCTTCTTTTCGGCATTCGGCAGGCGCTGCAGGCGAACCAGGTTGATCGCCTTGCTGACCACGGCCTGCGCCTGTTCGGCGATCACTGTTAGCTGTTCGTCGCCCTTCTTCTGGGCACCGGCAACGATGGCGTCGGCAATGCCGGCGTATTCGCCCTGGGCGAGAAAGAAGGGTACGTCGATCAGCGGTACGCCCTGCGGGTCGGCACGCCAGTCTGCCTCGTCGCCCTTGCGGTAGGAGAGGGCCTGGATGAACGGGATGCCGAGGGCTTCCAGTTCCTTCTTCCGCCCTTCCGGGTCGAGGACGATCTGGGTGTTGATCACGGCATCGGCAACCAGCTGGCCATCCACCTTCAGCAGCCCGGCCTGCGGCCCCATCACCGGGGCGTACCAGGCCAGCGGCACGGCACCGGCGGCTTCGATGCGGGCGATCAGGTCGTCGATGAAGGCGGTCTGTTCGGAGCCCACATAGGTCTGGTGCAGCGCGATGGCGACGACCGGCGGCCGCTTGCTTGAATCGACCTCGCGTTTGCCAAGTTTCCAGCGCAGGTAGGCGGTGGTGTCGGCGAAGACGAGATTGGGTGCCTTGGGGTGATAGATCGCCGCCTTGGGGAAAATTACCGGTGCCGGGATACCTTCGAGCGATAACCCCTGGCGGTGCGCGGCCAGGGTGCGGAAGAAGTTGTCGAAGTTCGGGGCGGCACCGTTGATGTAGTAGGCGTGCAGGCGCTCGGCGACGGGTTTGGGGAAACCCTTGCTTGCCGGCTTGGCTTCATGCATCCACAAATGCGGGGCGGTCAGGCCGGGCAGGGCCTTGGCCAACTTTTCACGCATCTGGTCCTGCAGGTGGTCGCGCGGCGCGTCGAAGACAAGGACATCGGCCCCCCTGAAAATGGAAGCGTCCTGCTCCGGCGGTAGTTTTTCGACCTGCCGCGCCTCGACCTTGAAGCCGTGCGCGGCGCCGATTTCGGCGATCCTGACGAATTTTCCGGCAGGTACCGGGCTGATGGAAATGAAGCGCACCGTGTCGGCGCCTGCCGCCGTGGCAAGCAGGGCGGTGGCAGTGGCAATGAGGGCGTGGCGAAGGCTTTTGGGCAGGAGCATGGGGGTGGCTTGCTGGTCGGTAAGTGAATCAATGCAGCGACTGGCTGGCAGGGTGTGTGGTCGCAGCGTTTTCGTTGGCCAGGCTGGAACCATTGGTTCCGCTGCCTGCAACAGGCGAGTCGTGACGATCGGGAATGTCGGAAATGGCCTGGTGCAATTGCGCCCACTCGTCTTCCAGACGCAGCGCGAGGTCTTTCAGCAGCGGCGGCATGTCGTCGTCGGAGTAATGACGCAGCCGCGCCAGGTTGCCCCGGATACGCCCGGCCAGCCGGGGACAGCCGAGGCACGAGAAGCGCGTCATCATCGCCAGCAGCGCGGCAAGCAAGACGGTCGGGTCAGGTCGTTGGTGGTTTTCCATCATCCTTGTCTGGCACAGCACCCCCGGTACGCCGCGTGGCGCACCGGGGGCCGGCCAAGGCTCCTTTGGTTCAGAAATCTGCTTGCAGGGCGACGCGGAAAGTGCGGCCCGGTTGCGAATAGAAATCGACGCTTTCCGGAGACAGTGCGTCGGCCTGGCGGATGTCGCTCCACAACCAGTACTTCTTGTCGAAGACGTTGTTCACGCCGAAGGTGACGCGCGTGTCGCGGCTTGGTTTGACCCAGGCAGCGAGATCGGTGACGCCATAGCCGGGGGTGCGGTAGTAGGCCGGGTCGGTGGCTGTTCCCGCACTGTCATCGATGCGCGATTTGCGCGTTGCGGCGCGCAGGCGGGCTTCTGCCCCCCAGCTGCCGGCGTCACGGGCAATTCCCATGCTCAAGCGCAGCGGCTCGATGCTGTTGAGCGGTTGCTTGTTTTCCTTGTTGTCGCCGTGGGCGTAGGCGAGGGCACCGTCAACCCGCCAACCGGGCTTGAAACTCCAGGCGCCGCGCACTTCGGCACCGTAGATGCGAACCTCTGACAGGTTGCGCGACTGGTAGGTGGTGAAGCCGGGAATGCAGGCGGGATCGGACGGGCAGGAAAGCCTGAGGTTCTCGATGAACTCCTTGTAGTGGTTGTTGTAGACCGCGATCTGGCCGCTTGCCGTGGCCGATTTTGCGCGCAGCCCGAGTTCGAGGCCGACACTGGTCTCAGGCTTCAGCTCGCCGTTGGGGACCGAACCATAGAGCTGGGCGGTGTTGCGGAAAGAACCGTTGACCTCGTTGTAGTTGGGCGCACGGAAGCCGGCGGCAATCTGGCCGTAGGAAGACAGCACCTCATCGAATTTCCACTGCGCGCCAAGCTTTGGCGAAAACCGGCTGTAGGTCTGTTCGGAAACAGTCCGGTTGAGCTGTGTCAGCACCTGCTGCGAAAGCGCATCGACTTCCGGTTTCAGCTTCGTGTAGTCATAGCGAACACCGGGCGTCAGCGTCAGCTTGCCACCGGCCAGACCGGCGATTTCATCCTGCAGGAAGAGGCCGATGGTGTCGGTCTGGCCGTTGGCGAAATCACGAAGCGGGTAGTTGTCGCCGGCAATCGATTTGGAGACGGTGCCGTTGGTCCGGTTGTAGCGCGTGGCGTCGCGCAGTTCTTCCGACGCCATGCGCATCAGGTCGGCGCCATAGGTCAGCAGATGGGAAATGCCGCTGCCAAGCAGTGACTCGAATTGCAGGTTGATGCCGGTCGTCTTCTGGTCGAAGAAGAAATCCTGATAGATGTCGCAGTCGTTACCGGCGCCGGCGGCGGCCGAGCAAGTGGCACCGGTGTTGCTGCGACGCTGGTAGTTCTTGTTGTGCGTTTCAGAATCCTGGTAGTAGGCCTTGGCCAGCATACGGTCGTAGAAGACGCCGCTCGGCTTGTGCTCGTATTCCAGGCTGAACCGGGTGCGTTTGGCGTTGTCGTCACCGGTCATGGTGGTGATCTTGGGCAGCGATCTGCTCAGACGGCGCACATCGGTTTCGACATTCTGCTCGCGCCCTTCGATGGTGGCAGCGAGCTTGTGGCCGGCCGAGGGCTTGACGATCAGCTTGGCGATCAGGCCGCGATCTTCGCTGTCGGCCGGGTTTGGCTTCTCGCGGAAACGGCTGGTGCTACCGTCCTTGCCTTGATTGTCGGTTTCGTGGCCGCGTGCCTCGCCGTAGCCGAGCATGAACTCGGCCGACTCGCCGCGCAGGGCGCCGATGACGCTGCCCGAGAACTGCTCATTGCCGCCGAAGTAGCCGCCGCGTATGCGCACGCCGGTTTTTTTGTCGCCGGTGGCGATGTCGGACGGATCGAGCGTGACATAGCCGACGACCCCGCCCATGGCATCAGAACCATAAAGGCTGGAAGCCGGACCACGGACGATCTCGACCTGCTTGAGAAAATCCGGCATCACCGAAGGCGTTGCGCTCATCGAAAAATTGGTCGGGCCACCGCCGTTGTAGTAATCCGGCAGGCGCACACCGTCGACCATCTGGACAACGCGGTTGTCCTCGATGCCGCGAATGTTCACCCGCGTCGAACCGAAGCGGCGCAGATCACGGGCCATGGCCACGTCGGGGTCGTCGCGGAAAAGATCGGCCTCATCCATTGGCAGGCGCCGGTCCATTTCCTCGCGCGTAACGGCGGTGACGGTGACTGGCAGATCATCGATCGCCGCTGCACTGCGTGTGGCGGTAACCACGGTATCGCGCAGCTGCTGGTCAGCAAGCGCCGGCAGGGCGGTTGAGGCCAGGGTGGCCGCGACGGCAACGGCTAGGGGGCGGGGGGTGAAGCGGGGAAAAGAGCGGCGCGAAATACCCAGCGACGCAGCGCGAGCGACAGACATGCAGACCTCCAGGAGAGCTTGGTTGGGGCTGGCTGGCGCATGGCTGGCTGGCGTTCAGTTAAAGAAAAACGGTGAAAACGGGTGGGCGATATCCTGCGGAAAACGGGTGGGCGAAAGACGCTGAAAAGGTGGCTGCTTGAGGCCGGTAATCAGGCCGGCAATCAGGCCGCAGCCGGCTGCAGACGGGCTCGCAGGCTGATCGCGACATACCAGACCAGCGGCACGAAGAGCAGCAGGCTGGTGATCAGGTTGCCGTACTCGCCTTCCGGCGCGTAGGGCTCGGTGGCGAGGTGCCAGTATTCGTTGTCGATCGGCAAGAGGCCGGTTTCGGTGAATTCGTGGAAGGCGTAGAAAACCAGCTGCAGGGAGAAGAGCAACAGGAAAACCGAAGTCACCTGGAAGAAGCGCGGCAGATCGATGCGCGCACCGAAGCGGCTGCCACACCAGGCGATCAGTGCGGCAAGGCAGACGCCAAGAAGGGCGCCGGTAACCATGTCCCAGGCGCCGCCGATCGCCACCAGCGAGCGCAGCATCAGCGTGGTTTCCATGCCTTCGCGGGTGATCATCAGCACGACAAAGGCAAACACGCCGAACCAGGCGGCGGCACCGGTTTTCGCCGCCGAAGCTTCCAGCCGGGCGTGAATCCGTTGTTTGAGATGGCGTGCGGCCTTGAGCATGTAAATCACCATCGAGATCACCAGCACGGCGGCAACGACGGCCAGGCTGCCTTCCCACAACGGCTGGCTTTCCGCCTGACCGAGCGCCCAGCCAGCGGCAAAGCAGGTGAGCACGGAAACACCGATGCCCCAATGCGCCGCCGACACCAGCGCGCCGCGCCCGGTCTGGCGCAGATAGGCGAGGGTGATGCCGACGATGAGGAAGGCTTCCAGCCCTTCACGCAGGGCGATGATCAGTGATTGCAGCATGGCGCTTGCTCACGAGGTAATGAGAATGGTTCGCATTATAACGCAGCTGGAAAGTTTCGCAAGTGGTCGCTTGTGAAGCGATTTACGGTGCCAGGTTCTGGGGGTAATGAAGGCCGATCGTGCAAAATCCGCCAATAAATTGGTGGGTTAAAAAACACCAGGTCAGTAATGGCGGGAAGCGGCGAAAACAATCGTGCAAATTACGCCAACTCGCCGCGAATCGGATCGCTGGCCGTGCGTTGCGCTTCCTGATTGGCAATTAACGTCAGCCACGCTCAACGGACCCCCCCAATCTCCGCCACCTTCGGTTCGTCATTCCGGGCTTGACCCGGAATCCAGGAGGTTTGCGACCGCCCATTATGGATTCCGGCTTGCGCCGGAATGACACGCTGGCGTTTGTTGCTAATCAGGTTTTGATTTATCACCCAATGGGTGACGTGCGACAAGCCAGCAAGCCAAGGCTTTCCGCCGTGCCCGCCGTCCCCCAAGGGGATTTCCTGCGGGGCATGTTCGCAGTGGTTTGAACTGGGGCTTTAAGGTTCATGGCACTCCTGCAAGCGTCCAGCTTCGGAAAGCCATCCAACTCATTTTTTTCAGCGCCCGTCACCCCGGCGCTGCGCCGCTCCCGGCTATCCCCCCTACTATGGCTGCCGCCTCAGCTTGGCCAGTCTGCGGGCACGGGCACGGGCGTCGAGGGTGGGGGCGACGTAGCCGGTAACGATGAGGAGGTCGGCGAGCCAGTAGGCGGCCAGCACGGTGAGCCAGTTCGGATCGACAGGGTTGCCGCTCTCCTCGGATTCGAAACCGGGGCCGGCGAGGAGCATCAGGAAAAAGAGGGGGAGCCAGTTGATCAGGCGCGAGCGCGAGATGCGTGCGGGGATGTCGATGTCGCCTTCCGATTCGAGCTTGAGCAGGGTGAACGGCAGCGTCATGATCCACAGCGGCACCACCAGCGCGCGTTGAAGAAGGTTGTCGCCTTCCTCCGCTCCTTGTTCGCGGCGCCGGAGCTTGCGGAAAATGCCGAGCGGGATGGCCACGACGAAGCTGAAGATCATGCCGAACAGCATGGCAAAGCCCAGCAGCGGGAAGAGGGCGAAGGCGCGGATGACGGCAAGTAGCAGTACCCAGCCCTTGTGGCGTTCGTCGATGGCGGCACGAAAGTAGGCGTAGAGCAGCAGGCCGGCAACGGCTGCCAGTGGCAGCGCCCAAGGCAGCGCACGCAGGAAGCGGCGGCCGAGTTTGTCGGTGCCCCGGTAGTCAAAACCATCCAGCCAGCCGGTGCCCAGCCAGGTGGCGAGCATCGCCAGCAGCAACCCGGTCATGGCCAGCACGCCACAGAGCAGCACTGCCTGGCGTGGCGCAGCGGCTTCTGTGGAGGAAGCGGAGCCGTCGGTTGTATGAGCGCTGGCACCGGTGGGCGGCACGGCATTGAAGCGCCGGTCTTTCAGGGCGCGCGTGACGACCAGCGCATCGACATCCAGCGTGGCGCGCAGGGTGTTGCTGCCGGCTTCGCTTTCGATGAAGAAACCGGTGCTCCGGGCCAGTGTCAGCATGGCGCGGTTGTCGGGCAGGATATCGCCGACCAGGGTGCGCAGCTTGCGCCGGCGGGCTTCGGCGATCAGTGCGTAGAGGATGTTCTGGCCGACACCCTGGCCTTGCCAGCGGTCGCCGACGACCAGCGCAAACTCGCCGGAATCGGCGTTTTCCGGCGCGGCGTCGATCACCAGACGGCCGCCGGCAACGGGGATCTCTTCGCCGGGTTCGTTGCCGTCTTCGCGCACGACGAGAACCCCGAATTGTCGCGCGGGGTCGCCGTCGACCAGGCTGTTAACAAATTCTTCGCTGAAACCGCGAGTGGTGGCCAGCAGCCGCTGGCGGCGGGCCTCGGGCGAGAGCAGGGCGAGCGCGCGGTGCACCCGGGCTGCGTCATCCGGGCGAACCGGGCGCAGCCGCAGGCGGGTGCCATCGCTGGCGGTCCATTCGATGATCGAAGCGCTCGTCATGGGGCGATTATAGTCAGCGGTGCCGAGGTGTTTTGCAGCATTTTCTGCGTGATTCGCACGTCAGGAGCGAGCCTTGCGGCGCGCGTGGGTGCCGCCCAGATGTGCCGATGCCGGGCCGGCCGCTTTTCCTCCCACCTCATCGCCCGGCTGTGCCAGGCCGGCGAGAATTCCGCACGGAGCGGCTGCGTCGCCAATGGCTGTGGCTTGTGCGCCGTTCTCGTGGCAAAGCTTGCGCAGGGTGCGCAACTGCCGTTCGAGGCGGCGCAGCTCGTCGATGCGCTGCACGACATGGCCGATATGTTCGTCGAGCAGCGTGTTGACCGCTGCGCAGGCGCCGTCCGGGGCGTCGGCAAAGCCGAGCAGGGTGCGGATTTCGTCGAGGCTCATGTCGAGCGCCCGGCATTGCCGGATGAAGGCCAGCCGTTCCGCGTCGGCTGGCGTGTAAACCCGGTAGTTACCGGTGCTGCGTGCCGGTGGCGGCATCAGCCCGCTGCGTTCGTAGTAGCGGATCGTTTCCACCGGCGTGTTGGTGGCGGCGGCCAGCTTGCCGATGTTCATGGCGACGTTGATGGCGTTGTTCATGGCGTAGTTTATGGATTTCCCTGTGCCGGAAAAAACTGAGCATAGCGGTGCTTGACTCTGGAGTCACTACAGGGTTTGCAATGGTGGTTATCGCGACGTGCGATTGCCCGCAGGAGAAACGAAATGTCATTCAACACGACCCTTGCCAGCCCGGATGGCGAACCGCTGTTGCTGGCCACACCCTTGCTCGATTTCAACCACGCCAGTCTGCAGGCGCTTGTTGCCGCACGCGGCTGGTCGGCGCTACCTGAATACGAGCGCATCGGTGCCATCTACGACTTTGTGCGCAACGAAATTGCCTTCGGCTACAACCTCACCGACGATTTTCCCGCTTCGCGCGTGCTGGCCGACGGCTACGGGCAGTGCAACACCAAATCCACGCTGCTGATGGCCTTGTTTCGTGCCTGCGGCCTGCGCTGCCGCTTTCATGGTTTTACGATCGACAAGGCCTTGCAGAAAGGGGCCATGACCGGTCTGGCCTATTGGCTGGCGCCACGCGCGATCATCCACAGCTGGGTCGAGGTGTGGTTCGACGGGCGCTGGGTCAATCTCGAAGGCTTCATTCTCGATGCCGCCTATCTCGGCGCATTGCAACGGCGCTTTCACGGCGCAACACGCTTCTGCGGCTATGGCGTCGCGACGCCGTGCCTGGCGGCGCCGGCGGTGCAGTGGCGCGGTGAAGATACCTATATCCAGAAGGAAGGCATCAATGCCGACCTCGGCCTATTCGCCTCGCCAGACGCGTTCTACCGCTGCCATGGAACCAACCTCACCGGTGTTCGCCGCTGGTTGTTCGAGCACATCGTTCGTCACTGGATGAACCGCAATGTGGCGGCGCTGCGACAGGGGTTTGCGGGCAATGGCTCGGGTGAGCGCTGACGGTGGTGGCCAGTTCAGTCATCGCGCTGGGTCGGGATAGGTGCGCCGGCCGCAGACACCATTTACCGGCCGGTTCTCGCTAGAAGTGCATTTTTTTGTTCTAAAGATGAGAACGATTCGCATCTGCTTGACTTTCATTCTTGTGTTGATGAGAATGGTTCTCATCACCAAGCCAGCCAGCCCCTCGCGGTAGCCAGCCATCAATGACCCTGCGGGAGGCACCATGTTTTCCAATCACCAAGCGCTTGAAGCATTCCACCGGAATTTGAGCTGTTGTGCTCCGTTGCAGAAACTGCGAGGTATTGAGCGTAGTGCTGGCATTGCCGCTCTTGTACTCGGGCTGGTCTTGGCAACAAGTTACTGAGAGGAGCCAAAAATGCCGACAAACAATCTCTGGGCCGGCGCGCTCAGTCAGTTGTTGATCCACCAGGAGAGCGGCTGCCCGCATTCGGCGCGGCATGCGATCCGCCTGCTCGACCAGTTATGTGATTTCGACGATCTCGATGCCGAGGTGCGCGTGCTGTGCGAGCGGGCCAGCCATCGCCTCGGCCAGTCGCTGAGTGCTGACCCGTTGCCGGGAAAGGAGCGTTGCCATGCTCGCGCCGCTTGAAAACCGTAGCGTGCTGACTGTGCGTGGCTGCGATGAGGAATGTGCCGTTGAAAGGGAAATGCACGATCTGCGCCGGGCCTTGCGCGCCAGCCGTTTGCGCTTGCGCCGCAGCGCCCTGCAGAGCACGCGCCAGATCATCGGCCTGAACGCCGAAGTCACTCGCCTGCAGGCCATGTGCGAACGCCAGGCGCAGCAGATTGTGCGTTACAAGGCAGGGGCCGTGATTGTTGATCTCGGTCGCCGGCTGATGGCGCTCTCCGAGGCGAATTCCCAGCTGATCAATGATTCGCGCCGAGCCGTGGTGCTCGAACGGGTGCTCGGCATGGCCGAGGCAGAGCGCCTGCGCCTGGCGCGCGAGCGCGATGCGCTGGCCGTTGAGCTGATCCGTTGCCGGCGCGAGGTCTTGCTCGGCGTGCTGCCTCAGCAAGGAGGCGAGCATGTCGAACTTGCCCTTTAATCTGGCCGGCAGTCTGGCGCAGGCGCTGCGCCCGACTGCCGGCAGCCATGCCATTCCCGCACCGCCAGTCGAGATGGTGCCGACGCGGAGCAGTGGGTCGCGTCGCGGTCGCCTGTGGGCGCTGTCGCATCGCCTGCACTGCCCGGTGATCGGTGTCTGTTTCTCGTGCGACGAGTTGCGTGCGCTGATGAAGAAGGTGATCCACTTCCCGCCGGATACCAGCGACTACGTGCTGCACACCACGGCCGTCGGTACTTGCGAACAGCGCGGCCGCCTGGCGGAGCTGCTGCAGCGCACGCTGGAAGTACGCCATCGCCTGACGGTGAAATCACTGGCCGGGTTGAAGTCGACTGCCGAGCTGCAGGCGGCATGGTGCCGTGCGTGCCGCGAGGGAGGGGATATTCCCGGCATGCTGTGGGCGTGCTTGACGCACCCGGCACTCGATACCACGCTGGAGCAGGAGATCTACGGCGATATCCACATGCTGCAGCACCAGCTTGGCGCCGGCACACGAGTCGACATTCGCGCACTGCAGAGGCTCCGTGAGGAAAACGCAGGCTTGCGCCGGCAGCTTGCGCAGGCGGGGGCCGCAGTCGATCAAGCGCGGGCTGAAAGAGAGGCCGCCACATCCCAGTCTGAACTTATGGTGCGCGAGTTGCGTGGTGAACTGGTCGCCGTTACTGCCACCGGCGAGCGCCTGGCACGCGAGTTTCAGGCCTTGCAGGAAAGCCTGCCCGAACTGCGCGATGCCCAACTCCTCCTGCGTCGTGTGGCCTCGCTTGAAATGCAGGCGGACGGTCTGCGGCAGCGTGCCGCTCTGCTCGAACGCGAGCGTGACCAGCTACGCGATTTCGTGCGCCATGCCGAAGAGACGATCGCCTCGCTGGCGGTCGAGGCCGAGGTCCTACCCAATGCCCCGGACCGTGATCTCTCGGGCAAACGTGTGCTCTGCGTCGGCGGCCGATCCGGTTCGCTGAAATCCTATCGTGATGTCGTCGAGCAGTCGGGTGGCGAATTCCTGCACCACGACGGCGGGCTGGAGGAAAGCCTGCAGCGCATCGACAGCATCGTTGCTGCTGCCGATATCGTCATCTGCCAGGCCGGCTGCATCAGCCATAACGCCTACTGGCGCGTGAAGGAGCACTGCAAGCGCACCGGCAAGCGTTGCGTGTTCGTGAAGAATGCCGGGGTCAGCAGCTTCGACCGGGCAATGGATGTGGCGGGGCGGGTAGAGGAGTAGGGCCTAAGTACGATTGGCTGTAGCCGATGCCTCGATGATGCCCTCGCAGCCAACGCCGCCATCCGTTCGCGGTCCGGCGAGCAGCGGCGCCATGTGCCACAGCCAGACGGCGAAAGTGGCGATCCAGAATAGCGACGAAAGCGCCAGCAGCAGGTTGGCCGGCTCGCCGGGCAGCGCAGTCGCTGCGCGCAGCAGGGCCGCGAAGACCAGCATGGCGGCTCCGGCTGGCACCCAGGCGCGTTCATCGAGCGCGTGGCCGCAGTGCATGCGGCCGGCGATGTTGAGCACCATATAGATGGAGAGGCCGATGGCGCCGACGGTGAGCAGGTGGCGCCCGGCCGAGAGGCCCTCACTGTCCGTGACCAGCGCAAAGCCGATCAGGCCGTAGCCGGCGGCCATCAACAGGTAGACCCCGAACAGCATCAGCGGCCAGCGGCGGAACAGTGCGCGGCCGACGTGCCAGTCGCTCTGCAGGTGGCAGAGCGCAGCGGCGGCGGCGAGTGCCAGCCAGCCGCCAATGCGCGTGCCGGGGGTGAGGAATTCGGCGGCGGTGTAGAGCGCGATGCAGACGATGGCCAGGTTGCGCTTTGGCGGGCGCGCGCGGTATTCGGTCTCAGCATCGATCTCGTCCAGTGCGGCGTTCACGATGCGCATCGAGATGCGTGAGAGCGCCAGCACGATGAGGATCATCAAGAGGCCGATCGTCGCGTGCAGCCAGCGTGCGGGCGCGTTGCCGGCGAGTGCGTCGAGGTAGAAGCCGGCGATCAGCGCGGCGAAGGCGGCGAGCGCCCACAGGAAAGAGAGGTGTTTGCGCTCCGGGTCAGCCAGGAGGCGTGGCGCGAGCAGCGCGACGAGGCCGGCGACGAGGCCGAGATGGGCGAGGCCGGCGACGACCAGCGCCGG
>JBAYVG010000012.1:0-49773 GCA_041674785.1 Rhodocyclaceae bacterium
GCTGGCAGGCGAAGGAACTCGATATCGAGATTCCCTGCGTCATCTCCAACCACGATACCTTCCGCGGGTTTGTCGAGTGGCACGGCATCCCATTCCACCATGTGCCGGTGACGCCGGACAACAAGGCCGCCGCCTACGCCGAAGTACAGCGCATCTTCGAGGAAGTGCACGGCGACTGCATGGTGCTGGCGCGCTACATGCAGGTGCTGTCGCCCGATCTGTGTGCCAAGTACCCGGGCCAGATCATCAACATCCACCACTCCTTCCTGCCTTCGTTCGTCGGCGCCAAGCCCTACCACCAGGCCTACGAGCGCGGCGTCAAGCTGATCGGCGCGACCTGCCACTACGTGACGGAAGAGCTGGATCAGGGGCCGATCATCGAGCAGGACGTGATCCGCATCGACCACTCCGACTCGATCGAGGATATGGTTCGCTACGGCAAGGATATCGAGAAGACTGTGCTCGCACGCGGCTTGCGCTACCACCTGGAAGACCGGGTGCTGGTGCACGGAAACAAGACAGTGGTTTTCCGCTAGGCACCAGGAAAGCAAGCATGCTCATCCAGCCCAACCAATCGCTGCTGCTCGTCGTCGACATCCAGGAAAAACTGGCGCCGGCAATCCATGAAGGCGCTGCTGCCATCGCCAACAACCGGCGCCTGCTGGCCAGCGCTACTCGGCTTGGCATCCCGGTGTTCGTATCCGAGCAGTACGTGCGCGGGCTGGGTGGCACCGTTGCCGAGTTATTGCCGCTGCCGGCGGGTGCACAACGCATCGAGAAAATGCATTTTTCGTGCACGCGCGAACCGGGTTTCCTTGAAAAACTGGCGCAGACAGGTCGCCAGCAGATTGTTGTTACCGGCATGGAAACGCATGTCTGCGTGCTGCAAACCGCTCTCGGCCTGCTCGAAGCCGGCTACACGGTCTTTCTCGTCGAAGATGCGTCCTCGTCGCGCACGCCGGCAAATCGGGCCGCCGCCCTTGCGCGCCTGCGTGCAGCCGGTGCCCACATCGTTACCACCGAAATGGTGGTGTTCGAGTGGCTGCAGAAAGCCGGCACCGACGATTTCCGCGCACTGCTGCCGCTGATCAAGTAATCAGCCGAAATTGCGTCGCCACACAGCGACCGGTATTCCCGACACCGCATACTCTGCCGCCACATAACCCGCCGGCTGTCCTGCTTCCTCGTAGGCACGGGCTGTCACCAGAATTTCGCCACGCCCGGCCAGATCCTCGCCCAGCTTGGCGGCAATGTTCACGGCGTCGCCGAAAAAATCCGTTTCACGAATCAGCAGGATGTCGCCACTGTCGATGCCGATGCTGGCCCCCACCGTGCGCCCATCGGCAGTTTCCAGGCCACGGCCGGCCAGCTGCCGTTGAATGTCCTCGGCGGCCTGCAGCGCCTGTGCGGCATTCGCAAAGACAGCAAAGACGTTGTCGGCGTCATGCTTCACCACTTCACCCCCCGCCAGTTCGATCGGTGACTGGCAAAGCACCTGCATGCGTCGGATCAACGCGAGGTGCGCCAGGATGCCGGTGCGCCGTACCGAGATCGAGAAATCGGTCATGTCCAGCACCAGTGCAGTTCGGTGCACCTGGAAACTCTTGCGGATCAAGGCCTCGATAGCCGGCCGCTCTTCCGGGGCGGCGGCATTGAGCGTGTCGAGCAGATGGTCGAATGTTTTCATGCTTACCCTCCGCTTGCCAGCCTAACAAAAATTCACGCCCGCTTGCGCGGTCGGCATGCGCTGACAAAAAAATCGGGCACCCGAAGGTGCCCGAAAGGAGGGTGCTGCTAGGAGAGAAATTAGTGGTGGTAGGCCGATTCACCGTGCGAGGTGATATCCAGGCCTTCGCGCTCTTCTTCTTCCGGAACACGCAGACCGATGACTACATCAACCAGCTTGAAGGCAATGATCGAGACCACGGCCGACCAGACGATGACGGTACCGACACCCCACAGCTGGCTGATCACCTGCGCCGTCATGTCGTAGTCGCCGACCTTGTTGGCCACGTAGTCATAGACCCCGGTACCGCCAAGCGACGGGGCGGCAAAAACACCGGTCAGGACAGCACCGAGGATGCCGCCGACACCATGCACGCCAAACACGTCGAGCGAGTCGTCCGCACCGAGCAGGCGCTTCAGGCCATTGACGCCCCACAGACAGATCACGCCGGCGAGGAGGCCGATGACGATGGCACCGATGACACCGACAAAGCCGGCAGCCGGGGTGATCGCTACCAGGCCAGCAACAGCACCGGAGGCAGCACCCAGCATCGAGGGCTTGCCCTTGAGCAGCCATTCGGCAAGCATCCAGGACAGTGCTGCGCAGGCGGTGGCCAGCCAGGTGGTGACCATGGCGAGGGCTGAGCCGCCGCTGGCTTCGAGTGCCGAACCGGCGTTGAAGCCAAACCAGCCGAACCACAGCAGCGACGCGCCGATCATGGTGAAGGTCAGGCTGTGCGGGGCCATCGATTCACGGCCGTAGCCAACGCGCTTGCCGATCAGGAAGGCACCAACCAGGCCGGCAACAGCGGCGTTGATATGCACCACGGTACCGCCGGCGAAGTCGAGCGCCCCCTTCTGGAAGAGGAAACCGGCCGTCTTGCCTGCAAGCTCGCCCGCAGCCGCATCGGTGTAGGCATCCGGACCCGCCCAATACCAGACCATGTGGGCCATCGGCAGGTAGGAGAGGGTGAACCAGATAACCATGAACACCAGCACGGCAGAGAACTTCACGCGTTCAGCAAAGGCACCGACAATCAGGCTGCAGGTGATCGCCGCGAAAGCACCCTGGAAGATGATGTAGGCGTACTCCGAAATCACCACGCCCTTGGAGAAGGTGGCCGCCACCGAATCGACGGTCACGCCTTTCAGGAACAGCTTGTCGAGCGTGCCGAAGAAGCCCCCTCCCTCGGTGAAGGCGATGGAGTAGCCATAGACCACCCAGAGGATGCTGATCAGCGAGAAGGTGACGAAGACCTGCATGAGCACCGAGAGCATGTTCTTCGAGCGGACAAGACCGCCGTAGAACAGCGCCAGGCCGGGAATGGACATGAGGATGACCAGGGCAGCGCAGACCATGATCCAGGCGTTGTCGCCCTTGTTCACGACGGGAGCTGCAACCGGTGCGGCGGCAGCCGCATCAACTGCAGCCGCGCCGACTACCGCGACGGCAGCGGGTGTGGCATCCGCTGCCGACTTCTCCTCGGCCCAGGCCGGTGTGCCGACAAGCACGGCACCCGCCAGAGCCAGCATTGCAAATAGGCGTTTCATGATGACAGCTCCTTAGAGGGCTTCCTCACCGGTTTCACCGGTGCGGATGCGGATCACTTGTTCAAGGGGGAAGACAAAGATCTTGCCGTCACCGATCTTGCCGGTGCTGGCGGATTTCTCGATGGCTTCGATCACCTGATCGACGACGTCATCCTTGACTGCGGCTTCGATCTTCACCTTGGGGAGAAAATCGACGACATATTCAGCGCCGCGATAGAGCTCGGTATGGCCCTTCTGCCGACCGAAGCCCTTGACCTCGGTGACTGTGATGCCTTGCACGCCAATGGCGGACAAAGCTTCACGCACTTCGTCGAGCTTGAAAGGCTTGATGATTGCGGTTACGAGTTTCATGATGGTCCTCTGCTGGGATCAGGGTTGGCGTTAAAAGCTGCGAGAAACCGACAGCACGGCGATACCGCGACCGGAATCCTTGTTGCTGCTGCTCAGATCGAGCGTGCCGTTGTCGTCCTGGATCGACTTGGCAAAGCAGTAGGGCTGATAGGTCGATGCGCCGGAGCAGTCGCCACTGGCATTCGTACCGACATAAGCCAGGCCGACGACCCAGCCACTGAGGTCCTTGGTCACGCCCACTTTCCAGTCGGTGTAGCTGCCGTTGTGCAGATTCTTCGCCGACAGATGGCCGACGTGGCCGTTGACGCCCCAGCCATCGCCAAGATCATAGGTGGCTGAAAGATCGAGGTAATGCGTACCCTTGGTGCTCTTGCCAGTCGTAGTGCCAGCCGAGTCCCAGCCACGCAACGAGAAGTAGTCATCCACCGAGTGGTAGTACTTCAGCGACACGGTCTTCCACGAACCGCCGATATACAGTTCCTTGTTGGTCACGGCGCCCTTGTCGGCACCAGTGCCAAGAGCACGGCCTTCGGAGCCGGGGTAGTAATAGACGATGCCGCCGAGGTCCAGACCCCAGTCACCCCAGGACTTCTTCCAGCCACCGTAGAAGTCCATTTCCAGGTTGCCGTCCGGGAAACCGGCGCCGGAGCTGACGTTGGAGTTCCAGTTGCCGGCGTAGAGGCCGCTCTCGTGCGAGTAATCGACACCCCCTTGCAGGGCGGGCTTGCCATAGGTCTGGTCAATGCCGCGGAAACGATAGCTGGAGAAGAGGCCGATGTTTGCCGTCAGCGTGTGCGGGCTGGCCGGAGCCGCTTCCGCCGCCGGGGCTGCGGTCTGGGCGAAAGCCGGTACCGCAAAGGCTGAAGTCAGCAGGGAGGCAATGAGCAGTTTTTTCATAGTGGACTCCAAGAGCGATTGATTATTGAAGGGGAAGCTTTGCAATAAAGCTTTAGCATCAGCCGTGCCAGATTTTTTTCTTCGTAAAATCAATGAATTGCTGTCATGCACAAATCAGCGCACTGATTTTTAGCACCGAAGCGGTGCATGACGAGCGGCATTCGCGCCAGCACGGTGCGGCGCCAGGCGGGCCAGCCCGCTGTGCTAAACTCGCCCGCTCCAGACTCGTTGCCAGACAGGGCAGACAGGAAAAGTGCGATGCTCGATCCGAAACTTTTTGACGAACTCAACAGCCGCCTTTCGGCACTGATCGCCGCCAGCCCGGCACGGGACATAGAAAAGAACGTCAAGGCTCTCCTGGGCAGCGTTTTCGAGAAAATGGATCTGGTCACCCGCGAAGAATTCGATATCCAGTCACAACTACTGGCGCGTACGCGTGAAAAACTGACGGCACTGGAAGCCCGCGTTGCCGCCCTCGAAGCGTCGCAAAAGGCCGCGCAAAAGTAAGCCCCATGGCACTCGCCATCGTCCGTAGCCGAGGTCTCGACGGCCTCGCCGCACCGGCGGTGGCGGTGGAAGTACATCTCGCCGGCGGCTTGCCCTCGGTCACCCTGGTCGGACTGCCCGATACCGAAGTCAAGGAAGCGCGTGACCGCGTGCGGGCTGCGCTGATCAATTCCGGCTTCGAATTTCCCGCCCGCCGTATCACCATCAACCTCGCGCCGGCTGATTTGCCAAAAGAATCCGGACGCTTCGACCTGCCCATCGCGCTCGGTATTCTTGCGGCATCCGGCCAGATACCGGGCGACCGACTCGGCCAGTACGAATTTGCCGGAGAACTCTCGCTTTCCGGCGAATTGCGCCCGGTCCGCGGCGCACTGGCCATGGTGCTGGCGGCAGACGGCGAAGCACGCAGTTTCGTGCTGCCCGTGGAAAGCGCTGCAGAAGCGGCACTGGTTCGCCCCGAAGGGATTCTTGCCGCCGGCAGCCTGCTCGCCGTCTGCGCCCACCTGCGCGGCGACGACGTGCTGGCGACTGCAACCGCCGCCGCCAGCGAAGCCCCGACACAATACCCCGACCTGGCCGAGGTACGCGGCCAGGCGCAGGTCAAGCGCGCGCTTGAAATCGCTGCGGCCGGCAGCCATTCGCTGCTGATGTCCGGCCCCCCGGGCAGCGGCAAATCCATGCTGGCCGCCCGCTTGCCAGGCCTGCTGCCGGCACTGGAAAATGCGGCGGCACTTGAATCGGCTGCTGTCCTCTCACTGGCGGGGAAATTTCGGCCGGCGCAGTTCGGCCAGCGGATTTTTCGCAACCCGCACCACACCGCCTCGGCGGCCGCACTGGTTGGCGGCGGCAGCACACCGCGCCCGGGCGAGATTTCACTGGCGCACAATGGGGTGCTCTTTCTCGATGAACTGCCGGAGTTCGACCGGCGCGTGCTGGAGTCGCTGCGTGAACCGCTGGAGAGCGGCCACATCCACATCTCCCGCGCCGCCCGGCATGCCGAGTTCCCCGCCCGTTTTCAGCTCGTTGCAGCCATGAATCCTTGTCCCTGCGGATGGCACGGCGACCCCTCCGGACGCTGTCGCTGCACACCCGACCAGGTCACACGCTATCGCGGCAAGCTCTCGGGGCCGCTGCTCGACCGCATCGACCTCAACGTGGAAGTCCCGGCAGTACCGGCGGAAGCCCTGCAAAAGTCTGCTGACGGGGAGTCATCCGCCAGCGTGCGTCAACGGGTCAGTCGCGCGATGAGCAGGCAACTGCAGCGCCAGGGCAAGCCCAACGCCCGCCTCGGCACCAAGGAAATCGACCTGCACTGCCAACCGGATGCCGCCGGTGCCGCCTTGCTGAAACAGGCCGCAACACGCCTTGGCCTGTCGGCGCGCGCCTTTCACCGCGTCCAGAAAGTAGCGCGCACCATCGCTGATCTGGCGGGTGCAGAGCAGATCGGTGCCGCGCACATTGCTGAGGCGGTACAGCTTCGCCGGCAAGCGAATTGAAAAACTTTAACCACAGCGGGCACGGTGAAAACATGGCGGCCCTGATCCTTAAAACCTCCATTCAAACCACGAAGCGCACGAGGAAATTCAGGCGAATACTAGCGATGCCGGCAATCACCGTATTGTTTCGGCCCGGTGAACTCAAAAAGCGCCGTCATACCGGCGAAAGCCGGTACCCAGTATCTGAGAGGAAGCGCCGACTGGACCCCGGCTTTCGCCGGGGTGACGAATTCATAGCGCTTCGGGCCTCATCAATAGCGGTGAAGGTAAAGGCTGTTTCAACGTATTGTTTCTCTTCGTGCTCTTCGTGCGCTTCGTGGTTAACAGGTTAATTCTTCACCGTACCGGCCGTGGTTAGCTGCTTTTGAAACAAGCCCCCACCATGAAACCCCCACTTTCCGACCGTGGCTTCGCACTGCTGCTCGCGGCGCTATCGTCTCTGGGGCCGTTCTCGATTGACACTTATCTGCCGTCATTTCCGGAAATGGCCGAGCGCCTCAGCGCAACGCCACTGGAGGTGCAGCAGACACTTTCCGCCTACCTGATACCGTTTGCCGCCATGGCCTTGTGGCACGGCGCCATCTCCGACGCACTCGGCCGTCGCCGCGCCATCCTCTGGGCGCTTGTGCTTTTCGGCATTGCCTCGGCAGGCTGCGCCTTCGCCACGCGCATCGAGCATCTCTGGTTGCTACGTGCGCTGCAGGGCATCAGCGCCGGTGCCGGCATCGTCATCAGCCGCGCCATCGTGCGCGATCTCTACGACGGGGCCGCAGCGCAGAAGCTCATGTCGCACGTTGCCATCACCTTCGCGCTGGCACCGGCCATTGCCCCGGTGATCGGTGGCTGGCTGCAATCGTGGTTCGGCTGGCGTTCGGTCTTCGTTTTCCTGACATTGCTCACCAGCACCCTGTTGCTTGCCTGCTGGCGCTGGTTACCGGAAACGCTGCCGCCAGAAAAACGGCAGTCCCTGCACCCGGCTTACCTCGTCCGTACCTACCAGAAAGTGCTCGGCACCCCCAGCTTCCTGGCCGCCACCGCCGCGCTCGCATTCAATTTCTGCGGCTTCTTCGTCTACGTACTGTCAGCACCAATGTTTCTGATAACCCACCTCGGCGTCTCCGAACGCGAATTCCTCTGGCTGTTCGGTCCGGCAATGGGCGGGCTGATGCTGGGCAGCTGGTTCTCCGGCCGCCTTGCCGGCAAATTGACGCCGCTGCAATGCATCGGCCGTGGCTACATTGTCATGGCCATCGCTGTGGTGCTCAATCTGGCCATCAGCCAGGGGCTGCCGTCAGGGCTCCCGTGGAGTGTGCTGCCCCTTTTTGTCTACACCACCGGCATGGCGCTGGCGATGTCGGCGCTGACGATTCTCGCGCTCGACCCCTTCGCCAATGAGCGCGGACTGGCGGCCTCATGCCAGACCTTTCTGCAATCCGGCACCAATGGCCTCGTCGCCGGACTGGTCGTGCCGCTGCTCTGGAGCAGCACCCAAACGCTGGCTTTTGGCATGGCCGGGTTTGCACTTGTCGGCGCCGCCGCAACCGGGCTTTACCTCAAGGCATCTGTCGGCAGTGCGTCTCGCGCGCCATAAGGATCAGCACCAGCGACAACACCATCGCCGCAAAGATCAGGCTGAAACCGGCCTGATACGCCGCCGCATCGTAGACTCGTGCGCCGCCAACCGTGCTGCCAAGCCAGTTGCGATCGAGGATCCAGCCGACGCCCGGCTGCAGGAACATGCCGCCCATCAGGGGGCCCATGTTGCAGAACCCTGAGGCGGTACCCATCAGCCGCGCCGGGACCGACTCCTTGGCGAAGGCAAAACCGATGATCAGGTTGCCACAGGCGAAACCAGTGACGATAAGCAGGCCAACCAGCGCCCAGATTGGCAGCGGTGCGAAGATGATGATGCCCCAACCGATCAGTGCCACCACCGTCGTGATCACATAGAGCGGCTTGCGCCGACCCATGCGCTCCGAAAGCGCACCAAGGATCGGCCCGCCAAGGGCCCAGGCGATCAGCAACGACGAGGTGATCGCCGCAGCTTCCTTGGTCTCCAGTCCATGCACCTGCTTCAGATAAGGCACACCCCATAGGCCTGCAAACGTCAGAACCGAGCCAGCGACACCGATTGGCACGATGACCAGGATCCAGGTGTTGCGGAAGGAAAGCACCTGCATCAGGCCGTGCCACACCGAAGCATGATGCACTCCGTGCACCGGAGGGGCCGGGGCGTAACTGGCATAGCCACGCTCGGCCGGGTCGTCGCGCACGAACAGCCAGATGGCAACGCACAACGCGGCGGTAACGATGGCGGTAACCATCATCACCGGCCGCCAGCCAAAGGCCTCGACCAGCAATCGCAGCGGCACACCGGCGACGACGCCGCCAACCACGCCGAAGAAGAGGGCAATACCGGATGCCAGCGCAAACTGACTCGGCTTGAACCAGCGTGTTGCCAGTTTAAGCATCGAGACGAAAGCCACGGCAACTGAAGCGCCGATCAGCAGGCGACCAGCATTGGCCCAGAAGATCGACGGCGCAAAGGCAAACAGGGCGGTGCCCAGTGCCGCGATACCGGCACCCACCGTCAGCAGGCGACGCGGCCCCCAGCGGTCGGCGATGATGCCGGTGGGGATCTGCATGGCCACGTAGGAGTAAAAATAGAAGGCCGAGAGGTTGCCAAGCGCCGCCGCACCGAGGGTGAAATCGGCCATCAGCCGGTCAGTGATGACTGCCGGTGCCACCCGCTGGTAGAAACCGATCAGGTATAGCAGGGCGCCGAGCCCCCAGACGGTCCATGCCAGTGCAGCGGGCGGATAGCCACGCGCAGGCATGCTGCCCGCGCTCAACTCTGCTCCCAGGGCAGGCCGGCTACACGCCAGCCGTTCAGTGTATTGCGGTGCATGTGCTCGTCGCGATCGCCCTCAAACCCGGTCAGCACATTGACCACATCCTTGAATCCGGCGGCCTCCAGGGCTTCAGCCGCCTCGATTGAACGCCGGCCACTGCGACAGATGATGACGACCGGCCGCATGTGATCGCTGTCGGCAAGCCGTGAAATCTCGGCAACAAAGTGCGGGTTCACGTCCCAGTCCTCACCGTCATTCCAGGCGACGTGAATGGCGCCGACGGGGTGGCCGACAAAGTAGTACTCGATCGTGCTACGGCAGTCGATGAACAGTGCAGAGGGCGTTTGCGCCAGAAAATCGTGGCTCTCGGTCGGGGTCAGGTGTCTCATATGTTTATACTTTGCGTGCGTTCCGTATTTTCGTTGGACGATTCTACAAGGAAGCTCTTCATGTTCAAGCGCCTCGTCGCCGGCCTCGTATCGATTGCTGCAAGCATCCTGCCCGGGTGTGACGCCATCTTTCTCGACGAGTTCAAACCCGGCATCAGCACCAGTGCCGAAGTGCACAAGCGCATGGGCACCCCGGCAACCGAATACACCAACGCCGACGGCAGCGTGACCTGGGAATACAACCGTCAGCCGCAAGGCGTGCATACCCACATGCTGACCTTTGGCCCGGACAGGGTATTGCAGCGAATCGAGCAGGTGCTCACTGACGAAAACTACGCCAAACTCGTTCTCGGCATGAGCAAGGAACAGGTACAGCGCATCCTCGGCAAGCCGGGCAGTTCAGTCACTTTCCCGATGAAGAAGGAAGAGGTCTGGGACTGGCGCGTCGAAGGTACACCGCCCGCCGAGGAATGGCACTTCTACGCCCACTTCAGCGTCGACACCGGTTTGCTGGTCAACACCACCAAGATGATGCTGCAGCGAGGGGGTTAGGGCGTGTTCACACTCACTCGGTGGTTGCGCAAGGGGTTGGCGGGGATGCAGCGCGAGGCGCCGGGCGCGTAGCGTAGTCATCTACGCAAGCGACCGGCAACGAAGCGATGCGCCCCGCCAACCCCTTGCCCTCCGGGTTGCCCCGGCATGCGGCGTCTGCGTTGTTGCGAGGCTTGGGAAGGGAACGACCATTCCCTGCGCCTCGCGCCTAGCAGCCGCTCGCATGCCGAGGCAACGCAATCCACCGGATGAATGTGAATACGCCCTAAAACAGGATCACCTGCCGCACCGCCTGCCCGGCAGCCAGCCGGTCGAAGCCCTCGTTGATCTGGTCGAGCGACAGGCGGTGCGTGATCAGCTTGTCGACCGGCAGGCGACCGGCCTGATACAGCGCGATGTAGTTCGGGATATCCCGGGTCGGCACAGCCGAGCCAAGATAGCTGCCCTTCAGCGTGCGCTCCTCGGCCGTCATCTGCACCACAGGCACCTGCAGGTGATGCGCCGGATTCGGCAGGCTGCAGGTTACCGTCGTGCCACCGCGCCGCGTCAGCTTCCACGCCAGTTCCAGCGCCGGCACCGCACTGGCCGCTTCGATCACGACATCGACACCGCCAGGAATCGCTGCCCGCAGTTGCGCCACGACATCCGGATCATCGGCGCGAAAGGCACGCGTTGCCCCCAGCGACATCGCCAGTTCGAGTTTCTCCGGCAACACATCGATCGCCACCACTTCACGCGCACCGGCGGCGAGCGCACCAAGCAGGGCCGAAAGACCGACTCCGCCAAGGCCAACCACAGCCACCGTCTGGCCCAGCCGAATAGCTGCAGAATTGAGTGCCGCACCGACCCCGGTGAGTACCGCACAACCAAAAATCGCCGCCACTTCCGGCGCCAGATCGGGCACCACCTTGACCAGCGAACCGCGATTGAGCACCGCGTATTCGGCAAAGCAGGAAACACCAACCTGATGGTTCAGCACCTGCCCATCCGGACGCGTCAGCACCCGATGGCCGCCCACCAGCGTGCCCGCACCGTTGGCCGCAGCGCCCGGCTCGCAGAGCGCCGGACGACCTTCCTGACACGGCAGGCAATGGCCGCAGGAAGGGACGAAAACCAGCGCCACGCTATCGCCACGCACCAGATCATTCACACCCGGCCCGCAGGCCTCGACAACACCGGCCGCCTCGTGACCGAGCACCATCGGCATCGCCCGCGGCCGGTCACCGTTGATGATGGAAAGGTCGGAATGACACAGGCCGGCGGCAGTGATACGCACCAGCACCTCACCCGGACCGGGGCTGCCGAGCTCGATGGTTTCTACCGACACCGGCCGTGATAACGCATAAGGGGATGGCATCTGCATCCGGTCGAGTACTGCCGCGCGCATCTTCATGCTGAACTCCTCCAGTTTTTTCGTTCTGACGGCAGCATAGCGCAGCTTTGCCGGCGAGTGAAAACCCTGTCGCCGACTGGCGTATTCATTGACAATCAGCCACTTAGATCGTATCTTTCGCACCTTCGCGCCGATTTGAAGTTCAGCTTGCGGGCGCATTACAAATGCGGCTAAAGCGGGCTTCTTCCGAAACCCGTTCGCTTTCCCTGCTGAACGGGTTTTTTGCTTTCAGAGGTAATGCCATGCAGCCCGACCGTACATCCGAACTTTCCGCCCTCCTCAAGCAGCGCATCCTCGTCCTCGACGGCGCGATGGGCACGATGATCCAGCGCCACGGGCTGACCGAGAAGGATTATCGCGGCGAGCGCTTTGCAGCGCACCCGCACGACCTCAAGGGCAACAACGATCTGCTGCTGCTGACCAAACCCGAGGTGATCAAGGGCATCCACGCCGAGTACCTGGCCGCCGGCGCCGACATCCTCGAAACCAACACCTTCAACGCGACGGCGATCTCGCAGGCCGACTACAAGCTCGAGCCGATCGTCTATGAACTGAACGTTGCCGGCGCGAAGCTGGCGCGCGAGGCCTGCGACGAATTCACCGCGAAGAACCCGGCCAAGCCGCGCTTCGTCGCCGGCGTGCTTGGCCCGACGTCGCGCACCGGCTCGATCTCGCCCGACGTGAACGACCCGGGCTACCGCAACGTGACGTTCGACGAACTGGTCGTCACCTACACCGAAGCCATCCGCGGCCTGACCGACGGCGGCGCCGACCTGCTGCTGGTCGAGACGGTATTCGACACGCTGAACGCCAAGGCGGCGCTGTTCGCCATCGAACAGTTCTTCGAGAACGCCGGCCGGCGCTGGCCGGTGATGATCTCGGGCACGATCACCGACGCCTCCGGCCGCACGCTCTCGGGCCAGACCGCCGAGGCCTTCTGGAATTCGCTGAACCACATCCGTCCGCTCTCGTTCGGCCTCAACTGTGCGCTCGGCGCCAAGGAACTGCGCCAGTATGTCGAAGAGCTGTCGCGCGTCTGCGACTGCTTCGTTTCCGCCCACCCGAACGCCGGCCTGCCGAACGCCTTTGGTGGCTACGACGAGACGCCGGAACAGCTGGCCGAGGAAGTGGCGGACTGGGCCAAGCACGGTTTCGTGAATATCGTCGGCGGCTGCTGCGGCACCTCGCCGGATCACATCGCCGCCATCGCGAAGTACGTCGATGGTGTAAAGCCACGCGCCATTCCCGAGGTCGAGAAGAAGCTGCGCCTGTCCGGTCTCGAGCCGTTCAACGTCGGCAAGGAGTCGCTGTTCGTCAACGTCGGCGAGCGCACTAACGTCACCGGCTCCAAGGCCTTCGCCCGCATGATCCTCGAAGGCCGCCTCGACGACGCACTGGCCGTCGCCCGCCAGCAGGTCGAGAACGGTGCGCAGGTGATCGACATCAACATGGACGAGGCGATGCTCGATTCCAAGGCAGCGATGGATCGCTTCCTGAAGCTGATCGCCTCGGAGCCGGACATCGCCCGTGTGCCGATCATGATCGACTCGTCGAAGTGGGAAGTGATCGAAGCCGGCCTGAAGTGCATCCAGGGCAAGGGCATCGTCAATTCGATCTCGATGAAGGAGGGCGAGGCTGCCTTCCTGAAGCAGGCCAAGCTTGCGCGCCGCTACGGCGCGGCGGTCGTCGTCATGGCCTTCGATGAGGCTGGGCAGGCTGACACCTTTGCCCGCAAAACGGAGATCTGCAAGCGCGCCTACGAGCTGCTGGTCGGTATTGGCTTTCCACCCGAAGACATCATCTTCGACCCGAACATTTTTGCCATCGCCACCGGCATCGCCGAGCACGACAACTACGCCGTCGACTTCATCGAGGCCTGCCGCTGGATCCGCCAGCACCTGCCGCACGCGCAGATTTCCGGCGGCGTCTCCAACGTGTCGTTCTCCTTCCGTGGCAACGACGCGGTGCGCGAGGCGATCCACACAGTCTTCCTCTACCACGCGATCAAGGCAGGGTTGTCGATGGGCATCGTCAATGCCGGCATGGTCGGCATCTATGACGACCTCGATCCGGTGCTGCGCGAGAAGGTTGAGGACGTCGTGCTCAACCGCAAGCCCGCAGGTGACATCACTCCCGGCGAGGCGCTGGTCGAGTTCGCGCAGACAGTGAAGGAAGGCAAGGCCAAGGACACCGGCCCCGATCTCACCTGGCGCCAGCTGCCGGTTGAAGCCCGCCTGTCGCACGCGCTGGTCAAGGGCATCACCGATTTCGTCGTCGCCGACACCGAGGAATGCCGCGCCGCGCTCGAAGCCGCCGGCAAGCCGCCGCTGTCGGTGATCGAAGGCCCGCTGATGAACGGCATGAACGTCGTCGGCGACCTCTTCGGCGAAGGCAAAATGTTCCTGCCGCAGGTGGTCAAATCCGCCCGCGTCATGAAGCAGGCAGTCGCTCACCTGATCCCCTACATCGAGGCCGAGAAGCTGCGTACCGGCGCAACCTCCAAGGGCAAGATCGTCGTTGCCACCGTCAAGGGTGACGTGCACGACATCGGCAAGAACATCGTCGGCGTGGTGCTCGGCTGCAACGGCTACGACGTCGTCGACCTCGGCGTCATGGTGCCCTGCGACAAGATCCTGCATGCCGCGAAGGAGCACGGCGCGCAGGCCATCGGCCTCTCCGGCCTGATCACGCCATCACTGGAAGAAATGAGCCACGTCGCGGCCGAGATGCAGCGGCAGGGCTTTGACGTACCGCTGCTGATCGGCGGTGCAACCACCAGCCGTGCGCACACGGCGATCAAGATCGCGCCAAACTACCAGTCGCCGGTGATCTATGTGCCGGACGCCTCGCGCGCCGTCGGTGTCGTCACCAAGCTCTTGTCGATCGACCATGCCGAAGGCTACAAGGCCGAAGTGGCCGCCGACTACGAGAAAGTACGCGCCCAGCACGCGAACAAGAAGGGGGTCGCCATGGTCACGCTGGAAGCGGCGCGCGCCAATGCGCTGCCGTTCTCTGGCACGCCAGTCGCTCCGAAGAAAACCGGCGTCACCGTGCTCAAGGACATCGACCTCGCCACCATCGCCGAGTACATCGACTGGGGCCCGTTCTTCCAGACCTGGGACCTAGCCGGCGCCTACCCGAAGATTCTTGACGACGAAAAGGTCGGCGAAGCGGCACGCAACGTGTTCAAGGACGGCCAGGTGATGCTGAAACAGGTCATCGCCGAAAAATGGCTGACCGCCAACGCCGTCTTCGGCCTGTGGCCGGCCAACCGCATCGGCGACGACGTCGAGCTGTACACCGATGAATCACGCACGAAAGTGCTGGCCACCACGCACCACCTGCGCCAGCAGCACGAGCGCCCGAGCGGCAAGCCGCACCAGTGCCTGGCCGATTACGTCGCCGCAAAAGGCGAGGCGGCCGACTGGGCCGGCGCCTTCGCCGTCACCGCCGGCCTTGGCATCGAGAAGAAGCTGGCCGAGTTCGAAGCCACCCACGACGACTACCGCGCCATCATGCTCAAGTCGATTGCCGACCGCCTGGCTGAAGCCTGCGCCGAGTGGCTGCACGCGCGCGTGCGCAAGGACTACTGGGGCTACGCCGCCGATGAAACGCTAGCCAACGACGCACTGATCCGCGAAGAGTACAAGGGCATCCGCCCGGCCCCCGGCTACCCGGCCTGCCCGGACCATACCGAGAAGGGCACCATCTTCGCGCTGCTCGACGCTACTGCTGCCATCGGCATGGAACTCACCGAGTCCTACGCCATGATGCCCGCCGCCGCTGTTTCCGGCTGGTACTTCGCCCACCCCGAAGCGCAGTATTTCGCAGTGCAGAAAATCGGCCGCGACCAGCTTGAGGATTGGGCTGCACGCAAGGGAATGAGTGTGGCGGAAGCGGAGCGTTGGCTGGCACCGATTCTATAGCCGGTCACGGCACGAGAATAACGGGGTGGGCGGAACGGCGGCTGCCGGCCAGAAGCGGACGAACCAAAATACAACTCCATGAGCCAAGAATTTACTTTTGATGGCGAGGTAGGGACCCTTCAGCCACCGAGAGCGGGGTGGTTTTTTAGATTTCCTTCGTGGGTGGCGCTCGTCTTCGCAATACCGTTTCTTCTGCTGCTTCTAATGTCGCTCGTGATTTACACGAACTTCATTTTTCCCGTGCTTTTTGGCATATCGTCGGCCTTGTTTATTGGGCTCTGGTCTTTCTCTTCCAAAGTTACGAAAGATGTTGGACTCGTTCGGATTGATAGAAAAGCAAACAAGGTTTCTATCGTTCGGAGAGACGGTTCTGAATATGAGGTAATGCTGGGAACGTTTAAGCGCATTTCTATTGCAAAGGTGATTGCAATGCACGGCTACACGTGGGGTGCCTTTCTTGAAGGAGAATCCGGCGAGTTTGTTTTATGCGCCGGATTTACTTTTCGAAAATTGTTGGTATGGCGAATTAGCCGAGCAGCAGAATGGCTAAATATTCCTGTTACGATTTCGGACCAAGTTAAAGAGGTGGACTTGGCCGGATCATTTCAGAACAACGAAGTCCAGTTCAAACGGTGATGCGTTAAACAATCGGACTGCTCTGATGTACCAAACATTCACGAATTCGACCGCTTGGGGTCGATAGCAGATATCCGCGTAGAGAAGGCCAAGCGGCCGCTCAATACAACAGATAGTCCCGCCGCCCCCGCGTCCATTCAGCCTCGTCCGGCAGGGCCTGTGCATCGAAATCCCCCGGCGTCGCCGCCGGATCATCCACCCACTCGCGCAGCAGCGGGCCGCCGTTGATCAGATCAATCGCCAGCCGGTCCCGCTCGTACTCGTACGGGAAGTCGCGCCACAGCGGGTAGTCCGGCTGCAGGCGGCGCAGCGCCTTGAAGGCCAGCGTCTGCAGGCGCCAGGGGCGGAAGGCGGCGTGGTCGTAATGCTGAGGGTCTTCGACATGGATCTGCACGCCGTTGCACAGTTTGCCGGCGTGCTTGTGGAAGGTCGGCTCGAACCAGCAGTCGCGCAGGACACAACCTTGTAGCCAGTGCGGGGCCAGCTGGCGCATTTCGGCGATCAGGGCGCGGGCATCGATGTCCGGTGCGCCAAACAGTTCCAGCGGCCGCGTCGTGCCGCGCCCTTCCGACAGCGTCGTACCTTCGAGCATGACCGTGCCGGCGTAGGCGCGGGCCATCGACAGGTTGGGGGCGTTCGGACTCGGGTTCACCCAGCTGCGCTCGCCGAGCGGCCAGCCGTAGCCGGGGGCCGCCTCCGGCTGCCATCCGTCCATCGTGATGACCTGGCAATCGACATCGAGTTTCAGCGTGGCGACAAACCAGCGGGCCAGCTCGCCCATCGTCAAACCATGGCGCATCGGCAGCGGGCCGGCGCCGACAAAGCTTTCCCAGCCTGCACGCAGCAGCAGGCCTTCGATCGGGCGGCCGGCCGGGTTCGGGCGGTCGAGCACCCACACGGCCTTGCCGTGTTCCGCTGCGGCTTCGAGCACGTAGCGCAGCGTGGTGATGAAGGTGTAGATGCGGCAGCCGAGATCCTGCAGGTCGACCAGCAGCACGTCGAAGGTGTCCATCATCGCTGCAGTCGGCCGGCGCACTTCGCCGTAGAGGCTGAACACCGGGATACCGTGCAGCGGGTCGACGTAGTCCAGCGACTCGACCATGTTGTCCTGCTTGTCGCCGCGCAGGCCGTGCTGCGGGCCGAAGGCCGCCGTCAGTTTGAGGTCGGGCAGTTTGGCCAGCGCATCAAGCGAATGCGTCAGGTCGCGCGTGACCGAAGCCGGGTGGGCGAGCAGGGCGACGCGCTTGCCGGCCAGCGGGCGGCGCAGCGCGGGATCATCGAGAAGGCGGTCGAGGCCGAAGCGGATCATGGTCAGTCCGTCAGGGTCAGCGTGAAGCTGTCACGGTGGTGAAAATCGGGTTGGGCAGCGGCATGGGCCAGCCCCCAGTAACTGCGTGTGCCATCAACCAGTTCGATGACAGCACTCAACCCCAGGCACAGCGGCCGCGATTTTGGCAGCCAGCCTGGCGCCAGTGTCGTCGCCAGCGTCAGCGAACCTTCGCTGCGCAGAAAGGCGACGTTGGGCACCGGGCCGAGCGGCAGGGCCGCAGCCTGCCGGTAAGCGGTGAAGGCGTAGGCCGCCCAGGCACCGGACGGCGAAAAATTGAACTCGCGGTAGCCAGTCTGGCCATCAACCCCGATGAAGACTTCGCAACACGTGTGCTGCCACAGCCCGTCGACGCGTATTGCCGCACACGGCTCGGGCAGCAGAATGCAGTCAAGTTGGGCAGCTTCTCCGTGTATGACAAAACCGAGATGCAGGCTTCCGTCGGGAAACAGTTCAATGCCGGCATCAATTTTCAGGCCGATCGGAGGAGTGCACGATGGATGTGGTTCCAGATCGAGCAGATGGGTCTGAGCGCAGGTGGCAAGCATGGCCGCCATTGTAGACGACGCAGGTAGAATGCCGGCCATGCCGCTCGAACTTGTTACAGACGCTGACCTGACGCTGCGCAACACCCTCGCGCTGCCAGCGCGCGCCCGGCAGCTGGTAACGCTGCGCTCCCGGCAGGAAGCCGAAGCGCTGGCTGCCGACCTGCGCCTGCGCAGCGAGCCTCGCTTCATTCTCGGTGGGGGTAGCAACCTCGTGCTCGGCAGCTACATTGAGGGCCTCGTCATCGCCCCGCGCCTCAGCGGCCGCCGTCTCGCTGGCGAGGATGCCGAAGCCTGGTTTGTCGCGGCTGCGGCCGGCGAACCCTGGCAAGACTTTGTGCAGTGGACGCTGGCGCAGGGCTGGCCGGGGCTGGAGAATCTTTCGCTGATTCCCGGCACGGTCGGTGCCGCCCCGATCCAGAATATCGGCGCCTACGGGCTGGAAGTCGCCGAGCGCCTGGCCTTTGTCGATACCATCGACCTCGCCAGCGGCGAGCCTCTTCGTTTCACTGCCGCCGACTGCCGTTTCGGCTACCGCGACAGCATTTTCAAGCAGGAGGGCTGGCATCTTTCGGGACGCTTCCTGATCACCGAGGTGACTTTCCGCCTGCCTAAAAAATGGGCGCCACTGACACGCTATGCCGATGTCGAACGCGAACTGGCAACCACAGCAATCGCGGCGCCATCGGCAACGGAAATTGCCCGAGCCATCGTTGCCATCCGCCAGCGCAAGCTGCCTGATCCGGTGACGATTCCCAATGCCGGCAGCTTCTTTCAGAACCCGCTCGTCGACTCGGTACACGCGGCGCAATTGCTGGCGGCGCACCCCGGCCTGCCGCATTACCCGCAGGCCGACGGTTGCGTCAAACTGGCCGCCGGCTGGCTGATCGAGCGGGCCGGCTGGAAGGGCCGTACGCTCGGCCCGGTCGGCATGTACGAAAAACAGGCGCTGGTGCTGGTCAATCATGGTGGCGCCAGCGGCACCGATGTGGCTGCGCTGGCGAAGGCGGTGCAGGCCGATGTGCTGCGGCAGTTCGGCGTCAGCCTGTTACCGGAGCCGATCTACCTGGGCATTGCGTAGAGACAGGCAGCGACTCCGGTCGCGATGGCGTCGGCCATGCGCGCCATGCGCGCCGGATCGGAAAGCAGCAATTCCTCATCGCGGTGCTTGATCACACCCGCTTCGAAGAGCACCGCAGGCAGGGTTGTCCGGTGCAGCACGACCAGGTTGTCGTGCCAGTGTACGGCGTTGTCCTCATCGGCCCAGGGGTGTTTCGGATAGTGGTGACGCGTCGGCACGAAACCGGCGAGACGCATGCTGGCACCGATTGCCGACGCGCAGCCGCCGCTGATATCCGGCGCCGGGTTCCGCCGCGAAACGTGTAGCGAAAATCCGGAATATTTGTCGCAGTAATCGAGCCGTTTCTCCTGCCACACCCAGGGCGACAACTCGTAAGCAGGCACCGAGTCGTGGTGCAGCGAAATGAACAGGTCGGCGCCTTGCGCCGCCTCGGGGCGTGCCGAAAGACTCCTGATTTTCCCGTCGTAGTTGATCGGCCGCACCGTCACGCCGCGCGCTTCCAGCGCCTGCTGCACGACCGGTGCCAGCGCCCTGTTGAATTCATGCTCACCACGACCGCGCGCACTCATGGCACCGACGTCGACGAGACCATGGCCGACATCAAGAGCCACTTCGGCGGCCCCTGCCGGCAAAGGCCCCAGCAAGGCCAGCCCGGACAGGGCGACTACCGTCGGCAAGGGTAAATGCATCGGTTTCACCAAGGCGACCAACCGGGCAGCCAACTATTTGTCGAAGGCCTGTGGAGCCTCCCAGAGGACAAAGCCTTCCTTGTCGCGCGCCGTCAGTTCGAGAAACTCGATGAAAGGCTGGGCGCGTCGCCCGAGGCTGACGACATTCGAATCCTCGCCATCTTCGCCGCCCTGCTCGGACTGGCTGCCTTTTTCGGCGCTGACCACGGCACGCAGCCGCTGGACGATCTCCGGAATCTGCTCGAAGGTGATCACCCCGCGCGCGCTGCATTCCTTGCCGGCAACCGTCAGCAGCCGTTTGGCGACGTCGGCAAACATCATCAACTCTCCAGCCACGTTGGACGTGAATTTAACCAGCATCGCGATCTCCTGAAATATGTCCAGCCTATTGTGTTCGATGCGGCATTGAAGAACAATGGAATCGTTGGATAGCGGAGGATAGCGATGGCAGGCAAGGGGGGGATTCCGGAGCCAACCTGCGAGCTTGAACAGTGGGTGCTGGCTGAACTTGCCCGGCGGCAGCGCAGTGGTGAGAGCGTTTCCGCGTTGCTGGTTGGCGCTGGTGCCGAAACGCAGGCGCTGCGCATGGCTGAGGCCGGTGCGCGGGTATTGCTGCTTTCCGACCGGGAGACGATCTCCCATTGCAATATTTCCCAACTGCCCGTTGCAACCCTCGCCGACGAGGCCGCCGAATTGCCGTTCGCCCCCTTCGACATCATTCTCAGCCAGCGCAACTTCAGCACACTGCGCTACGACGCAGCCCGAGCGGCATTGCGCCAGGCCATCCGGCGTCTGCGGATCGGTGGCAAGCTCTTTATTTCGCTCTATGGCATCCACTCCGATCTGGGCGACAACTATCCCGATGGAGGGAAGCTGGTCAACGAACGATTGGCACCCGTAGCCCCTGAGGCGGGCAAACGTTATGGCCTGACCGAACCGGTCTGTCTCTACGCCGAGCGCAACCTTTTTTCGCTGCTGATGGAAGCCGGTGCCGCCGTGCTGAAGACATCAACCAGCGCCCTCGGCCACGTCCGTGGCGTCGCTGCCCGAATCTAACTGCGTCGGGGTAGCAGGGGCAAACGCCGGCTGCGGTAGAATGCGGCATCGCAACATTTCGGTCTTCCACCCCGCCCATCATGTCTGACCTCCAGCACCTCTTCGAAAAAAATCGTGAATGGTCCAGCGGTATCCGCAAGGACGACCCGGAGTTTTTCGAGCGCCTTTCCCGCCTGCAGGCCCCTGAATATCTCTGGATCGGCTGCTCCGATTCGCGCGTGCCGGCCAACCAGATCGCCGGCCTGCTGCCGGGCGAGGTCTTCGTGCACCGCAACATCGCCAATCAGGTTGTGCATAGCGACCTCAACTGCCTGTCGGTGCTTCAATATGGTGTTGATGCCCTGCGCGTCAAACACATCCTGGTCGTCGGCCATTATGGTTGCGGTGGCGTCAAGGCGGCTCACGGCAACCTGCGCCTGGGGCTGGTCGACAACTGGCTGCGCCACATTCAGGACGTGAAGCAGAAACACGCTGCCAGCCTGGCTGCAATCAGCAGCGAAACCTCGGTAATCGACCGCCTTTGTGAGCTTAACGTCATCGAACAAGTGCTCAACGTCTGCCAAACAACCGTCGTGCAGGAAGCCTGGAATCGCGGCCAGAACCTGACCATCCACGGCTGGATTTTCGGACTTACCGATGGTCTGGTGCGCGATCTGGGTATTTCAATCGACGCCCCCGGCAACGTGCAGGCCATCTACGAGAAGGCTTTGCTGGCGCTGGAACCCTCGGCCTGAAATGCGCATCGGGGTCGACCTCGGCGGTAGCAAGATCGAAGTTGCGGCCTTCAACGGCCTGAGTGCGCTTGCCCGCCGGCGCATCGCCACCCCGCAGGGCGATTACCTGGGCACGGTGATGGCCGTCGCCGGGCTGGTGGAAGCCATCGAAAACGAACTCGGCCAACGCGGCACGGTGGGTATCGGTATCCCCGGTACCGAATCGGCACAGACCGGCCTGATCAAGAACGCCAACTCCACCTGCCTGATCGGCAAGCCGCTGAAACGCGACCTGCAAGCCATGCTCCAGCGTGAAGTCCGGCTGGCCAACGACGCCAACTGCTTCGCTCTTTCGGAAGCCATCGATGGCGCAGGGCAGGGGGCCGAAACGGTGTTCGGTGTCATCCTCGGTACCGGCGTCGGCGGCGGCATCGTTATTCGTGAGCAAGTACTCACCGGTGCCAACGGCATTGCTGGCGAATGGGGGCACAACGCGCTGCCGAACCCGAGTGCAGCCGAACTGGCCGGCCCCGCCTGCTATTGCGGCCGCAGCGGCTGTGTCGAAACCTGGCTGTCCGGGCCGGGCATGCAGCGCGACCACCTCGCCGTTACCGGCAATACAGCGGACCCGGCAAGCATCGCCGCCAGCGCGGCGGCGGGCGATGCCGCCTGCCAAGCCACGTTGCAGCGCTACGCAGAACGGCTGGCCCGGGCGCTGGCCGTGGTCATCAACATCCTCGACCCGCAGGTGATCGTGCTCGGCGGCGGCCTGTCGAACATTGACCACCTCTACGACGCAGTCCCCCGCCTGTGGCTGCCGCATGTCTTTTCCGACCACATCGCCACCCGCCTGAAGAAGCATCGCCACGGCGATGCATCCGGCGTGCGCGGCGCGGCCTGGCTGTGGGGTGAATGATGGAGACCGTTTTAACCACGAAGATCTCGAAGGACACGAAGAAAAGACCAAACCTTTTCGATTACCGTCCATTCGTTTGCGAAGAGAATGAACCGGCAATTTTTTCTTTGTTTTTCCTTCGTGATCTTCGTGCCCATCGTGGTTAATTGAATTTTAGAAAATGAACAACACCCGCCTCTTTACCGGCACCCCGGTCCGCATCGACGATGAAGGCCAGTTCAGTGCCATCTGGAAAGAGCCGCTGACCGGGCCGGTGCGCATCACCCGCGAAGGCTTGGCCGGTGACGTGCAGGCCGACCGGCGCGTACACGGTGGCCCGGAGAAAGCCGTGCATCACTATGCCGGCGAAAACTACGCCAGGCTGGCGGCGGCTTTCCCGCAGATCGCCGAAACGCTGGTCGTCGGCAGCATCGGCGAGAACATCTCGACTTTCGGCCTCGACGAGACAAAAGTCTGCATCGGCGACATTTTCCGCATAGGCTCGGCACTGCTGCAGGTGTCGCAACCGCGCCGGCCATGCTGGAAGATCGACAGCCGCTACGGTCAGAAGGGCATCACTGCGCACATCGTCGAAACCGGCCTGACCGGCTGGTATTACCGGGTGCTGGAAGAGGGCGAAGCAGCTCCGGGAGACGACTTCGAACACCTCGAACGACCAGCCGGCGCCGTCTTGCTCGATACCCTGTGGACCACCTGGCACTGCCATCGGCCGGATACCGACAAGCTGGCGGCCATTGCCGAGGCCCCCGGCCTGACCCCGGCCTGGGTAAAGAAGATCTGCGACCGACTCGACTGGCTGGCGGCCAATACCGGCACGATCGCCAGCTCTCCCGGCAGCGGCCAGCGCTGATGCCGCTGTACAAGCTGTTTTTGCCCTTTGCCGGGGCTTACTTCCTTTCCTATTTTTTCCGCTCGGCCAATGCCGTCATCGGGCCGGAGCTGGCGCGCGACCTCGGGCTTTCGGCCGGCGACCTCGGCCTCTTGACCAGTACCTACCTGCTCAGTTTCTGCCTGGCACAACTGCCGCTGGGCATGCTGCTCGACCGCTTTGGCGCCCGTCGCGTCGAATCGGCACTGCTGCTTTTTGCCGCCCTCGGCGCGCTGCTTTTTGCCCTGGCCGAGAGCATGGCCGGGCTGGCGGCGGCCCGGGCAATTATCGGCCTCGGTGTCTCGGCCTGCCTGATGGCCGCCTTCAAGGCTTTTTCGCAAGCCTATCCACCCGACCGGCAGGCCTCGCTGACCGGCTGGATGATGACCTCCGGCGGCCTCGGGGCACTGGCCGCCACCGCCCCGCTGGAAGCGCTGCTGCACTTCGCCGGCTGGCGCGAGATCTTTTTCGTGCTGGCGGCGGCAACGCTGGCATCGGCCGCCTGGCTGTTCTTCGGCATCGCGGACAAACCGATGAATTCCGCCCACCCGACCCATCCAGCAGAGGGTTTCGCGGCGCAATGGCGCGGCGTGCGGCAGATCGTCGCCAGCCGCCACTTCTGGCGTTTTGCTCCGCTTGGACTGACGATGACTGGCGGCTTCATGGCCGTGCAGGGCTTGTGGTCCATGGTCTGGCTGATGCAGGTGAACGGCTATTCGCGCGCCGAAGCGGCCGATCATCTGGCGGTGATGAGCATCGCCATGCTGTTTACCTACATCGGCATCGGTCTACTCGCCACGCGCCTGGCCCACCGGGGAATCCCACCCGTTCGGCTATTTGCCGGCGGCGTTGGCCTGTCGATCGTGATGCTCGGGTTGATCGCCGGCGAGGTGCTGCCGGCGACCCGCCTGCTGTGGATCGCCTACGGCCTGTGTGCCGGCTTTGGCACCCTCGGCTACTCGCAGACTGCTGCTGGTTTTCCGCTGCATCTGGCCGGCCGGGCAACGACCACCTACAACCTGATGGTCTTTGCCGGTGGCTTCGGTGCCCAGTGGGGCATGGGGCTGCTGATCGACCTGCTGACGGGGCAGGGGATGCTTGAAGCCAACGCCCTGCGGGTGGTTTTCGGCCTCTTGCTGGCACTGCAGATTGCGGCCTTCGGCTGGTTCATGTTCACCCGACGCCCGACGCCCGCCCCGTCTCCCTGACCGTTCGCCCCCGCCCAACGGCGCATCACTGCAGCCGTAAATCTGATGTAATAGCGCGGCCGTCAATTGAACCGGGGAAATCCGGTCAACCACGGAGAGCACGAAGTTTACGAAGAGAAACAATAGGTTGAAACAGCCATTACCGTCACTTCCTCGGTGATTGCTGACATCTCGTGTATTTGCCTGGATTTCTTCGTGCGCTTCGTGGCCTTCGTGGTTTGAATTGCGGTTTTTTAGTTTGAAACATCCCGGACAGCTATCGATGCCTTGCCGAAACTCCCTGCTGAGCGCGCTGTGGAACTGATCAACCCGCGCACCTTCCTGATCGTTGCCAATCTGCTCGGCCTGCTTTGCGCGCTGGTGCTGTGGGTGCAGGCACGCAGCTTCCCGGCCGACATCGAGGGGCTGCGCGACTGGGCCAAGGCGGTCGTGCTGATGGGTTGCGCCTCGGGCCTGGCCTCGCTGCGCGGCTTTATTCCCGACGGGGTTTCCATCGTGCTCGCCAGCGGCATGCTGCTGCTCGGCGAACTGCTGCTGGTCTTTGGCCTTTTGCGCTACACCGGTCGCAAACCGCACTGGCGCCCGGCCATCGATGCCATCATCGGGCTCATCGTCCTGCTCACCTGGCTGACCTATGGCAGCCATAGTTATCAGGGCCGCATCTTCATCATGTCGCTGGCCCACATCACCCTCTTCTCGCTCGGTGCGTGGCTGGCCTGGCAGGTCAAACCGACCGGTTTCGGCAGCCGTTTCCTGACGGCTGCTTTCGTCTTGGGAGTCGCTGCCGCCGTGTGGCGACTGGCGACGCTGTCGATGAACGTAACCGAGGCCGATGAAGTTTTTGACCGCAGCCTGATCCAGCAGATCTATCTCGGTGCTTTTTCGCTCGGCATCCTCGGCCTCTCGATCGGCTTCATCATCATCGCCAACGAGCGCTTGCGCGAGGAACTGGAGTACCTGGCCACGCGCGACCCAATGACCGGCGCCCTCAACCGGCGCGCCTTCTTCGCCCGCGCCGATGTCGAGTGGGCGCGCTCGGCCCGTTCGCAGCGACCGCTGGCAGTGATCGCCTCGGATATCGATTTCTTCAAGAAGGTGAACGACACCTTCGGCCACCATGTCGGCGACCTCGTGATCAAGGACTACGCCAACCGAGCCGGCCACATGCTGCGTCTGCCCGATATCCTGGCCCGTTTCGGCGGCGAGGAATTCGTCATCCTGCTGCCGGATACGGGCATGAAGGAAGCCTGCCAGGTCGCCGAGCGCATCCGTAAGGAAGCGGAGAAGCGCCAGGACAAAAACCTGCCGCCCTTCACCGTCAGCCTCGGTGTCGCCGTCGCCAACACCGGTCAGGGCGATTTTCCCGATCTCGCCGCCTTGCTCGCCCATGCCGATGCGGCGCTTTACAAGGCCAAGCAGGGGGGACGGAATCGGGTGGAGCGTTAAACCGGATCAGGCCCTATTTCAGTGGCGCAATTTGCAATGTTTTTACACACCACCAGTATCGGCAAGGATTCTCACCAAAAATGGTTGGCGTAATTTGCACGATTGTTGCCTGAGCGAGGCTCGACTCAAGGCTGCCGCCGCTGCATATCGGCCAGCGCGGCCATCAGCCAGGAGCGCATGCCGATTACGATGGTGTAGGGTCGGCGCTGGTTAGCGGGCAATTTCTGGTCGGCAAGATGCTGGTTGGAAAAATCCTGGCCGATACGGGTCAGCCGCTCGCGGAAAGAGTTGGCCAGTCCGCGCCCGATTTCTCCGTGCACCACCATCAGCATTTCCGACTCGCCATCAAAGCCGCCACCAAAGTAATCGTGCAGCACTTCCTTGCGGAAAAAATCCATGACCGGCCCCTGCGGTAGCCAGCGGAATCCCTTGGCCACCTTCAGCCGGTAGCGGTTGCCGGGGCGCAGGTCGATGATGCCGAGGCGGTCCAGCTGGGTCAGGCTGCGCACCAGCTCGGCTTCGCTCAGCTCGTAGGTGGCGAGGATTTCCTCGGCCGGCAACTGGCTGAGGACGCAGATAGCGACGATCAGCAACTTGCGGTCAGCAACTACCGCCTTCTCCTGCGCCAAGGTCAGTTCGAGCAGCAAGGGCTGCGTATCGGCAACGCGACGAGCGAGGTCGGCGAAATCCATATTGAGTACACGGCAGATTTCGTCGATACGCGAGACCGGCATGTCACCGCTTTTCGAGAACATGCGCTTGACGCTGGATTCGGCCATGCCGAGGCGTTCCGCCAGTGCGGCGTAGGTGATGCCGGCGGTTCTGAGTTCGGTCTTGAGCAAGGTGATGAGATCGGCGGTAGTGCTCATGGCGCAAGTTCTCCAGAAAAAAGTATCCGCAAACGATACTACATGGTGCGTGCAAAAGCACATAAGTCACCCTGTTTGTACTGTCGTTTTCCCTTGTCCATGATCAGGCCGTCGTTCAACAAAACAACCACGGAGCAAACATCATGGAAAACACCGAGCACTCGATTCGCATCGTTCAACGTGACACCCGCGCCTGGCGTTCGCAGGTCTGGATTTCCTTCGGCCTTGCCGTTTTGATCTGTGGCACCGGGCTGGCCTGGCTGCCCGGCGCCGATCTCGACCGTGCCTTCATGGTCATGGGCTACATCTTCTGCCTGTCGTCGGCCTTCGCGCTCTCCAAATACGTGCGCGACAACGCCCTTTCTCCGGCCGACACACCGATGTGGTCGATGGTGGTCTGGGGTGGATTTGCGCTGGCCATGGGGCTGACGGCCTGGGGGCTGTGGCGAATGGAGATCAACCCGACCTGGAAGGCTTATCTGGTAGTGAGCTGGCTGTTCCTGATTTCCTCCGCCTTCACGCTGGCCAAGACGCTGCGTGATGCCTACGAAGCGGACCGCCTCGACCGGGTAGAGCGCATCACGGCCAACGGCGAATCGCACTGAGCTGTCATCCACCTGGGAGATTACTCATGAAACCCCTTGATCTGTCCCGTCGTAGCGCCCTGTTCGGTCTGCTGCTGGCCCCGGCCGCCGCGCTCATGCTGACCCCGGCCCGTAGCGAAGCCCATGCCGGCGCCCCGGAAGCCAGCGCGGCCTCCAGCCTCTCGCTGTCCTTGCCGGTGGCGGTGCTGATCGCCGCATCGGTGATGTTTCTCAGTGCCGGCGCCGTGCTGATCGTCACTGCCGTCGAAGCTTCCGCCACCGGTACGGTCTGGGTTGTCCGCCGCGCCTCCGATGGCGCCACCGCCAGCCTGCGCTTTTCCGGGGAAGCCATCGGCGCTTCGGCGGTGGTCGCTGGTACGGCGATCTCGGTCACGGCCGCTGCCGCCGGCTGGCTGCTTTCAGTCGCTGGCGAAGTCCTGTGCCTGGTGCCGAACGCGCTGGGCGAATCGCTGCTCTACAACGAGCGGATCCGCTGATGCGCGCGCCGGGAAAGTGGCTGCTGACGCTGGCGTGTGCGCTGCTGCTCGGCCAGACGGCGCTCGCCGGGCAGAACTGCGAAGCGCGCCGGCCAACGCTGGCGTCGATGGCGCGCGATCTGCAGCTTGCCGCCAGCGTCGCCGAGCAACTCGACGAAATGGCCGCGCGCGATGGCACCCGAGTGCTGCTGATTGCCCGCGCCGGACAGGATTTGAGCGCCTACGGGCTGCGTTATTCGCACCTCGGCATCGCCTACCGTGACAGCACTGCGGTAGACGGCCGTGGCGCCTGGCGCGTGGTGCACAAACTCAACCAGTGCGGCAGTGACCGCAGCCAGCTCTACCGCCAGGGGCTGGCCGAGTTTTTCAGCGAGGGCCTGTTTACACACGAAGCCGGAGTGCTCGTACTTGACCCGTCACTGCAGGTGCGCATCGTCGACCAACTAAAGGATGACCGGCTGCTCGCTCGCCTGCATGAGCCGCGCTACAACATGCTCGCCTACCCCTGGTCCGGCCACTATCAGCAGAGCAACCAGTGGGCAATCGAAACGCTGGCGCTGCTGGCCGAACCGGCGGTGGGCAGCCGCGCCCAGGCGCGGGCCTGGCTACGGGCCTTCGACTACCGGCCGACGACGCTGCACATCCCGACCATGAAGCGCTTGGGGGCGCGCATAGCCACCGCCCACATCGCCTTCGACGATCATCCGTTCGATCGGCGCATGGCCGGGCAGATCGACACGGTGACCGTCGATTCGGTCTTTGCGTGGCTGCCGCGCGCAAAACTCGGCGGCAGCCCCGTGGTACTGCACGCCCGGCCGCTACGCGGAGACAGTCGCGGCGGAGGCGGGGGCGGGGGCGACGACAGTGGCGGCCGCCAACGCTTCCCCCTGCGCCACACCGAGGTCGATTTGCTGCAGGGTGCCGGCGCGCCCGTCCTCGGCAAGGTAAACCCCGGTACGCCAGATCTGCCCGCGCGCGACGTTGTTTTCGTCCTTGAGCGCAAAGGGGCTCCAGGCGCTGGCGAGATTTAATGCACCGACGCCGGCCTCTTTCAGCGGCGTTATCTTGCCATCAGGAAACCAGACCCCGAGTGCGGCATAAGCAGGGTCCGCCTCGTCGATCCAGCCGTTCTGATCGACATCGAAGCGGGCGAGATCGGCGAAACCGTCGCCGGCGTGCGTACCGGTAGCGCCAAATAGTTCGCTGCCGTCCTTGATGCGGCCATCGCGGTCACCATCGAGCACCAGATAACCGCTACCACGCGCCAGCGTCGGCACGGATTCGGTCACGCCATCGGCGTCCAGATCAAAGCTGAAGCGCGTATCGGTCAGCTCGGCCGCCTTGCCATCGAAGTTGATCACCAACGGGTCACGGAAAACGATCTTGCCGGTCTCCACAGACTCCCGTGTGCAACTGAAATCGCGGCACATCGAAAGGTCGAGATTGAAATCGATCTCACGGCCGTCGGCCGTTTTCACCTGACCACTGGCACTGACAGCGGTTCGTTCGTGCTCCTCGATATGTTCGATCGTGGTTTTTTCCCACTCGAACTCACGGCGCCCCGACCCCTTTGCGGCAACCGGGCCACCATCGCCACTCGTTGCATCATCACCGGCAAGCGACGGCAAACCTTTCTTCAGTTCGGCAATATCGTCCACGCCACAGCGGCATTTTTGACCTGACAACACCTCCAGAATGGCTGCGACCAGCTGCTGCAACATGAGCCGGACACGCGGGATGGCGTCTTCGCTTGTCGCTGTTTCGGCAGCCGCTTTTGGCGGCAACGCGGCGTCGGCAGCCTGCAGCACACCACCAAAGCTTAAGGTGCCGGTGGTCTCGCTACGAAAGCGATGGTCATAGCTGTGGCTGGCCTCCAGGCCAATTTTTGACGACTCGATCTTCATGGCACACCTCCTCGTGGTTTGGAGGTGATCTACTGCAAGGGCCGTGCCATCACTGCGGTGGTACTGGGGTGGTTGCTTCACTTAGGCGCTGGTAGTAGCCTGAAATCTTGGGGTTTTGGTACAAAGCTGCTGACAAGAATGGCAACCGGCCCCGTTAGTACGACAGAAGAGGGAGGAGGAATGACTTCGCAGACGCTTGGGCAATCGCCCGAAATTGAACAGCTCGAACTGATCCAGCGACTGGGGCGGATCGGCTACTGGGAATACGAACCGGCCGCGCACAAATTCTGGCTGCCAGCGCCTTCGCTGCAATTGCTGTCGTCGATGACCGGCAGTTCGCGCGAGGCGGCGCCAAATCTGCGCGACGTGATGTCGGAGGCCGAGCGCAAGCGCTTTCTGGTTGCGCTGGAACAGGCTGTCAGCGGCCAGTTGCCCTTGCATCTGGAACTGCAGCTGGCCAGCTATCGCGGCCAGCACGCGACCATTGTCGTCAAGGGCACACCGCTCGAAGGGAAGGGCCATGCGATCCGCTTTGGCGGCACTTTCCACGATATCACCCGTGAAAAGCGCGTGGAAGCCGAACGCGAGGAAGTCCTCAGCCAGCTCAACGCACTGCTCGGCGGCCTGCCGGTCGGCGTCACAGTCTTCGACGAAGACCTGCGCCTGATCTTCTGGAACGACCATATCTACGACATCCTCGGCCTGCCGCAGGGCGCCGTTTACAAATATGTGCGCTTCGAGGACCTGATCCGCTATCCGGCAGATCGCGGCGAATACGGCCCCGGCGATCCAGCCGAACTGGTGGCCCAGCGCGCCGTGCTGGCGCGCAAATTCGAGGCGCACCGCTTCGAGCGCGCCGCCCGCGATGGCCGGACGCTGCTGGTCGATGGCTACCCCTTCCGCTTTGGCGGCAAGGTTTCAGGTTTTGTTACCACCTACACCGACATCACCGACCGCAAGCAGACCGAGGAACAGTTGAAGCGCCAGAACGGCGTTCTCAATACCATCATCGAGAATTTCCCCGGCGCCATTTCTCTCTTCGACGCCAGCCTGCACATGGTGGCCTGCAACCAGCAGTTCAAAACCCTGCTCGAACTCCCGGATTCACTGTTCGACAAGGAAGTTGTCTACTTCGAGGATTTCATCCGCTACAACGCCTACCGTGGCGAATACGGGCCCGGAGATCCGGAGGAGCAGATTGCCGGTGCGCTGGAACGTGCACGGAATTTCCAGGCGCACAATGTCGAACGGGTCCGCCCGAACGGCAAGGCGCTGGAAATTCGTGGCACACCGCTACCCGGCGGCGGCTTTGTCTCGATCTACATCGACATCACAGAACGCAAGCGGGCCGAAGAGCGTATCCGCAGCATGGCCCTGGAAGATTCACTGACCGGCCTGCCCAACCGGCTCAGCCTGAACGATCAGATTGAGCAGGCGCTGGAACGCTTCCGCAGTAACAGCCAGCATTTTTCGCTGCTCTTCCTCGATCTCGACGGCTTCAAGAAGGTGAACGATTCCCTCGGACACGATGCAGGCGACGAGCTGCTGGTCCAGGTCGCCAGGCGGCTGAAGGAGTGTGTGCGGGAAACGGACAGCGTTGCCCGTCTGGGCGGTGACGAGTTCGTGGTGCTGCTGCGCGATGTGGAAGGCGCCGCCATTCCGGAAAAAATCGCCGGTGAGATCATCGCTCGACTCGCCGAGCCATTTAGCCTGCAGGCCGCCGAAGCCCGTATCGGCACTTCGATAGGCATTTCGCTGTGCCCCGAGCATGGCGACAACCGCGAAGCGCTGCTCAAGGCAGCCGACCAGTCGATGTATGCCGCCAAGTCCGCCGGGCGCGGTACCTGGCGAATGGCAGGCACCGCCGACTGAGCACCAGGCGGCACGCTGCTCCCTAGAACTCCAGCGGATCGACCTCCAGATGCCAGCGCAGGCGGGAAGGTGACTTGATCCCTGCCAGCACTGGCTGCCAGGCGGTGAGGAAGGCCTGCAGCACCGGCCTCGAGGCGCATTCGACCAGCAACTGACCCCGCTCCAGATTGGCTAGCCGGGCCATACGCATCGGCACTGGGTCGTACAAGGTTACGGCGGGATGTGCCTCGATCTCCGGCCAGGCCTTGGCGGTGGCGAGAAAGGCGATGGCATCGGCCATCTGCGGTGCCTCGGCACGCAGCATGGCCTGATGGCTGTAGGGCGGGAAGCCGGCGACCTTGCGTTCGGCCAGCTGGCTGGCGGCAAAGGCCGGGTAGTCGTGCTTGACGATGGCGGCGTAGAGCGGGTGATCCGGGTACTGCGTCTGGATCAGCACCTCGCCGGCCTTCTGTGCCCGGCCGGCGCGGCCGGCGACCTGCATCAGCTGTGCGAACAGGCGCTCCGGCGCCCGGCAGTCGGCGGCGAACAGCGCGGCATCGGCACCGACCACACCGACCAGCGTCAGGTTGGGAAAATCGTGTCCCTTGGCCAGCATCTGCGTGCCGACCAGGATATCGGCCTCGCCGGCATGGATTTTCTCGACCAGCGCTTCCCATTGCTTGCGGCTTTTCGCCACGTCACGGTCGGCGCGCAGGATACGCGCCTTCGGAAAGCGTTCGGCGAGAAATTCCTCCAGCCGCTGCGTACCACGGCCGAAGGGGTGGATGTCCTGGTTGCCGCAGGTCGGACATTTCCTCGGCACATGGGCTTCATGGCCGCAGTGGTGGCAGCGCAGGCGCTTGTCGGCCATGTGCAGCACCAGGTTGGCGGCACAGCGCTTGCAGTTCGAGATCCAGCCGCAGGCGGTGCACGCCAGCACCGGCGCATAACCGCGGCGGTTGAGGAAGACGAGGCTCTGTTCGCCGCGCAGCAGCCGTTTTTCGATGGCTTCGAGCAGGATGCCGCTCAAGCCTTCCTCGGCTTTTTCCTTGCGCAGATCCACGCGCTGCACCGTCGGCAGGCGCGCCTGTTCGACCGCCCGCTCCTTCAGCGTCAGCAGTTGGTAGCGGCCTCGCATTTCCTTGGCCGTGGCATTGGCCCAGGTTTCCAGCGAGGGTGTGGCCGAGCCGAGTACGATCGGCACTTTGCGTTCATGGGCGCGGAAGACGGCGACATCGCGCGCCGAGTAGCGCATGCCGTCCTGCTGCTTGAAGGAGGGGTCGTGCTCTTCGTCGACGATGATCAGCGCCAGATCGGGCAGGGGAGTGAACACGGACAGCCGGGTGCCAAGCACGATGCGGGCACTTCCGGAAAAGGCCGCCTGCCAGTTGCGCAGGCGGGCGGCCTCGGTCAGTTCGCTGTGCAGGCTGACCAGCCCGGCGGCGGGAAAACGACCCGCAACCCGTGCTTCGAGTTGCGGCGTCAGGTTGATTTCCGGCACCAGCACCAGCACCTGGCCGCCCTTGGCCAGCGCATCGGCGATCAGGCTCAGATAGACCTCGGTCTTGCCGCTGCCGGTGACGCCGAATAGCAGGAAAGGACAAAAGCCGCTGCCGGCTTCGCGCACGGCGGCCAGCGCCGCCTGCTGCTCGGCATTGAGTTCGGGGGCAAGGGTGGGGGGCGGCAACTCCTTGGCCGCTTTCGGCGTTCGCGCCTTAGGCGGGTCGAGCCGGCGCAGACCGGCGGGCAGCGTGGACAGCATGACCTCGCCAAGTGGCGCCTGATAGTAAGCGGCACAGAATTCGGTCAGGCGGAACCAGTCGGCGGGAAGCCGCGGCTCGGGCAGGATGGCTTCGACCGACTTCAGCTGCTCCGGGGAATACTCGCTGTCTTCCGGCAGATCGATGATGACGCCCATGACCGAACGCCGCCCGAAGGGTACCCGTACCCGGCAACCGATATCGGCGCGACTGGCGTCGACGGCCAGATAGTCAAAAGCCCGGTGGAGGGGAACATCGAGGGCGACGCGAACAATGGGCATGCCGGCTATGACATTCGACGGAAGAAGAAAACAAAGAGAACAACGAAAAAACAGGCCAGCCTTGCTGCATCGCAGCAGCGCCAATACTTCAGTTAGGTCAGCTTGTTCGCATTGCTTCTTGAAAACTGCTGCAAGCCATTGCTCCTGAAGCAGTTTTTCCGTTGTTCACAATTTCTGTGGATAACTCTGTGGATTGCTTCACAACTGCGACGCTAACTGCCCTGTCCACAAGGGATTTTGTCACTTTGCTGTAAAATAAGGCAGATTAATAATCTTTTATAAACAACAACTTAATACAAGAGCACTGATTTTGCTGAAGTTTTTCCCGCGCCGTTTCCGGCGCAGGAGATTCTGTGCATAAGTCAACAGGGATTCGACTATTTATCCGCTTTATTTCGCCGCATTTTTACGGATTTCACGGCTGTAGCTATGCACGGTATCAACCAGTGCGATAACGTGATCCGGCGGGGTGTATTGCGAAATACCATGCCCCAGGTTGAAAACGTGGCCGGTATTGCCGGGGCCGTAGCTGTCGAGCACTTTCCTGGTCTCGGCAGCAACCGTTTCAGGCGAAGCGAACAGCACGTTCGGGTCGAGGTTGCCCTGCAGCGCCACCTTGTCGCCGACGCGGCGACGGGCTTCACCGATGTCGATGGTCCAGTCCAGGCCGACGCCGGTGCAGCCGATGTCGGCAATCGACTCGAGCCACAGGCCGCCGCCCTTGGTAAAGACGATCGACGGAATCTTCTCGCCATCCTTCTCCTTCTTCAGGCCGGCAACGATCTTCCTCATGTAGGCCAGCGAGAATTCCTGATAGGCCGCCGCCGACAGCGCGCCGCCCCAGGAGTCGAAGATCATCACGGCCTGAGCGCCAGAGTCAATCTGGGCGTTGAGGTAAGCGATCACGGCATCGGTGGTCACCGACAGGATGTGGTGCATCAGGTCCGGACGGTCGTACATCATCGTCTTGACCTTGCGGTAGTCGTCCGACGAACCACCTTCGACCATGTAGCAGGCCAGCGTCCACGGGCTGCCGGTGAAACCGATCAGCGGCACCGAGTTGTCCAGCGCGCGGCGGATTTCGGAAACGCCGTCCATCACGTAGCGCAGGTGATCGAAGGGGTCCGGCGCGGTCAGGTCGCGAATCGCCCATTCCTCGGTCAGCGGGCGCTCGAACTTCGGGCCTTCACCTTCGGCGAAGTAGAGACCGAGGCCCATGGCATCGGGCACGGTCAGGATGTCGGAGAAGAGGATGGCAGCATCAAGGTCGTAGCGTGCCAGCGGCTGCAGCGTGACTTCGCAGGCCATCGCCGGGCTCTTGCACAGGTTGAGGAAGTTGCCGGCGCGCTTGCGCGTCTCGCAATACTCCGGCAGATAGCGGCCAGCCTGGCGCATCAGCCATACCGGCGTGTGGTCGGTCGGCTCCTTGAGCAGGGCACGGAGGAAGTTGTCGTTGCGGGGTCGGGTCATGATGGGCAGCGCCGGAAATTGCGGAAAGGCGTGATTATCCGCCTTTTCAGCAGACGCCGCCACGGCACGGGTATTGACTGGACTACTTGCGCCAGAAGGCGGGAGTCAGCACCACCAGCAGGGTAAATATTTCAAGGCGGCCAAGCACCATGGCGAAGGCGCACACCCAGGTCTGGAAATCAGAAAGAACGCTGTAGTTGGCTGCCGGGCCAACGGCATCGAGTCCCGGGCCGGTATTGTTAAGGCAGGCAACAACGGCCGAGAAGGCGGTGACGATGGGCAGGCCGCTGGCCGACAGGATCAGTGTCATGGTGACGATGGTCACCATGTAGACAAAGCTGAAGCCGAGCACGGCGTGCAGCACGCTATCGGAAACAATGCGCTTGCCAAGCAATACCGGTCGTACAACGTTGGGGTGCATGGCCCGCAGCAGCTCGCGGAAGAGCTGCTTGTAGAGAATGATCGCCCGCATCATCTTGATACCGCCGCCGGTGGAGCCGGAGCAGGCAATGAAGCTGCCGAGGAAGAGTATCCATAGCTGAGCGAACATCGGCCAGGTGGTGTAGTCGGCGGTGGCAAATCCAAGCGAGGTGGCCAGTGAAATGCTGTGGAAGGCTACATAGCGCAGCGCGGTAAGAAAATCGGCATAAAGATCGAAGAATTGCAGGTAGACGGTCAGGCCGAGGATGCTCACGGCCAGGGCGCCAAAGTAGTAGGGCATTTCAGCGTCCGCCAGGTAGGGGCGAAGACTCTTGCCACGCAGGGCCATGAAATGGGTAGCGAAATTGATGCCGGACAGCAGCGCGAAGCCCATGGCGATCAGCTCGATCGGCAGGCTGTTGAAATGCCCGAGGCTGGCGTCCTTGCTGGAGAATCCGCCCAAGCCCATGATGCTGAAGGCGTGCATCACCGCATCCCAGGGCGCCATGCCGAAGTAGTGGAGCAGAAGGCCACACAGAACGGTGAGAAGTACATAAACCACCCAAAGCCCTTTGGCGGTTTCGGCGATGCGCGGCGTCAGTGCGGATTCTTTCATCGGCCCCGGCGTTTCTGCCTTGAACAATTGACGTCCGCCGATACCGAGCAGCGGCAGGATGGCGACGGCAAGCACGATGACGCCCATGCCACCGACCCAGTGCAACTGCATGCGCCAGAAATTGATCGAGAGCGGTAGCTGGTCGAGACCGGAAAGGACGGTGGCGCCGGTCGCCGTCAGCCCCGACATGGCCTCGAAGTAGGCGTCGGTAAAACTCAGCGGCTTGATATGAAAATACAGTGGCAGGGCGGCGTAGAGCGGCAGTACGACCCAGGTTAGCGCTACCAGCAGGAATCCGTCGCGCACGGTCAGGTCACGCCGGCGCCGGCGTGTCGTCAGCCACAGGAGGAGCGCGCTGCCGAGAGAGAAAAAGATGGCCTCGTCGTAGGCGTACTCGGCACCATCCCGGTAGTACCAGGAGATTCCGAGTGGCACGAACATCGTCAGGGCAAAGATGCCGAGGATGATGGCGAGCGCGTTGAAAACCTGAAAATGACGCATGGGGCGATTCCGCTACCGCTGCTCAGAAGAAATGGAAACCGACAGCAAACAGTTTTTCCACCTTCTTCACCACCTTCTTGTTGAGACAGAAGACGATGACGTGATCACCGGTCTGGATGACCACGTCCTTGTGGGCAATGACGACGTGGCCACGTCGCTTGCGCAGGAAGCTACCTTGGTAGCCAATGTCTTCCCATTGGTCGAGGTTACGCACGATTGCCGCCAGGACGGCCCCCTGAATTACGGGCAGGTCGCCAATCTTCTTGCCGACAACCTTGGTACTCTTTTCGTCGCCATGCACCACCATCTCCAGCGCCTCGGCCGCACCCCGGCGCAGACTATGCACCTCGGCCACGTCCCCCCGGCGCACATGGGCCAGCAGGGAACCGATGGAGACCTGCGCCGGCGAAATGGCAATGTCGATCGGCCCGCCCTGCACCAGATCGGCGTAGGCCCGCCGGTTGATCAAGGCAACGACGCGCCTGGCGCCCAGGCGCTTGGCCAGTGAGGCAGCCATGATGTTGTCTTCATCGTCGTTGGTCAGCGCGAGGAAGAGATCCATTTCCTCGATGCCTTCCTTCTCCAGCAGATCCTCATCGGTCGCATCGCCCGACAGGACGAGGGCCGATTTGAGTTGGCCGGCAATGAATTCGGCACGCGGCCTCACCGTTTCGAGAATCTTGACTGCACAGGTTTCCTCCAGCGCCTGCGCGACGCGCAGGCCGATGTTGCCGCCACCGGCGATCATCACCCGGCTGACCGGATGGGTCATCCGCCGCAATTCACGCATCACCCGGCGAATGTGCTCCTCGGCCGCCAGCACGAAGACTTCGTCGCCGTCCTCGATGACGGTGTCGCCCGTCGGAGTAATCGGACGATCCCGGCGATAGATGGCGGCGATACGCGCACCGATGTCTGCGGTCAGATGCTTGCGCATTTCCCGGATCGGCTTGCCGACGAGCAGGCCGTCAGCATAGGCACGCACCGCCACCATGGTCACCCGGTTCTCGCCAAAGCCGAGCACCTGCAGCGCCTCTGGGAACTCAACCAGACGGGCGATGTAGTCGGTGATGACCTGCTCCGGGCAAAGCGCGTAATCGACGGCAAAGTTGCTGGTCGATAGCAGCGCCTCGTTTTCGAGGAAATCGCCGGAGCGCAACCGCGCGATCCGTGTCGGGACGTTGAAGAGGCTGTGCGCCAGCTTGCAGGCAACCAGGTTGGTCTGGTCGCTCTGCGTCACCGCGATCAGCAGGTCGGCGTCTTCCATGCCGGCGGCACGCAGGGCGGAGGGGTGGGCGGCGTTGCCGGTGACCGTGCGCAGGTCAAGCCGGTCCTGCAGATAGGCCAGACGCGCCGGGTCGGTATCAACAATGGTGATGTCGTTTTCTTCCGAAACCAGGCTTTCGGCGACACTGGCACCGACCTGGCCGGCACCGAGGATGATGATTTTCATGGGTTCCCCCTGAATCCACTGCGGGCGCCCGCTTGGGCACGCACGCTCTTTTACACTGAGTTTACTCTTCGCCGCGCCGGCCGATCTGAATACCCAGCTGTTTCAGCTTGCGGTAGAGGTGGGTGCGCTCCAGACCGGCCTTGTCGGCAACCCTGGTCATGTTGCCCCCTTCCAGACGCAGCGCGTGCTCGAAATAGAGGCGCTCGAAGGCATCACGCGCTTCGCGCAACGGCTGCTCGAAAAAGGGGAGAAGGCTCGGCACTTCGCTGGTTTCACGCAGCTCGGTCTGCAGGATGCGCGCCACGTCTTCGGCAACGATTTCTTCATCAAGCGCCGACAGGGCGAGGTTCTTTACCGCCGCCTGCAACTCTGGCCAATCTCCCTGCCAGCGATGGATACGCAAGGCATTGAGCGCGCTGACGGCAAAGCGACGCGACGGCACTTCGCCGCGTTCGGCGAGTTGTGTCAGCAGCAGGGCGGCGATTTCCGGAATTTCGTCGGCGTGCGCCGACAACTGCGGCAGCGCCAGCCAGACTTCGGCGACACGCGCCAGTACGGCGGCGTCCCAACCGGCTTCGGCCAACGCCGGCAGTGCTTTGGTGGTGCCGCAAATCAACATGACATTGTGCTTTTCGAGACGATCCATGGCGAAGGCCAGGTTCATCTGCTGCAGCTTGCCCAAGGCTGCCAGGTCGGCGGCAAAGAGAATGCCGCCGCTGGCTTTCTGCAGCATTTCCTGAGTCAGGGGGCCACTGGCAGCGGCAAGGTCCAGCCAGGGGGCGTGTGGCGCCTGCAGTGAGCGCGCACACAACTCGGCAATGGCGCTGGAGGCTGATTTGAGCAGCAGCACCGGGGTCTTGGCAGCGGCCTGCTCCAGCCGCTTGCGCAAATCCTTGATCAGCGGCGAACGCACAAAGGCGTCGAGGGTCAACGGCGCCTTGGCCGGCACCATTTCATGCTTCAAGGCTTTCTTGACGGTGGATAGCAGCTTCTGCAGGGCGATCGGTTTTTCCAGGAATTCAGCAGCACCGATGCGCGTGGCCTCGACAGCGGTGTCGATGGTGCCGTGACCAGACATCATCACCACCGGCATGGTCAGCAGACCCGCTGCGGACCACTCCTTGAGCAGCGAAATACCGTCGGTATCGGGCATCCAGATATCGAGCAGTACGAGATCGGGGCGCTTTTCGCTGCGCGCCTTGCGCGCTGCCGTAGCGTTCTCCGCCAGCCAGACCGTATGGCCTTCGTCGGCAAGAATCTCCGACAACAGCTCGCGAATCCCGACTTCGTCGTCAACGACCAGTATCTGTGCCATTTTCTACTCTCGTTCCTGCTTGGGTTTCCAGTGCCAGCGGCAGGCGAATACAGACCTGCGCACCGACTGGTTGCCGGTTGGTGATGTCGATGGTGCCGTGGTGTTCGTCCACGATTTTCTTGACGATGGCCAGCCCGAGGCCGGTGCCCTTGGCCTTGGTGGTGACATAGGGCTCAAAGACGCGGGCCATGATTTCTGCCGGGAAGCCGGGGCCGGCATCGGCAACACAAAGTTCGGCACGTTCGCCGAGCCGGCGGGTACTGATTTCGATCCGTGCCGCATCCTTGCCTTCCTGTGCATCCTCGGCGTTGCGCAACAGGTTATGGATGATCTGGCGCATCTGCGTGGCATCGCCGAGGACCGGCGGCAGATCGGCGGCGAGGCGAACGTCAACCTCGGCATGCGAGGTTTCGTAGAGTCCGAGCACTTCGCCAACCAGGTCATTGAGATCGAGCGGCGCCACTTCCGGAGCCGGCATGCGGGCATAGTCACGGAAGTCATCGACCATGCGCTTCATCGACTGCACCTGGTTGATGATGGTCTGGGTGCCGCGATTGAGAAACTCGGCGTCGCCATTGGCGAGCTTGTCGGCCAGTTTCACCTGCAAGCGCTCGGCAGAAAGCTGGATAGGCGTCAGCGGATTCTTGATTTCATGTGCCAGGCGCCGCGCCACTTCGCCCCAGGCGGCACTGCGCTGTGCAGCGATCAGGCGGGTAACGTCATCAAAGACCACCACATAGCCACCACCACTGCCTTCCGGCAGCTTCGAACCACGTAGCAGGAGCACCTGCGGCATGCCGTTGGGGCGTTCGAGCTCAAGCTGGCTGTGCCACTCGCCACCGCCGCGACCGGCAAACCCCTCGCTAATGGCGCTACCAAGAACCTGCTGCCGGGGCCAGGCATCGACGACGACAGCGAAAAGTCCGTTGAAGCTGTCGTCGAGAATGCTCAGCGCACCTTCGTTGACATTGCGCAGCACGAAGCGACGATCAAATACCAGCACCCCGGCCGAGAGGTTGGCGAGAATCGATTCGAGATAGGCACGGCCGGATTCGACCTCCGCACGGTGGCGTTCGGCCTCCTTGCGCGCATCGTCAAGTTGGCGGGTCATCTGGCTGAAGGACTGGGTCAGCACCCCCAACTCGTCACGACTGTAGATCGCCTCACGCGGGGTGTAGTCGCCAGCAGCGACGGCTTCGGTACCCGCAGCGAGGATGGACAGCGGTGCCGACAGGCGGCGGGCCATGACGAAGGCCAGGGCAAAGGAGGCAAAGAGCGCAAGCAGAACGGTCAGGGTCAGGGTCAGGGCGTAGATCTGGGTCAGCCCCCCGCGCGCCAGTGACAGCTCCTGATAGTCGCGGTAGACCTCCTGCACGGCCTCTGCGTTTTGCGCCACCCCTGACGGTACGGCGTGTGAGAGCTGCAGCAGACGGGGTTCTGCACCCAGGCCGCGAGTCTGCACCGGGACCAGCACGCGCAGATAAAGCCGGTCGGCCTCACCCTCGATCGACCCGACACCACGACCGACACGCGCCTGTTGCAACTGGGTTCCCACCGGCAAGGGCGGAATCGGCGAGCTCAGGCCACTGGTGGCGCTGACCAGCAGCTGTCCGGACAGGGAGAAAAGGGCTGCCGTTTCCGAGCCAGCCTGCTCGCGCAGTCGGTTGAGCTGGCCACGATGCTGGCTTTCCGGGTAATCGGCAAGCTCCAGCGAAACGCCTTGTGCCTTGTCCATCAGATCGGCCAACTGGGCGTCGAGTGCGCTGCGGCCAAGGGCGAGCCCGGACTCCAGCGCTTTTTCGACACGCACATCGAACCAGCTTTCGATGCTTTTCGTCAGAAACTGCACGGAAACACCATAGATCAGGGCACCGGGCAGCACGGCCATGAGGCCGAATAGAAGCATCAACCGCAATTTGAGGCGCGAACCGAAGACTTTCTGGCGGTGCTCCTGCCACAACTGGCGCAACTGCCAGCCAACCAGCGAGAGCAGCGACAAGGCAACAATGACGTTGAGACCGATCAGCCACGGGTAGTGTCTGGCAAACAACGCGGTATTGGCGCTCGCCGAAGCGAGCAGGAAGAGAAGGATGGCGCCTAAGGCGGCGGCGACGATGAGCAGGACCTTCATTTGGCCTCAGCTCCAGCAGCTGCAGTGGCGGCAGCAGGCGATGCGGCTACCGGCACCGGGGTCGGAGCCGCGGTTGGCGCCGAAGTTGGTAGCGGGGTTGGCACGGTAAACACCCAACGTTTCCACTCGGAACTCAGTACCCAATCCCGATTGGAAAGCGCTTCAAGCTGGAAGGGTTTGGGCAGTTGCGTCGTATCGAGCCGCATGCGTAGCGCCGCCGCGAAGCTTTCTCCCGGAACGAATTTGTCGCGCTCGCCGATTTGCCAGTTGCGCAGCCGTGACAGCACGCGCAAGGCTTCGTCGAGGCTGGTGAAACTCTGGTGCAGGACGCCCGTGGACAGGCGATATTGGCGGGTCAGTGCATGGTAGGTCAGACGCCAGGTCTGCTGGGCCTTGATCACTTTCTCGTCAAACCAGTACCAGCGCGGCCGGGTCAGTTCGAATTCAGCGAGAAAATGGAGTACCAGGCCCTTGCTCACGGCCTCTTCGAGACGGGGGCTGAAATCTATCACCAGGTCGGCCGAGAGCAGGTAGCCACCATCGTCCGCCGCTGCCAGCTGCACATTGCGCACGTCGATTTCGGCAGCCGCAGCAGGCATGACGAATAGCGCCGAGAACAGCGCCAGGAGCAGTACCGCCAGCGTTTCAGTCAGCCTTCTGCAGCAGCGCATAGTAGAAACCGTCATGATCGCCCTGCGGCAGCCATTGCTCCTCGGCGAGCTTCTTCGCCTGCAGCCGCGTTTCGGCAAAGGTCAGCTGGCGGCCATTTTCGTCGGAGAAGACCGAACAGGTGGCGTAAAGCAGCTTGCCTCCGGGCGCCAGCGTCGGCCATAGCGCCTCAAGTATCTGTCGCTGGACACGGGCAAAGGCTGCGATATCGGTTTCGCGGCGCAGCCATTTGCTGTCCGGGTGGCGACTGACAACACCGGAGGCAGAGCAGGGCACGTCGGCGAGTATGCAATCGAAGGGCACACCATCCCACCACTTCGCTACTTCGCGGCAGTCGGCAACCTTCACCTGTGCCGTCAAGCCGAGACGGCTGAGGTTCTCGTCAATCCGCCGGGCACGCCGGGCATCGACCTCAAGGGCGGTCAGCTGGATATCGGCGAGCTCGAGCATATGCGCGGCCTTGCCGCCGGGTGCCGCACAAGCGTCGAGCACGCGTTGTCCAGCTTGAGCACCGAGCAGTTCGGCGGCGCGCTGGGCACCACTATCCTGAACAGACGCCAACCCCTCAAAGAAGCCGGGCAGACTATCAACCGATTGGGGCCGCGCCAGCAGGATGCCGACCTGACCGACCGGGGTGGCAGCGATACCCGCATCACCGAGGCGCTGCAGATAGGCGTCGCGGTCAATACGTCGCTGGTTGACGCGCAGCGCCATTGGCGGCGGGTGATTACCGGCATCGACGATCTGCTGCCAGCCGTCCGGATGGGTCCGCCGCAGGCGCTCCAGCCACCAGACCGGGTGTTGATAACGTGCCTCTTCGCCGTCAAGGCGAGCAAGCAGCGTCTCGCGCTGGCGCAGGTAGTTGCGCAAAACGCCATTAACCAGGCCGCGAAAGCTGCCACGGGCGAGATACCCGGCCGCTTCGACTGCCTGATCGACGACGGTATGCGTTGCTTCCGGGCGGGTTTCCAGCCGATAGAGGGCGCACAACAACAGGCCCCGCACTTCCGGCATTGGCAGGGGGCGACTGAGGAGAGCAGCGAGAATGGCGTCGCCCCAGCCGTACCGGCGCAGGGCGCCGTAGGCCAGATCCTGAACTGATGCACGGGTTGGCGCCGGTTCTCCGGCATGCGCGGCGAGCGCGTCCGGCAGGTTTTTGCCGGCAAAGACGGCAGCAACCGCCGACGCCGACAACAGCAGGGCGTGGGCGAGGGAATCGGAGGGCAGGGGTGTGGTATGCAAGCGACTGTCGTTCAAGGGTAATTGCGTAAAGTGTAGCATGATTACAACAGCCTTCCGGCATAATGGCAACATGGTTTCCCCGTCACTGAAACGTTTTGCCTGGCTGTCAATTGCCGCCGCACTGAGCACGATTGCGCTCAAGACTGCGGCGTGGTGGCTGACCGGGTCGGTGGGTCTGCTCTCGGACGCGCTGGAGTCTGGTGTCAACCTGGCCGGTGCGCTGATGGCACTGACCATGCTCACCATCGCCGCACAGCCACCGGATGAAAATCACGCCTACGGGCATGGCAAGGCCGAGTATTTTTCCAGCGGCTTCGAAGGCTTTCTGATTCTCATCGCCGCCATTGGTATCGGCATCGCCGCAATCGAGCGCTTGCTGCACCCGCAACCGCTGGAGCAGGTCGGAGTTGGCCTGCTGGTCTCTTTTGTGGCTTCGATCATCAATTTGGCGACAGCGCGCGTTCTTCTCGCTGCCGGAAAGGCGCATCGTTCGATCACGCTGGAAGCCGATGCACACCATCTGATGACCGATGTATGGACATCGGCAGGGGTGATTGTCGGCGTCGGTGCAGTCGCACTGACGGGCTGGCTGTGGCTCGACCCGGTGCTGGCACTGCTGGTAGCTGCCAATATTGTGTGGACTGGCTGGCAACTGATCCACCGCTCCGCCTCCGGCCTGATGGATGCAGCGCTCCCCCCAGAGCAGCACGCAGCAGTCATCGCCGTACTCGAACGCTACCGCGAACAGGGGGTGGACTACCACGCGCTGCGCACACGGCAGGCCGGCACCCGAAGTTTTGTCACCGTCCATATTCTGGTCCCCGGCAAATGGACAGTGCAACGCGGCCATGACCTGCTGGAACAATTGGAAGCGGAAGTGCGCAGAGCGGTACCGCATGCTTCGATACTGACGCATCTGGAACCGCTTGAAGATCCGGTTTCCGGCCACGACATCGCGCTCGACCGCGAACCGCCGCCGCAGTGACACTGGAAAACTGGCCGATCAGCCGGCTGCTGCTGGCCACCGTCATTTGCCTTGCCAGCACGCAGGCACAGGCCTGGAATGCTGCCGGGCACCGTCTTTCAGCCACCATTGCGTGGCGCCAGATGGACACTACAACACGCAACAGCATCGGCGCTCTGCTCGCCCACCACCCGGATCACGCACTCTGGCTGAAACGTGCGCCGACCCTGGACCCCGCCTATGCCGCCTTTCTTGAAGCCAGCACCTGGCCCGACGACATCAAGCGCGACAAACGTTTCCACGACAGCAACGAGGAGGCAACGCCAACACTGCCGGGATTTTCGGAGATGGCACGACATCGCCGCTGGCACCATGTGGACTATCCGCTCGGCAGCCACGCCGGCGCGCATCGCGGTAACGGGATGCTCGATCGGCAGCTGCCGCTACTTGTGGACAACCTGAAGGCTCCAGCGGCAATCCCGGCACAGCAGGCCATTGATCTCGCCTGGCTGATTCATCTGGTGGCCGATGCCCACCAGCCGCTGCATGTCGTCAGCCGTTACGACGCGTCCGGGCGGGACGATGGTGGCGGCAACGCGCTGTGGATAGAAAATCCCTTTCATCCCCGGCGCACCAGCATGACACTGCACGCCTACTGGGATGATCTACCCGGGCCGCCCTGGCTGCGCGGCGAGCGCCTCGAAGCGGCGGCCGGCGCCCTGACGAAAAATGGTGGCAGACCCGCATCCTTGGGAACAAGCACGCTGTGGCTGGCCGAGAGTCGGGCGCTGGCGGAAAAAGTTGCCTACGCCGGGCTAGAGGGTGAAGTCCCCACCCTCAGCGCTGATTACCACGAAAAGGCGACGCAGACCGCACGCGAACGTGTGGCGCTGGCCGGCCGACGACTCGGCCTGCTGCTGGAACAATTGTTCAGCCGCTGATGCCGAGGCGCTGGAGAAGCAACAATCCGCTCGGTTCCACGTGAAACAACCAGGCTATATGCCGGCGCCGAGCAAACACCCGGGCGGCGGCAAACCGCTGCTTTGCCGGGTTTAATCCGGCGACAGGAAGGCGACGGTGCCGGGCACCAGCCCGTGACCCGCCAAAAATTGGGCCGCTGACAGCCGCTTGCCACCGGCTTTCTGCAACTCGTTGATACGCAGCGCCTGCTCGCCGCAAGCGATGACGATCCCGTCACGATCTGCCGACAACACCTCACCCGGCGCTCCGCACCCGGATACCGGCACTGCCCGCCAGATTTTGACAGCCCCCCCGTCCAGCCGGGCCGCAGCACCAGGAAAGGGGTTGAAAGCACGAATGTGCCGATCGATTTCTGCGGCGGATCTTGCCCAGTCGATGGCACTTTCAGCCTTATCGATTTTTGCCGCATAGGTAACCCCAGCCCCCGGCTGCGCAGCTGCGGGCAGCGGCAGCCGCGCCAGCGCAGCGACGATCAGGCGACCGCCAAGCAAAGCGAGCGCGTCATGCAGCGTCGCCGCCGTTGCGTCGGCCGCAATGGGAAGCGCCTCTGACAGCAGTACCGGACCAGTATCGAGCCCGGCCTCCATCTGCATGATGCACACCCCGGTTTCGGCGTCGCCAGCAAGAATGGCACGCTGGATAGGCGCCGCACCGCGCCAGCGTGGCAGCAACGAAGCATGGATGTTGAGACACTCCAGACGCGGCATATCGAGAACAGACTGCGGCAAAATCAGACCATAGGCGGCCACTACCATGACCTCCGCGCCAACGGCGTACACCACCTCCTGTGCGGCCGCGTCTTTCAGTGTCGGTGGCTGAAACACCGGGATGCCACGCGCCTGCGCGAGCTGCTTGACCGGCGAGGCCTGCAGGGCCATGCCCCGCCCCGCCGGCCGATCGGGCTGCGTCAGCACCAGCGCCACTTCATGACCGGCATCAAGAATGGCTGCCAGTGCAAGCGCCGCAAACTCCGGGGTACCTGCAAAAATGAGTTTCATGTCGCCATCACGCTGTAATGCGCGCTTGCTTCGCAAGCTTTGATTTGATGCGGACCTGCTTCAGCTGCGACAAATGATCGACGAACACCGTGCCCTGCAGATGATCCATTTCATGCTGTATACACACAGCGAGAAGGCCATCGGCCTCCAGCGTCTGCGTCTTGCCGCTGAGGTCCAGGTAGCGCACGGTGACCTTGTCGGCTCGCTCGACCTTGTCATAGATGCCCGGGACGGACAGGCAGCCCTCTTCGCCAACCTGCAACCCCTCATCAGCGAGAATCTCCGGATTGATCAGGGTCAAGGGCGCGTTCCGCTCTTCGGAAATGTCGATGACGATCAGTTGAATGTGCCTATCGACCTGCGTTGCCGCAAGGCCGATACCCGGCGCCTCGTACATGGTTTCAGCCATGTCGGCCGCCAGCCGGCGAATGCTGTCGTCAATATTTGTGACCGGTGCAGCAACTTTTCGCAAACGCGGGTCAGGGAAGCGGAGTATAGGGAGAAGGGGCATAAAAAAGCTTGCTCGAAGAAGTAATTACGTGCAGAATCTAACGCAAAGTCTTGACTTGAGGGCAGAGTGGTGATTGATTCCTTGATTGCTGAGTAAACACCCGGCCCGTATGACATGATCCAGGCACCGGTTGTTCCGGGCGCTCGAAGAATGAGGATAGCACGATGACCCGCATTATATCCGCGCTCCTGCTGGCCTTGGCCGCGAGCTTTGTCCAGGCCGCCGACCCGGCGCCCGTCTCCACCCCCCCCATCCAGATCGCTGACAACGCACCGGAACGCCATATCGTCGTCCCCGGCGACACACTGTGGGGCATCTCGGCCAAGTTCCTCAAGGAACCCTGGCGCTGGCCCGAAATCTGGCGCCTGAACAGCGAGCAGATAAAGAATCCGCACCGCATCTACCCAGGCGACGTCATTGTCCTTGACCGCGATGCCAACGGTAACCCGATACTGCGCCTCGCCGGCAAGAGTAGCGGCAAGCTGCAACCGAAAATTTACAGCGAGCCGGTCAGCCAAGCGATCCCGAGCATTCCGCCAAATGTCATCGAGCCCTTCATTTCGGAGCCACTGGTCGTTGATGACATCTCGGTCAACAACGGTGCCCGCATCGTCGCCATGCAGGAAGAGCGTGTCTTCCTCGGCCCTGGCGACAAGGCCTTCGTTGTCGGCGCCAGCGACCGCCCCAACCAGGAACTCTGGCAGATCTACCGGCCGGGCAAACCCATGCTCGACCCGGAGACCCAGGAAACCCTTGGCTACGAAGCCTTCTATCTCGGCACGGCGGAACAAACGCAACCCGGGGAGCCGGGCGTCTTCGAGATTCGCACTTTCAAGCAGGAAATCGGCCGTGGCGACCGCCTGTTGCCGGCAAACCGGCCACAGCTCGTCAATTACGCACCACACAAGCCGGAGACGATGATCGAGGCGCGCGTGGCATCCGTCTATGGCGGGGTCGGCACCGCCGGTCGTGGCTCCATCATCACGCTGAATCGTGGTACCAGCAACGGTATCGAGGTCGGTCACGTGCTCGCCATCTATCGCAACCGTTCCGATACTTTCCGTAATTACGAAACGGATAGCAAGGAAACAGTCTCCCTGCCGCACGAGCGCTACGGCCTGATATTCGTATTCCGCACCTTTGCCCGCGTCTCCTACGCACTGGTGCTGAACTCAAACGGTTCGGTCAACATCAACGATCTGCTGCGCACGCCCTGACGAGCAGCATGCCTGTCGGTACCACAGGCGCAGCCTGGCTGCGCCTGACGCTTATTCCCGGCATCGGCGGCGAGACACAGCGCAAGCTACTTGCTGCCTTCGGGCTCCCCGAAGCCATTTTCTCCGCCAGCCGCAGCAATCTGCGCAGCATTATCGGCGACAAGGCGACCGATCGCCTGCTCGAAACCGATAATCGTGCAGCAGTAGCAGCGGCACAGCAATGGGCCGAACAACCTGGGCAGCGAATCCTGACGCTGGCAGATGAAGACTATCCACGCGCACTATTCGATATCGCCGACCCGCCAACGCTGCTTTATGTCCGCGGCCGCTGCGAACTGCTGTCGCTACCGGCACTAGCCATCGTCGGCAGCCGCAATGCGACGCCTCAAGGCGAAAGCAACGCCCGGGCATTTGCTGCAGCGCTGGCGGCAGAGGGCCTGAGCATCGTCAGCGGGCTAGCCCTCGGTATAGACGCGGCGGCCCATCGCGGTGCCATCGCTGCCGGCGGTGCAACAATCGCGGTGATTGGCACTGGCGCCGACCGCCTGTATCCGGCACGCAACCACGCACTCGCCGGAGAAATTGCTGAGAAAGGTGCCATTGTCTCGGAATTTCCGCTCGGCACACCCGCAGCAGCATCCAATTTCCCGCGCCGCAACCGCCTGATTTCTGGTCTTTCTCGCGGAGTCCTCGTCGTCGAGGCAGCCGTTGAAAGTGGTTCGCTGATTACCGCCCGAATGGCAGGCGAACAGGGCAGGGAAGTCTTCGCCATCCCGGGGTCCATCCACTCGCCTCAGGCACGTGGCTGCCACCGGCTGATCCGGCAAGGCGCCAAGTTGGTAGAGACCGCTCAGGATGTCATGGAAGAGCTCGGCACCGCCATTGAGGCGGCGTCGATCGCCACCTGCACTACGGAAGCGGGCGGCGAAGAATCCTTGCGGATACTGGCTTTGGCAGGATTTGACCCGGTCACCATGGATGATCTTGTCACCCGCTCCGGCTTGACGGCCGAGGCGCTTTCCGTGATCCTGTTGCAGTTGGAACTCGATCGACGGGTTTCCTGCCTGCCGGGAGGCCGCTACCAGCGGTTGGCAGAATAGTGCATATAACAATGATCAACGTCCTCGTCTTCCTCTTCGAAAACTACTTCGATATCAGCACCCATCCGGCACCCAATACGCTGGTGCGCAAACTTTCGGCCGCAGGCTTCGACCCCGACGAGATCTCTCTAGCCCTGGATTGGCTGGACGACCTGAAAACCGCCCGGCCTGCTGATTTCGTGGCAGACAGGCGCGCCATCCGGATCTATAGCGACAGCGAGCAGACCAGGCTTGCACCAGGCTGCCTAGATTTCATCGTCTTTCTTGAGTCAGCCGGGGTCATCACCCCGCCATTGCGGGAATTGATCCTCGACC
>JBAYVG010000013.1:0-48717 GCA_041674785.1 Rhodocyclaceae bacterium
AGCAGCGCCTTGATTGCGGCGCCGGTGGCGGAGCGCGCCTTGAGCTCCAGCACCTGGCCGAACAGCGTCAGCGAAATGATCACAGCGGCGGCCTCGAAATACACCGCGACCTGGCCATCGACCTGGAACGACATCGGGAACACGTCCGGCAGCGCCGTTGCGACGACGCTGTAGGCATAGGCGGCGCCGGTACCGAGGCCGATCAGCGTCCACATGTTCGGGCTGCGCTGGGCGATCGACTGTGCGCCGCGCACGAAAAACGGCCAGCCCGACCAGAGCACCACGGGCGTGGCGAGCGCCAGTTCCACCCAAGGCCGCACCGCGCCGAGCAGCGGGTCGAACATTCCGCCGGACATGGCAATCACCGTGACGATCACCGTCAGCGGCAGGGTCCACCAGAAGCGGCGCTTGAAATCAAGCAGCTCCGGATTGTCGCCTTCCTCCAGTTCGGGCAGCACCGGCTCCAGCGCCATGCCGCATTTCGGGCAGGTGCCCGGGCCGATCTGCCGCACCTCGGGATGCATCGGACAGGTGTATTCAGCGTCCGCCGTCTTAACCTCGAGGGCGGCCACTGGCGGAACCAGGTAGCGCTGCGGATCGGCAACGAACTTGTCGCGGCACTTTGCCGAGCAGAAATGGTAAACGCTGCCGGCGTGTTCAGTGCTCGGTTTGCCGGTATCGAGCGCCACCTCCATGCCGCATACCGGATCCTGCACGCTGGCGGAGTGGTCGTGGCTTCCGTGCGCGTGCTGCGCGTGTGCCGCGGGCCCGACCGGCGAGGTCGATTCGATGGGCTTGTTCATGGGGATTCTCCCTTGTCCGGCTTAGGGTGTGCCGAGACGCCATTCCAGCGCGGCCAAAACGCCGGTGTCGTCCTGGCGTAGCGCGTCCACTCTTCGCCGAAGGCTGCGGCCGAATCGCCTTCCTCGCGGCGGGCGAGGCGCACATAGACGACCAGCAGGATGGGGAACATCGTCAGCGTGATTAGCGTCGGCCACTGCAGCAGGAAGCCGACCATGATCAGGACGAAAGCGACGTATTGCGGGTGGCGCACTCGGGCATAAGGGCCGGTGGTCGCCAGTCGGCCCTGTACCTGCGCCGCATAGAGCACGCGCCAGGCGGCGGCGAGCAGCCAGAAACCGCCGCCGATGAACACCGTGGAGAGCAGGTGGAAGGGCCCGAAATGCGGGCTGGCGCGCCAGCCGAACATGACTTCCAGCAGGTGGCCCGCATCGTGCGTGAGGAAGTCCACGCCGGGAAACTGCTGGCTCAGCCATCCCGAGAGCAGATAAATGGTGAGCGGAAAGCCGTACATCTCGGTGAACAGCGCCACCACGAAGGCGGCAAACATGCCCAGGGTGCGCCAGTCGCGGGAACTGCGCGGCTTGAAGAAACTGAAGGCAAAAAAGATGAACAGGGCCGAGTTGATCAGTACCAGTGACCACAGGCCGTAGGCCGGCGCGACGTCCGTCATTTCCGCTCTCCCGCGTCGGACTTGCCATCGTGCCCGCCGTGGCCATGGCCGCCGTGCATGAAAAGGTGCATCAGCGGGCAGGCCAGCAGAATCAGGTAAGGCAGCCAGCCGAGCAATCCGGACAAGTGCATGCGGTGCTCGAAGGCCAGGGCCAGGATCGCCAGGGCGGCGAAGCCGCCGAAGACCCAGCGCGAGCGGTGGCTCGTCCTCGCCGCCGCTGCGGGCAAGTGTTCGTGCGCATTATGTGAAGCGTGGTCGTGGGTTTGCATCGTCACTCCCGAGAGGGTCTTATCTGGGCGGCATGCCGTGTTGGCGATGCGGACGAAGATAGTCTTGCGGATTGGCCAGAAAGGCATCCCTGCACCCCGGTGCGCAAAAGTAGTAGGTCTTGCGCTGGTGCACCGCTTCCGCAGCAGCTGTGAGCCGACTGACGACCATGCCGCAAACGGGATCCGTGTAGGCCCTGTCGTCCGAACGAGGTTTCGTTTGATCTTTCATTTGCTCTCCTGGAGGCTGGCCCATCGGCTGGTGTCCCTGCCACCCGGCAGGAACTTGAACGTTTCCGACGGGGTTTCCCGTCACCATCAATCTGCCTGCGACAACCCAACGCGAACATGACCGGAAAATGACATTTCCGTCACCCTGGCCGGAATGACCTCGGCTTCGGTGCCTGCCAACCCTGGGCCAGCGCTGGCAGGGTGATGAAGACGGCGGCTAACAACAGGATTCTCGACGAGGTGAATGGCATTCAACTTCCTTTGTCTGTGTGATGTCCGGCACCGGGCGGCGGCGACGAGCAGCAGGCACGGGGTGCGGCTTGCCGGTGAGCCGCCTTGTTCTCACTCAGCCAGCCCCGAAAGGAAGCCCAGCATGCGGACAGCCATTTCATTTCGATCTCCTTTTTTCCGGGCCGGGTGAGCGATGGGCGGTCGGGGCCATAAACCGGATCGGCGTAACAACGGGCATCCGGCCTAAGCCCTGTGTTGTCCTTCAAGGTCGGCGCGGTGTCTCCACGACGGGGTCAATTGGCAGGTTTGGCGGGCTCGCCCGGCGGCATGCCCATGCGGCCCTGGCCCTGCATCATGTCCATGCGCTTTTCCATCATCTCCATGCGCTTGGACATCATGTCGGCCGGGGTGGCCGCGCCTTGTCCCATCATGCCCATGCCGCCGCCCTGCATCATCGGGCAATCCATCATGCCGGCCTGCATGCCTTGCGCCATTTTCATGTTTTCCTGCATGGTCTGCATGTGCTCGGCCACGGCCTTCTGGCGTTCCTCATCGGTTTTCGCACGGGCGACGCGGTCGAGTTGGGACTGCATTTTCTTGACGTTGGCCTGCATTTTGGCAACGCCGGCATCGGCCGCCCGGGCAGCCGGTTTGGCCGTCGCGGCCTTTGCCGCATTGGCTGTTTCGGGATGGTGGGCATCATCGGCATAGGCCGGCAGGGCCAGCGCGATGGAGGCGGCGATAACGGAAAGGGTGATTGCTTTCATGATGTACTCCTTGATGTTGATCGACGGTGTGAAGCGGTTTCAGAACCAGAAGCTCAGACCGGTGACCCAACGGGTTCCCCGGTCGACTCGTCGGCGGAGAGGTAAGCTGGGAAAGTAGGACAGCGGTATGGATGGCGAATTTTCATACTGGACTCCCTGTTGATTAATTCGATGCACCCAGTATGCATTGGGCAGGCCAACGTCAGCCTGACAGCCGGATTACATTTCTGTCACGTTCACGCGGCTTGTCAAAAATACTCGGCGATCGCCGCATCAAGCCGGCGGCGCAGTTCGGCGTCGTTCGCCATGGCCAGATCGGCCTGTAGAAGACCGGCAATCGGCTCGAAAGCTGCGACCATTGCGGGATCGAAATGTTTCCCCGCCTCGTCACTGATGATGGCGAGGGCGGTCTCGAGCGACATCGGCAACTTGTAGGGGCGTGCCGAGACCAAGGCGTCGAACACGTCGACGATGGCGAACACGCGTGCAATCTGTGGAATGCGCTCCCTCGCGAGCCCATCGGGATAACCCGAGCCATCGAATTTCTCGTGATGGTGCCGGATCACGCTGGCCGCCCTTTCCAGCCATGCGTTGCCCGAAACGATGTCCAGGCCATGCGAAGTGTGGGTCTTCATGATCTCGAATTCGTCGGTGCTAAGGCGGCCGGGTTTGAGCAGGATGGCATCGGGTATGCCGATCTTGCCCACGTCGTGAAGAAACGCGCCGACGATGAGATGAGCAATTTCTTCGTCAGGCATGCGCATGGCTTCGGCCAAGGCAACCGCATACAAGGTGACGCGATAGTTGTGCGCATCCGTATCCGAATCGCGCTTGGCGATCGCGCTGCCAAGCGCCGTCAGTAAGGACAGATTCGACGCCATAAGCCGGGACGTCAATCCGGTGGCGTGATGCAACAAGCCCTGCAACAGCGGATAGAGCACGGCGGCTGTTGCGAGAACGGCCACAACCGCCATGGTGACGGTGCCGGCGATGCGCGCCCGCCACTCGTCGAGCGTGTCCGCACCAATGAGGTAGAAGCCCTCCAGGCGGCCGGCTTGCCGACCCTGCGGATCGGCAAGGCGAACCTGCAGGCGAATCAGCTTGTCGGCGCCGAGCTCAAGCCGCTCATGCTGATCCGACGGACTGGACTCCGCTGATTTCGGCTGAGTCTGCAGGAGCGCCTTGGTCGATTCGGAAACCTCACTCCAGGTCTCGTAGGCGGTTTTGCCGCTGGGATCGAAGACCCGCAGCCCCACCAGGCTGCTCATACGAAGGATTTCGTCGATTTCCCGGTGCTCGCCATTCCGCTTCCCTTCGCCGAGAATTTGCATCGCCGGCGCCTGGAAGTGCCGAACCGCAGCAGCGACCGACGCCATGGCCGACGCTTCGATTCGCCGCGACTCGACCAGATAGGCCGCGACGCCGGCCAGCGCGCCCAGAAGCAGCGCTGCCAGGATGATCCGCGACGCAAGGATGCGGTGAAGCTGGTTGAGACCTTGTGGAACGCTCATGAAACGTCGCTACCGGCACCGATCACCGCACCAATCGGAAAGTTGCCCTTTCGGGCGCGACTGCGCGCCCGATACGAGACGTGCAGCGGATACGGTGACGCTGCCGACGGCCGACCGACCGAATGAGAACACACTGCGGACAAAGTCGCGATCAGTGCTTGTGATCGGCGTGGCCGTCGTTGGCCACCTGCTGCGGCTGCGCCAGCGGCGTGAAGCGCGCCTGCTCGGCCGGTTTACCCGCCAGAGTGATCGACACCACCGCCTTCATGTCCGGCGTCGAGGCATATTTGCCGATACCCTTGAGACGGTTGTCGCCGTCTGGCGCCAGCGTCACCGCAGCCTTGGCCTTGCCGGCGAGAATGGTAACGGTGCCGCTGGCGCCTGCGGTCGGTATCTTGGTGCCAGCGTGATCGGTGACGTAGACAATGACTGCGTTGTCCTTGACGGCCTTGCTGTCTTTCGCCACTACCAGTTCAAAGTGGTAGATACCGGCCATGCGCAACTGTCCGCTGTTGGGCGCTTTCTGGGTATCAAGATAGTCGTCGCTATGGGCGAAGGCGGCCCCCGCCGACAGCAGGGTCGCCACCAACGCGGCAGCGGGAATCATGGCTTTGAACAATTTCATTTTCTATCTCCTTGCTTGGTTTAAAAACTTTCCTTGCCCTGCTCGGTGAGCAGGCGCTCCAGCGATGGCTTACCCCACATCCAGAACATCAGCGGTGTCAGCAGGGTGTCGAGCAGAGTCGAGCTGACCAGGCCACCGAAGATCACCACGGCTACCGGGTGCAGCACCTCCTTGCCCGGTGCGTCGGCCGAGAGCAAAAGCGGCAGCAGGGCAAAGGCGGCGACCAGTGCTGTCATCAGCACCGGGGTCAGGCGTTCGAGCGAGCCACGCACGATCATGTGCTGGCCGAAGGACTCGCCTTCGAAGGCACAAAGGTTGATGTAGTGGCTGATCTTGAGGATGCCGTTGCGCGTGGCGATGCCGGTCAGGGTGATGAAGCCGACCAGCGCGGCCACCGACAGCGGCTGGCCGGAAATCCATAGCGCGATGACGCTGCCGACCAGGGCCAGCGGGATGTTACCCATGATGATGAAGGTCAGCGTCGCCGAGCGATAGCGGCTGTAAAGGACCATGAAAATCATGGTCAGCGAGATCAGCGCCAGCAGGGTGATCAGGCGCGCGGCCTGCTCCTGTGCCTGGAACTGGCCCTCAAGCGCGGTGAAATAACCTTCTGGAAGTGGCTTGGCCGCCAGTTCGGTGCGGATGTCGGCGATTACCCGCGACATGTCGCGACCGTCGGTGTTGGCCGACAGCACGATGCGCCGACGCGAGTTTTCACGGCTGACCTGATTCGGCCCATCGCTTTCGTCCACACTGGCGATCTTCGACAAGGGAACAAAGCCGGTCGGTGTCTCAATTAGCAGATTCGCAAGTGCCTGCGCATCACGCGCGGTCTCCGGCAGGCGCACCAGCAGGTCGAAGCGGCGGTTGCCTTCGATGACCTGGGTGATGCGCTCACCCTCGATCATCTGCTCCAGGCTGCGCAGCAGATTGCCTGGCGCCACGCCGTAACGCGCCGCCTGCTCGTAGTCGAGATGGATCTTGATCTGCGGAATCAGTACCTGCTTCTCGATCTGCAGATCGGTCACGCCGGGAATCCTCGCCAGTCGGGAGCGTACGTCGGCCGCCAGACCGCGCAGGGTGTCGAGGTCGTCGCCGTAAATCTTCAGCGCGATCTGCGCACGCACGCCTGACAGCAGGTGGTCGAGCCGGTGGGAGATCGGCTGGCCGACGTTGGATGCTGCCGGCAGTGCCGTCAGACGCTGCCGTATGTCGGCGATGATTTCCTCACGACCACGGCCGGATGCCTTGAGGTCGACTTCCATCTCGGTGTAATGCACGCCCTCGGCGTGTTCGTCGAGTTCGGCGCGCCCGGTGCGCCGGCCAAGCTGGGTCACCTCCGGCACTTGCGCCACCAGTTCTTCCGCCATTGTTCCGATGCGATTCGACTCAGCCAGCGAGGTGCCCGGATTGAGCAGCACATTCACCGTCAGCGTGCCTTCATTGAACGGCGGCAGGAAAGAACGTGGAAAGAAGGGAACGCTGGCACCAACCAGCACGACGACCGCCAGCGCTCCGGCCAGCAGTGGCTTTGCATGGCCGAACGACCAGTGCAGCAGCCGCGCATCCACGCGCTTGAGCCAGGTGACGAGTGGGCTATCGCCGGCATGCAGTTGTTTCATCTGCGGTAGCAGGTAGTAGGCCATCACCGGTGTCAGCGTCACTGAAACGAGCATGCTGGCAAGGATCGATACGATGTAGGCCACCCCCAACGGCGTGAACAGGCGCCCTTCAATACCGGGCAGGACGAACAGTGGCACGAACACCAGTACGATGATCACCGTCGCATAGACGATCGCTGAGCGAACTTCCAGCGTCGCCGCCGCGATCACTTCCGCCACTGGCCGGGGCTTTGCCTCGTCGCGATTTATCTTGAGGCGGCGCAGCACGTTCTCGACCCCGACCACGGCATCGTCCACCAGTTCACCGATGGCGATGGCCAGACCGCCCAGTGTCATGGTATTGATCGACAGGCCGAAGTAGTGGAACACCAGTGCCGTCGCCAGCAGCGACACCGGAATCGCCATCAGCGAGATGACGGTGGTGCGCACGTTGAGCAGGAACAGGAAGAGGATCACCGCGACCATGATCGCGCCATCGCGCAACGCCTCTTCGACGTTGGTCACCGAGTGTTCGATGAAATCGGCCTGCTTGAACAGGAAGGACGGCGCTTCGACACCCTGTGGCAGGCTTTTGCTTAGTTCGGCGACGGCTTTCTCCACTTCGCGGGTCAGATTCACGCTGTCGGCAGAAGGCTGTTTCTGCACCGACAGAATGACCGCCGGCTTGCCCTTGTAGCTGCCATCGCCGCGCTTGATGGCGGGAGCCAGCTTGACGTCGGCGAGCTGCCGGAGGAGTACCGGCTGGCCGTTCTTGACCGTCACCACCAGGTTCTGCAAATCCTCGATACGGCTGGTGCGGCCGATGGCCCGGATCAGATATTCACGCCCCTGGGCTTCGAGGAAACCGCCGCTGGTATTGGCACCGAAATCCTTCAGCGCAGCTTCCAGCTTCTCGCGCTCGACGCCCAGCGCCTGCAACTGCGCCGGCTTGATCTCGACGCGATACTGGCGTACCTCGCCACCGATCGGAATCACCTGGGCGACGCCGGGTATGGTCAGGAGTCGCGGCCGCATGACCCAGTCGGCATACTCGCGCACGGCCATCGGGCTGGCCTTGTCGGGGTCAGCAGGGATCGCGATGAGCAATATCTCGCCCATGATCGACGAGATTGGCCCCAACTGCGGCACGATGCCTTCCGGCAGTTGCTCGCGGACGAGATTTAGGCGCTCGGCAATCTGCTGGCGGTTGCGATAGATGTCCGAACCCCACTCGAATTCGACGTAGATGATCGACAAACCAACGCCCGACACCGACCGCACCCGCGTCACGCCGGGCATGCCGTTCATTCCGGATTCAATGGGGAAGGTGACCAGTTGCTCGACCTCTTCCGGTGCCATGCCGCCGGCCTCGGTCATCAGCGTCACGGTGGGTTTGTTGAGGTCGGGAAAGACATCGACCGGCATCTGGCGCAGCGTAAGCGCGCCGTAGATCATCAGCAGCAACGCGGCACCGAGGACGATCAGGCGCTGCTTGAGACTGGTGTGAATAATAAAATCGAACATCATGACCTCGCAGGGCCGCCCCAAGAGGGCATACGCCCCCCTATGGGGGGCAGCGAACGAATGTGAGCGTGGGGGGTAATATGGCTCGCAGGGCCGCCCCAAGAGGGCATACGCCCCCCTATGGGGGGCAGCGAACGAATGTGAGCGTAGATGGGCATCATTGTTATCTCACTTGAGAGAGCAAACTGGCGCCCTCGGTGACAACGCGATCGCCGTCATGCAGGCCCTCGATCACCGCGACGTTGGCCGCATCCAGCGACTGGATACGCACCCGGCGTGCCACAAAGCGTTCCGCCTCGACATGCACCCAGACCGCCGTCTCGCCAGCGCCGCCTTTCGTCAACGCCTGCCGTGGCACAGCCTCGCCCTTGATGCCGCGCGTCGTTCGCACAATCACCTTCACCGGCTGGCCGACAGCGACGGGCGCATCGCGCGTGGCCACGCGAAACAGCAACGGCAGCGCCTGCTCGCGCAGTTGGCGACCGCCGCCGATAAATTTCAACTCCAGTGCGGTCTCACCGGCCAGCGCGCTGGCGGATTGCAAGCTTGTTGCGATGGCGGCATCGTAGGCTAGCGCCTCGACGGCCAGTCGTGCCGGATCGACAATTTCAAACAACGTCTCGCGGGCATCGACGATCTGGCCGGCCAGCAAGTGGTGCGAGGCGCTGACCACGCCGGCTGCGGGTGCCCGCAGCGGTTCGGCGCTGTCGATGCTGGCAGCGACGAAACCGCGACGTTGCCGTAGTGCTGCGCGCTCGATCTTCGCTGCTTCAATTTCCTTTTGCGGAATGGCGCCTTCCAGCTGCTCGAAACGCCGCACACGCCCGTCGGCGATGGCCAGTTGCGCCTCCAGCTCGGCCAATTGCGCCTTCTGGTTGCCGCGCTCAATGGCGCTGGCGACCGGACGTAAATAGACCAGTATCTCGCCCTTGGCGACTTCCCGTCCCGCGACCGGCATGCCCTTGGGGCCGGGCAGCACGCTGCCGGAAAACGGCGCCTGGACGCGGCCGCTGGTTTCTGGGTCAGCGATCACCGTACCGCTGAGCTCGATGCTCGCTGCCAGCTCGGCACTGCGAACCTGAACGGTGCGGATGCCGAGGCGGCGCTGGACAGGTTTGGGCAGAAACAGGCTGCCGTCGGCCAGGCGCTGCGGCCCGTCGCTGATTGCTGCGCCTGTCACGGCGGCCGTCGGCGCCTTCTTTGCGTCGCTACTGTGATCCTCGTCGCCGTGGGCTGCGGCTGGCCCCGATAGCACCACCAAGGCAAGCGTCACCATGCTTGACAGGTATGTTCGTTTCATTTGATCGGTCCCTTAGTTACGATTGCGGTTCTTGTGACGGCGGCGCAAGACGATGAGCCCGGCGCCCGCGAGCAACAATGTGCCGGCAGCGCCCCAGATGCTCCATTCGCTGGCGGCATGGGAATGCTCGACACCGGTAGCGGGGGCTGCAAGATCCAGTGTCGTCGTGAGCAGGTCAGCGGATTCACCAGCCTCGATCGAAATGGCCAGCGGATATTTTCCTGGTGCGACAAAATGCTCGCCGGGTATCGTGTATACGCCCGGTGCTCCTTGCGTTGCCACTGCCTTCAGCGAACCGCCTTCGAGCTCGATTTGCGCGTCGACCACGGGCTCGTTGGTGGCAAAGCGGTCGACTGTCAGCGTCAGCTTGTTGCCTTCCAGCACCGCGACCAGTTCGAACTCTTCGGTTTGGGCGATGGCGCGCGGTGCTGCCCCACTAGTCGGGGCAGGCCGGGCATTGCCTTCGTCACCATGATCTTCCCCGCCGTGCGCCCATGCCGACAAGGAGGAGAGCGCAAGAACTGCCGTGATAAAAAATGTGCGAATGGATTGTTTCAAGGCAGAACTCCCATGACTTGATTGAGGCGGGACAGCGACGCGGCATGCAGGATTTCCTGACGATTGAGAAAGGCTGCCCCCTCGAATGCGGTGACGCGCACGCGCAGCAAGGTCGTCAGGTCGGATTCTCCGAGCGCGAAGGATTTTTCCGCCAGGGCCAGGTTGTCGGCAGTGAGTTCACGCCGCTGGCGAGCCATCGCCAATTGGCGCTCCGCAGCATCCAGATCGAGCCGGGCTTTTTCTGTGTCAAGTTTCAAGCGGAGTTGGGCCAAAGCCATCTCAGCATCGGCTTGTGCCAGCTCGGCTTTGGCTGCCGCGTTTTCCTGGCGCACGCGCGGACCGGAGGAAAACGGGATAGTCAGCTTGACGCCCACGAGATTGTCGTAGGACTCGGCGGAGTCGCCACGCCCACGCACCACACGTACGGCGAACTCCGGTGCGTCGCGGCGGGTTTCCTCGGCCACCTTGAATTTGGCGCGTGCCAGTTGCGCGGTGGCGGCCGCCGCAACCAGTTGCGGATGATCATCTCTTGCCTCACGAGTTGCAGCGGCCTTTTCGACAGCCAAGACCGTCGGCGCGGCAGCACCGGTCAGATTTTGGTAGGCTTGCTCGGCCTGGCGCAGCGCAGTCTCGGCATCGGCCAGTTCGGCCTCGCCGGTCAATCGTTCGTTGCGGGCGAGATTGGCATCAATACGAGACAGTTCGCCCACCTTGAAACGTCGCAGCACATCAGTCTCAAGTGAGCTGGAAGTCACAAGCCGACGCGCGGCGAGTTCGCGTGCGCTGCGTGCTGCCGCCACGGCCCACCAGGCGTCACGCACCTCGCCGGCAATCTGCAAGCGCAGCGCGTGGCGCTGCGCGAGTACCTGCGCCTGTGCGCTGGCGGCTTCCGTTTCCCGTGCCGCTTGCTGCCCAGGCACCCACAGCGGCACGGCCATCTCGACTTCCCATTCCTGCTTGCCGCGATTTTGGTTGAGCCGGTCATTCAGATTGGACACCGACATCGAGGCCGGACCCGGCGTGATGCCCGTCGCCACGGCGGCACGGGCCTGGGCTTCCGCTTCCCGGGAGGTGCTGGCCACGAGTTGCGGATGGCGCGACCAGGCCTTTTCGACGGCATCCGCCAAACTCTGTGCCTGGGCCGGCATGGTCATGCTTAGCCCAATAGCCAGCGCGATCATTCTGTTCATCGATAAACTCCGATTGAGTATATTTTGTGAGCGGCAGGTAACGGGCAATCTCGTCGTCCGTGGCCTGCGGCGCGATGACGCATTCCTAGTGGCGAGCGTAGACGCCATAGGCGCCGCCCGCCTGAACGAGCAGGGTTTCATAAGGGAAAGGCTTGGCGCTTTCCATTCCGGGGGAGCCCGGCGGCATGGACGGAACGGCCAGACCAAGCGCTCTGGGCTTTTCTTTCAGCAGCCGCTGGATGTCTGCGGCGGGAACATGCCCTTCGATGACATAGCTGCCGATCCGTGCGCTATGGCAGGACCCGAGCTTATCGGGCATGCCCATTTGTTTTCTCGCCGCCGTGACGTCATCTACATCTCGGGTTGTGACCTGAAATCCGTTCTGGCGCAGATGCTCAACCCACTTTCCGCAGCAGCCGCAATAAGGACTCTTGAAAACTTCCACAGAGCCAGCCGACTGTGCCCAGACAGCGCTGGTGTTCAACATCACGATCAAGAGGATCGAGCGGGCTGATAGTCCCATGGCGGGTTTCCTTGTCGATTTGAATGCGCCGATTCTGGCGGTTCGACGCCGACTGAAAGGTGACCGTGAAATTACATTTCTGTAATCTTTGGCCATCTACTGGCACGAAGCGCAAAATTGCGCATAGACCGCTATTTCATCGGAGTGCCACAATGAAAATACTCATCGTCGAGGACGAGCCCAAGACCGGCGACTACCTCAAACAAGGGCTGACCGAAGCCGGGTTTGTCGTCGATCTGTCACGGGACGGTTTCGACGGGCTTCATCTCGCGCTGACCGAAGCTTACGATCTGGCGATTCTGGACGTGATGTTGCCCGGTATCGAGGGTTGGCAGGTACTGCAGGGGATCCGCAAAGCCGGGAAGGAAATGCCAGTCCTTTTCCTGACCGCTCGCGACGATATCGACGACCGGGTCAAGGGACTGGAGCTCGGTGCGGACGATTATCTGGTGAAACCGTTCGCGTTTTCCGAGTTGATTGCCCGTGTGCGTACCCTGCTGCGGCGTGGCGGGAAGGCCAAGGAGTCTGAAATTGTTCACGCCGCCGATCTCGAACTTGACCTGCTGCGCCGCCGCGTCACCCGCGCCGGTAAGCGCATCGAACTGACGGCGAAGGAGTTCGCCTTGCTTGAACTGCTGTTGCGACGCCAGGGCGAAGTCCTGCCGCGCTCGCTGATCGCCTCGCAGGTCTGGGACATGAATTTCGACAGCGATACCAACGTGATTGAGGTTGCGATGCGGCGCCTGCGTGGCAAAGTGGACGACAACTTCGAGCCAAAGCTGATCCGTACCGTGCGCGGCATGGGCTATGTGCTGGAGGTGCCGGATTGCGCTTGAACTTCAATCTGTCGCTGACCGCCCGCCTGACATTGCTGTTTGCTGCCGGATCGACTGTCGTTCTACTTGGGTTGGGCTGGTTGATCGGGGCCTCGATCGAGCGCCATTTCGAAGAGCAGGATCGTGATGCCCTGGTGGGCAAGTTGATGCTGGCCAAGCATGTTATCGAACGGGTTGACTCAGCGCAGGATCTCCTACGCCTGCCAACTCAATTGAACGACGCGATCGTCGGGCACCATGATCTCGTGGTCCAGGTGCTTGGCCCTCAAAAGGAAATTCTGCTCGTTTCACCCGATATTCAGTTCCCTGGCGATTGGCTCGCCCATGTCACCAATACGCCGGGATCTCGATTATTCGTTTGGTCCCAAGGGGGGCGCAGCTATCGGGGGCTGGCGGCATCGATCCCATCCGGCGTTGCCACCTGGGCGCCGCTGGTAGTCGCCGTTGCAGTCGATATCGAACACCACAAATCCTTCATGAATACGTTCATGCAAACCTTGTGGCTGTTCGTCGCCTGTGCCGCGCTGGCGAGTGGCCTGATGGGCTGGGTTGCCGCCAGACGAGGACTGGCGCCGTTGCGAACCATGCGCGAGCGGGCAGCCATGGTGACGGCGCAAAAACTTGATCAGCGTCTCCCCGTTGATGCTGTCCCGGCCGAACTCGCCAACCTCGCCACGACCTTGAACGAAATGCTGGCTCGACTGGAGGAGGCATTTCGTCGCCTGTCCGATTTTTCCTCGGATATGGCCCATGAACTTCGTACGCCCATCAGCAACCTGATGACGCAAACCCAAGTTGCGCTCTCCCGAGCGCGTGACGCGGCGAGCTACCGCGAGATACTTGAGTCGAACACGGAGGAATTCGAGCGTCTGGCGCGAATGATCTCCGACATGCTGTTTCTGGCCAAGGCGGAAAACGGCAGGGCTACTGCCAATTGCGAGCAGGTCGATCTGGCGCGTGAGGTACGCGATCTATTCGACTTTTACGAGGCCTTGGCCGATGAAAACAACATTCGACTTCAGCTCGACGGGGAGGGGAGCATTCGCGGCGACCGGCTGATGCTCCGCCGCGCATTGAGTAACCTGTTGTCCAACGCCTTGCGTTACACCCAGCAGGGAGGCACCGTGATGGTGACGATTGCGAAGGCAGATGAGGCAGTCGTACTGACCGTCGACAATCCGGGCGAGACGATTCCGCCACAGCATCTTGCCCGCTTGTTTGAACGTTTCTACCGCGCCGATCCGTCGCGTCAACACCTTGCCGGCGAGGGGACGGGCCTCGGCCTGGCAATTACCCAGGCGATCATAGATGCGCATTGCGGGCAAATTTCGGCGACCTCCGGCGGGGGGCACACCTGTTTCTCGATTCGGCTCCCAGGTACTTGATCGACAGATGCCTTGGCTTCAGGAGGCCCCAAGCTTGCATCGGCCTTCAGATTGACACCGGCAACATTGCGCGCTCCCTCCGTTCCTGCAGCCGGTTCCGAAAAACTCCTGAAACATCAGGAGTTTTTCATTTCTGCTCCGGTGTTTTGCCGTTGTAGCCGATCGCTTCGCTGTAGTGGCGGAAGGCCCCGCGAATTGTTTCGATCAGCTCGGCGTCGTCCCATGGCTTCATGAGGTACTTGTAGATTTCGCCGTTGTTGATGGCTTCGGTCAGGCTCTCCAGTCCGGTGTAACCGGAAAGTATGATGCGCACGGTCTTCGGGTGCATCTTGCGGACGCGGGTAAGCAGCTCTGTTCCACTCATTGCGGGCATGCGCTGATCGCTGATGATGACGCCGACCTCGTTTTCGGCAAGCAAGGTCAGGGCTTCCTCGCCGCTGGAGGCCACCAGAATGCGGTAATTCTCCCGGCGCAGGAGGCGCTGCAGCGAGGAGAGCATGCTGGCTTCGTCATCCACCAGCAGCAGGGTGGACATGGCGTCGCTATCGGCAGGAATCCTGGGCGGCTGAAACGATGTCATGAAGTGAGTCATCTCATCGGCCGGTAGCGGCCGACTGACGAGAAAGCCCTGCATGACGTCGCATTGCAGCGAGCGCAGATAGCAGGCCTGCGCGGTCTCCTCAACACCTTCGGCAATGATTTCCAGCCCGAGGCTGTGCCCCAGCGCGATGATGGCCTTGACGATGGAGGCGTTGCCGCTGTTGGTGGTCATGTCGCGAACGAAGGACATGTCCACCTTCAGCTTGTGCACATCCAGCTGCTGCAGATAGCTCAGTGAGGAATAACCGGTACCGAAATCATCGATCGACAGGCGTATTCCGAGCGCGCCGAGCTCGGTCAGCGATTTGAACGACTGGTCGCGGTCGAGCATGACAAAGCTCTCGGTAATTTCGAGTTCGAGCTGTTCGGCGGCAACATTGGTTTCCGCCAGAACTTCCTTGACCAATTCAACCAGGTGCCCCCGGCTCAACTGGATGGCGGAAACGTTTACCGCCACCTGCCGTGGCGCACATCCTGCTGCCGACCATAGCTTGATCTGGCGGCAGGCCTCGCGCAGTACCCATTCGCCGAGCTGGATCACCAGACCGCTTTCCTCGGCCAGCGGGATGAAGTCACCGGGTGGGATCATGCCGCGCTCCGGGTGCTGCCAGCGGACCAGCGCCTCAAGACCGACGATTTCCCCGCTGACCAGATCGACCTGCGGCTGATAGTGGAGGCGTAGCTCCTGTTCTTCCAGCGCCCGCCTCAGCTCGGCTTCCAGCGTCAGGCGATGCTTTGCCCGCTGGGTCATTTCCGGAGAGAAGAAGCGCAGCAGGCTGCGCCCTTGTAGCTTCGCCTGATGGAGTGCCGCATCGGCGCAGCTTTGCAGGGTGCCGGCATCGAGGCCATCGGCCGGGTAAAGGGCTATACCGATGCTGGCGCCGACGTAAACGCTCTTGCCATCGAGGGTGTAGGGTTGGGCCAGCGTATCGATGATGCGTTGCGACATCAGGTCAACCGGCATGCCTTCAGCGTGTTCGAGGAGGATGTAGAACTCGTCACCGCCAATGCGCGCGATCATGTCGCTGTCGGGGAGCAGGGTCTGCAGGCGCTTTCCCGCCTCGATCAGTACCTGATCCCCCTGCTGGTGGCCAAGGCTCTCATTGACGGTAACAAAATTGTCGAGGTCAACGTAGAGCAGCGCAAATTCGCCCTGGTTGCTTTCGGCGGAGAGAATTGCGTGGCTCAGCAGTTCAGCAAAGAGGACACGGTTGGGTAATCCGGTCAGCGCATCGCGATGGGCGAGGACGCGGTACTTCTCTTCGCTGACCTGCAGCATGGCGGTACGTTGTGCGACCAGATCTTCGAGAAAGCGACGCAGACGAGAAAGTTCGAGGTGGGTGCGGATGCGTGCGCGGACCTCGTCGATGTCGAAAGGCTTGGTGATGTAATCGGCGGCCCCCAGGTCAAAGCCTTTGACCTTGTCCTGAGTGGCCCCGACGACGGTGACAAAAATAACCGGGATGCGGTTGCCTACTGCCGTCGTTTTGATGCGCTGACATACCTCGTAGCCGTCCATGCCCGGCATCATGATGTCGAGCAGAACGAGATCGGGCGGCGAGGAACTTTCGATTATCTCAAGTGCCTTGGGGCCGCTGCAGGCGACCCGGATGCGGTATTCGTCTTTCAGCGCTTCGACCAACTCGTGGATATTTTCTGGAATGTCATCGACGACCAGCAATGACGGTGGCTGCGCCGGGTTGTTGTGTGCGGCGATATCGAAGAGCACGGGGTGTCGGCGGCAGCGTGCCAGATCGAGCTGGTTACGTACGCGCGCCTTGAGCAGATCCGGATTGACGGGCTTCGTAATGTAATCGGCTACCCCCAGCCCGAGTCCGCGTGCCTCATCGGCCGCCTCGGCCAGGGCGGTGACGAAGATGACCGGAATGTCGGTGGTACCCGGATCGATCTTCAGCGCCGAGAGGACAGAATAGCCGTCCATTCCCGGCATCTTGATATCGAGCAGAATGAGGTCGGGCTGCGGTTTGCGCCTTGCCAGCTCCAGAGCCTTTTCACCGCCGGTGGCCGCAGTAATTGCATAATCGTCGCGCAGAATGTTCATCAGCGCATGCAGGTTTTCGCGCACGTCGTCGACGATCAGGATGCGCGGCCGCTCATCCATCACTTCGGAATCCAACTCGTTCATGGTGTTACGCCTCGCTTGGGTGTTTCCAGCTTCTTCAAGAGTGCCAGCGCTGCATCGATATCAAAAACATCGACCTTCGCCGCAATGGCCGAAATTTCAGCTTCAATCGGGGTGCCGACAACACCGGTGCGCAGTTCGGTGAGCAGAGCCTCGGCAGCGCCAAGATCGTACTCAAGGGCCCGTGCCAGCTGTGTGAGCAGTGCCGCACGGGCGGTGGCAGTGAGTTGCTCGGCGGCAGCCGGTAGCGGGACGGGCCGGCTCGGGAGACTATCAATATCGCGCAACAGCTGCTGCAGCAAGGCCTCAGCTTCGTCCAGCGTAAGCGGGGCGGGCAGGGCGCCCTGCTTGAGTTGTGCATCGATCTCGGCAATTTTTTCGTACAAGGCCTGGGCACCGATGTTGCCGGTGACGCCCTTGAGGGCATGGCAATACTCTCCGGCGCGCTGCGTGCCGTCTTCGCTCGCCAGGCGTCGCAGTTCGGCGATGGCATCCGGGTAGTGCTCGCGAAAGCGGCGCAACTGCCTGCGGTAGGACTCCGCCTTGCCGCCGATGCGCCGAATGCCTTCGCGGGTATCGAGACTGGTCAAAGCCAGCAGGTCGTCGGGCAGGTCGACGGTTTTCCGGGTGGCGGGCCTTAGCGTACTGCCGGCAGTTCTTCCGGGCGATGGTTTCACCCACTTTGCCAGCGTTGCCATCAGCCGGTCCGGGGCGATGGGTTTCGTCACATGGTCGTTCATGCCTGCCTGATGGCTTTTGTCTGCATCCTGCGCCATGGCCAGCGCCGTCATGGCGATGATCGGCAAGCGGGCAAAGCGCTCACCGTCTCCTGCGGGCAGAGCTTCGGCCAGGGCGCGAATCCGGCGTGCGGCCTCCAGCCCGTCCATTACCGGCATCTGGATATCCATCAGGACGGCGTCGTAGTCGCCGGCCTGGACCTTGTCGATGGCTTCCTGGCCGTTCAGTGCTTCATCAACATCAATGCCTTCGCTGCGCAGGAGTTCGGTGGCGAACTCGCGGTTGATGTCGTTGTCCTCGACCAGTAACAGGCGCGCACCGGCCAACTGACCGCTGGTGGAGAGATCGGGCAGGCTCGCCCGTCGCCGGTTCTCGTCACCATCGGCGCCGAATATGCGCCCACGGCCGAGTACCGAGAGGATCGTGTCAAGCAGCGTCGAAGGGGAGACCGGCTTGATCAGGAAACCATCGACGCCCGCCTGTTCTGCAAGGCGAATCACATCCTCACGTCCGTAGGCAGTAATCATCACCACCTTGGGCTGGCAGGTCAGCGGGAGTTCGCGATGGATGCGCTGCGTTACCTCATCACCATTCATGCCTGGCATGCGCCAGTCCATCAACACCAGATCAAAAGGCGGCCCGGCGGTGTCGCCGAGCGCGATGAGCCCCTCCTGCCCATTGGCCGCGACGCCCACGTCGAGATGGAAGAAACGCAGCATCTCGGCAAGAATTTCGCGCGAGACCTGGTTGTCATCAACCACCAGGACACGAATGCCACTGAGTAGCGGCCCGGCCTGCTCGACCAGCTGGCGCTGACGGACTTGCGCCTGCCTGGCGATCTGCAGACGTACCGTGAAGCAGAGCGTCGTTCCCTTGCCCGGCTGTGAATCCTCAACCCAGATACGCCCACCCATCAACTCTACAAGGTTCTTGCTGATTGCCAGGCCGAGGCCGGTGCCGCCGAAGCGGCGCGTCGTCGTCTGGTCGGCCTGCGTGAATTTCTCGAAGAGTTTCTGTTGCACCTCCGGGGTCATGCCGATGCCGGAATCCCGGACGCTTACCTGCAGGGTGACATCGGTCTCGCTAGCGTTGAGGCAATGGAAGGCGAGTTCAACCTCGCCCTGCTCGGTGAACTTGACGGCGTTGCCGCACAGGTTGAGCAAGACTTGCCCGAGGCGCAGCGGGTCACCGACGAGACGCGAGGGGAGCGACGGATCATAACGAATGAGGAATTCGATGCCCTTGTGCTCGGCCTGGTAGCCCACTGCATCGGCCAGCTGTTCGAGTACCGCATCAAGACCAAACTCGACTTCCTCGATATCGAGCTTGCCCGCCTCGATCTTCGAAAAATCGAGGATGTCGTTGATGATGCCCAGAAGTGAGTGGGCTGCGCCCTGTGCCTTGGTCAGCTGATTGTGCAGGGCCGGCGGCAGGTGGCCCTTGAGTGCCAGGTAGAGCATGCCGAGGATGGCATTCATCGGCGTACGTATCTCGTGGCTCATATTGGCGAGGAAGTCGCTTTTCACCTGCGTCAGGCGTTCGGCTTCCAGTTTTGCTGCAAGCAACTCGGCAGTTCGTGCACTAACCAGGTGTTCAAGGTGCTCACGCTGAATCTCCAGTTCCTGCGCAGTTTTTACCAAGGCTCGTGTGCGCAGCTCGACCTGTCGCCGCAGCAGCAGGCTGATCGCCCCCATCAGCAGCAAGCCCGCACCCAGCGCGAGCAGCGACGCCTGTACCCAGCGCGGCACCAGAACCTCGGGGGCAGCAGCCATGGCCCGGCGCACAGCCTCAAAATAGATTGAATCAGGGTCCCGGCGCCAGGCGGTCAGGTGGGTATCGATGTAGGCCAGCAAATCGCCGTTGCGGCCGCTGGCTGTCGCAAAGTAGAGGTTGCTGGGAAGAAAGACGATGGGTGTTTCCTGGAGCTTGTATTTGCCGCCATTGCGCGCGGCAAAAAAACTGTTGGTTACTACCGCGTCTGCCTCGTCTGCCGCTACGGCGGCATAGCCTTCATCCAGCGAAGTGACGAGAACCGGTTGGAAACGAAAATTCCCGCTTTCCATCAACTGCGCGAAGAAGGATTGCTGGATCCCGCCCTGCAGCACCGCAACGCGCTTGTTGGCCAGATCAGCCAGCGTTATTACCTTGAGCTGCGGGCTGCTGTAGATCTGCGACCAGCTGCTGGCAACCGAGACAGTATGGAAATCGTAAGTGCGGGCGCGCTCGACGGAAAAAGCGACGTCAGGCATCAGATCGAGCTTTTCCTGTTGCAGTTGCGCCAGGCAATCTGCCCAGCTGCAGGGGATATAGCGCAGCGTCCATCCCTCGCTGCGTGCGATCTCATTCAGCAGTTCAACGAAGAGACCGGCGGGTTGTCCGTCTGGCGCCGTATAGACCTTAGGCGCGTTTTCGTAGAGACCGACAGTGACGACCCGTCGCGTGGTGACGCTGCTGGCGTTGAGGTACCAGATGCCGCCTGCCAGCAAGGCCAGTGCGAGAAGTGCAGCGACGGACTGAAGAAGGCTTGGGCGTTTCATGACCAGTGGCTATTCCTTCGTCAATGACTGACAAACACTATAGCGCCATTTTCGCTCCACCATGCAATTGGCAGGTCATCGATTTATGGCAATGCCATCGGCAGGATTCCGGAGGCCTTGCCCCGCGTCGATCAGTCGATAAGCACTTCGGAGGCTGATCCGGACTGCTGGCGCGCACGGCTGTTGCTGAAAAAAACTTCGACTTCGCCGACCGGCAGTGGCCGGGCAAACAGATAGCCCTGTGCGACGCGACAGCCGTTAGCGAGCAGGGCATCCATCTGCTCGCTGGTTTCAACCCCCTCGGCGACGACATCCATGCCCATCACGCCGGCCATGGCAATGATGGCGCGGGCAATGGCACGGTCGTTGGCTTCATCGGCGATGCCATCGACGAAACTGCGGTCGATCTTGATCTCGTTGATCGGGTAGCGCTTGAGGTAGCTGAGCGAGGAGTAGCCGGTGCCGAAATCGTCAACAGCGAGATGGATGCCAAGGCGCGTCAGTTCATTGAGCATCTGCAGTACGTAGTCCGTGTCGTCCATCAGCGCGTGCTCGGTCAGTTCGACTGCGAGGCAGCATGGCGCGATGCCGTGCGATGACAAGGTGCGCTCGATCAGGCTGGGGACATGCGACTTGCGGAATTGCTGCGGCGACAGGTTGATCGCAACCCTGGGAGGTGTCAGGCCGGCAGCACGCCAGGCAACAATCTGGCGGCAGACTGCCTGCAGTACCCATTCACCGATCGCACCGATCAGGCCGATTTCCTCGGCCAGCGGAATGAACTTGCCGGGGAGCACCAGACCACGATCTGGATGCTGCCAGCGCAATAGCGCCTCCAACCCGGTCAGTTGACCGGTTTCCATGTCCACCTGCGGCTGGTAGGCGAGGTAGAAACCGTCGCTGTCCAGGGCCTGGCGAAGATCGTTGATCAGGTACATGCGCTCGTAGGACATCGCCTTGAGCTCGCCGGTGAAGAACTGGAAGTTGTTCTTTCCGCGTTCCTTGGCACGGTACATGGCAATGTCGGCGTTTTTCAGCAGGGTCTGGCTGTCGATTCCATCCTCGGGGTAAAGGCTGATGCCGATGCTGGCCGTGGTGTACACCTGCTTGCCGTCAAGATCGTGAGGCTGCGACAGGATATCGACGATGCGCTGGGCGGCGATGATGACATCGTTGGTGGCCTCGGTTTCAAAAATGATGGTGAACTCGTCACCCCCGAAGCGCGAAACGGTGTCACCGGCGCGGATGCAGACCTTGAGAAGTTCAGCTACCTGCTTGATCAGGATATCGCCGACATCGTGGCCCATGGTGTCGTTGATCAGCTTGAAGTTGTCAACGTCGACGAACAAAACGGCAATCTGGGTCTGGTTGCGTTCGGCCTTGGTGATCGCCATCTTCAGGCGATCCATGTAGAGCATGCGGTTTGGCAGGCCTGTCAGTTCGTCATGCGTGGCCAGGTATTCAATACGCTGCTGTGACTGCTTGACGATGCTGATATCACTGAAGATGCCGACATAGTTGACGACCTTGCCCTCCGCATCCTTGACGCAGTTGATGGTCAGCCACTCGGGGTAGAGCTCCCCGTTTTTGCGCCGGTTCCAGACCTCGCCCTGCCACCACCCTTGTGCGCCGATGGTCTCCCACATCGCTTGAAAGAATTCGACACTGTGCTTGCCGGAGTTGAGCATGGAAGGGGTCTTGCCGATGGCTTCGCGCTCGGAATAGCCTGTGACGACCTTGAAGGCTTCATTCACGGTCAGGATTTTGCCGTCACTGTCGGTGACCAGGATGCCCTCGCCGGAATGGTCGAACACGCGCGCCGCGAGTCGCAACTGGTCCTCGGCATGCTTGCGGTCGGTAATGTCGGTCGATTGGGTGCATACGGCATAGACGACGCCGTCGTCGCCGAGCAGCGGGAAACGGACCGAATGCAGGATGCGCTCGCCCAGCGGGGTAGTGACCCGTTCCTCGACATCGACGGCATCGTTCCGGCGCAGCACTTCCAGATCGCGTTGGCGGAACTCGTCGGCCATGTGCGTGAGGAAGACGTGATGGTCGGTCTTGCCGAGGATATCTGCGGCTCGAATGCCGAAATCGGCTTCGAACTTGTGGTTGATGAAAATGTAGCGGCCGGCCGTGTCCTTGAGGCTGGAGAGGGTAGGCGACGCATTCATGATGGCCATCAGCTTTTCCTGGCTGGTGCGAACAATCTGCTCGGCCGCATGGAATTCGGTGTCGTCGACCAGCAGCACGACGGCGCCACGGATGCCCCTCGGCGTGACATTGGGGGCAATGTGCAAGGCATAGTGACGACTGATCGAGCTGATGGTTTGTTCGACGGGCTGACCGGTCTGGATAGCGTCATGCACCAGTGTGCTGAAATCCGGCATGCCCTGGGGTAGCTTGATGCGGTTCAAGGCCATGCCGACGGCCGGGGTGCCCAGTGAAAAAAGGGCCGCCGCTGGCTGGTTGAAACGCTCGATCTCCAGCCCCCGGTTAACCGAGAAAAGCGGGAAACCGATGCAGTTCTGGATGGCTTCGAGATCGTAATTGAACTCGGTCACCTCGGCGCTCTTGATCTGCAGCTCCTCGTTGACCGTGGTCAGCTCTTCGTTGGTTGCCTGCAACTCCTCGTTGGAGGCTTCCAGTTCCTCGTTCGACGACTGTAGTTCTTCGTTGGCGGCCTGCACTTCCTCGTTGAGCGCCTGCATTTCCTCGTTCGAGGTTTCCAGCTCCTCGATCACCGCCTGCAGGTGCTCGCGCATGGCGATGACTTCATCTTCGAGTTCGCGCACGGTGGAGTCGGGAATGCCGGCACCGGAACCTGCCGCTGCCGTAATACGCAGCTTCGACGCCGGCTCGAAAACCACCAGGAACATGCCGTTGGTGGACGGTTGCGGCAGGAAATGCACGGCCATGCGCACGACGCGCTTGCCATCGCCGAGCTTCAGCGAGCGGGAGCGGCCAAAAACCGAACCCTGCTTGTGCCGGGCCTGATGCAACAGGGTTTGCAGGTCGGCGGCAAACTCCTTGCGGATCAGGTGCGGCAGGTCGAAGCTGGGGCGGCCGTCAGCGACGTTGAGGAAGTCGCCGACACTTCCCTGCAGGTGGAGAATGTCCAGATTGCCGTTGACCAGGATGCCGGGCGGCATATAGAACTGCGATGACGCTTCCTGATACAGGGCTTCGACGCTCTTTTCGACGACCTTGTCGGTCTCGGCACCGGCACGTTCGGCCGGCGTCAGCACGAATGCGCTGCCGCCTCCCATGGGCGGGCGCTGCAGCACGTTTTCACGGCGGAAGAGCCTGGCATCCTTGTGGACCGGGGAGAACAACGCTTCCTGCTGCATGACGTTCTCTGATTTGCCAAGGAAAAGATGGGCATTGGGCCGCAAGGCGTAGTGAAAGACCGAGAGTATCCGTGCCTGAAGCTCAGACTGAAAATAGATCAGCACATTACGGCAGCTGATCAGGTCGAGACGCAGGAAGGGCGGGTCCTGCACCAGATCCTGACGGGCAAAGACGACCATCTCGCGTAGCGACTTGGCGACTTCGTAGGCATCGTTCTTGGGAACGAAATACTTGGCAACAATGCGCGAATCGAGTGCGGCGATGGTCGATGAGGAATACAAGCCCTTGCGGGCGATGGTCATGGCGTTGAGATCAAGATCGGTGGCGAAAATCTGCACACGCAGATTGGACAGGGCCGGGCCACCGCGCTCATGCAGCAGGATGGCGATGGAATAGGCTTCTTCGCCCGTGGCGCAGCCGGCAACCCAGATGCGAACTTCGTCGCCGGGGCGCTTTTCCTTGAGGATGCTTTCCAGCTGGTTGTCCAGCGCCTCGAACGCCGTCTTGTCGCGGAAAAATGAAGTGACCGAGATCAATACGTCCTTGTAGAGCCGCTCCAGCTCTTCCGGGACGGCATCGACGTAATCTATGTATTCCTCCAGCGAGACGATGCGGTTGGCGGCCATGCGTCGCTCGATGCGCCGCCAGACGGTGCTTTCCTTGTAGCCGTTGAGGTCAACCTTGGTGTGCTGACGCACTTTCATCAGCAGCTTCTTGAGCGTGGAGGCGCTGCCGATATCATTCTCCGGCGGCGTCAGTTGCTCGCGTGACTCGGCGATTTCGGCTATGCGCTGGGCGATCTGGTCCGGCGACAACACCCAGTCGATGCTGCCGGTATCGATGGCGGCCTGCGGCATGCCGGAATATTTGGCGGTGGAAGGCTCCTACGCAAAGGTGAAGCCGCCGGCCGCCTTGACGCCGCGAATGGCCTGTGCGCCATCGCTGCCGGTGCCGGAAAGAATGACGCCGATGGCGCTTTCGGCACGGGTTTCGGCGAGCGACGTAAGGAACACGTTAACCGAAGGTTTGGGTACGACTTCGCGCGGGGTTTCAACCAGACGGAAGGTGTCGCCGTGAAGCGTCAGGTTGTGATTGGCGGGTGCGATAAAGATGGTGTCGGCTTCGAGCGGGGCGCCGTCTTCGGCTTCACGTACCGGCATTTCAGTGTCGCGGCCCAGCAGCTGCGCCATCATGCTGCGGTAGGTGGGCGACAGATGCTGGATCACCACATAGCTGATGCCGAGGTTGATCGGCAGATGCGAGATCAGCGCGGTCAGCGCTTCCAGACCGCCGGCCGACGCGCCGATACCGACCACGTAACGCGGCGGCGCAGGCTTCTTCCGTCGACTGCGTGATGCTGCCTTGCTGGTAGCGCTCTTGGCCGGCGCCGTTGCGCGCGGTTCTTTTGTGGACTTGCTCATGCCGGCTCCCTATCCGGTAAGCCCACGGTGGCCGTCAGGCCTTCCCCCCGTGAGACTGGGTGCGCGGCGTCTCGGTTGGTCGCCGTTCGTCACCTTCACGCGATTTTACCTATTTTTAACCGCTTCACCGGGGTGAATTTGCTGCTATGCACAAGTACTATCCGCCACCGTAGAAGCGGGCGTCAGCTTTAGCATGCGCTGGCGGGCGGGGGAGACTTTCCGGAAAACCGGCGCTTGTCGGCGAGAAGCCAGTGATCAGCCGCCCCGATAGCCGGGAACCATCGCTTCTGCAACGACCCAGGCATCAAAATCCTCGGCATTGACATAGCCCAGCGCCAGCGCGGCCTCACGCAGGGTTGTCCCGGTCTGGTGGGCCTGCTTGGCAATTTCGGCCGCCCGGTCGTAGCCGATGTGGGGGGCGAGGGCGGTCACCAGCATCAGCGAGCGCTCCAGCAACTCGGCCATGCGGGCGGGATGGGCGGCAATGCCGGCGACGCAGTGTTTCTCGAAACTTTCCATGCCGTCGGCCAGAAGCCGAACGCTCTGGAGGAAATTGTGGGCAATCAGGGGCTTGAAAACATTCAGTTCAAAATTGCCGGCAGCGCCGCCTGCAGTGAGTGCGACATCGTTGCCGAAAACCTGGCAGCAGAGCATGGTCAGCGCCTCGCACTGGGTGGGGTTGACCTTGCCCGGCATGATCGAACTGCCCGGTTCGTTTTCCGGAAGCGCGAGTTCGCCCAGCCCGGAGCGTGGGCCGGAGGCTAGCCAGCGGATGTCGTTGGCAATCTTCATCAGGGCCGTGGCCAACAGCTTCAGGGCACCATGCGTACTGACCAGAGCGCCGTGCGCCGCCAGCGCTGCAAACTTGTTTTCAGCGCTGCGAAATGGCAGCGCGGTGGCGCGTGCCAGTTCGGCAGCGACACCGTCACCGAAGGCCGGGTGGGTGTTCAGGCCGGTACCCACGGCTGTGCCGCCAACGGCGAGTTCGTAGAGGCCGAGCAGGGTTGCAACAAGGGCCTGCTCAGCCTGGTCGAGCTGCGCTACCCAGCCGGAAAATTCCTGTCCCAGCGTCAGTGGCGTCGCATCCTGCAGGTGGGTCCGGCCGACCTTGATGAGGTCGGCGAATTCCCGGGCTTTGTCCGCCAGCGCGCTGCGCAGACTTCGCAGCGTTGGCAGAAGGCGGGCGTTGAGCTGCTGTGCGGCAGCAACATGCATGGCCGTCGGGAAGATGTCGTTGGAAGACTGGCCGAGGTTTACCTGGTCGTTGGCGTGCACTAATCGCTTGGTGCCGCGTTGGCCGCCAAGCAGTTCGGAGGCCCGGTTGGCCAGCACCTCGTTCATGTTCATGTTGCTCTGCGTGCCGGAGCCTGTCTGCCAGACGAGGAGCGGAAATTCATCGGGGTGAAGCCCGCCAAGAACCTCATCGGCCGCAGCGATGATCGCTGCGGCAATCGGGCCGTCAAGGAGACCGAGCTGGCGATTGGCTGTGGCACAGGCACGCTTTGTTTCGGCCAGCGCGAGGATCAGTTCCCCCGGCATGCGCTCGCTGGATATTGCAAAAAACTGAAGCGATCGTTGGGTCTGTGCCCCCCATAGCCGTTCGGCGGGTACTGCGATGTCGCCAAACGAATCATGTTCCAGGCGTGATTCCGTCATTGCCAGAGCCTTTCTGCCGTTGCTGCCAAGGGACGCCTTTTGCCGCCCTGCTATCGGTTGGGGGCCGATACGGGTGGAAAGTTCATCCGCCTGAGCAAACCCGTTGTGGTTGAGGCGTGGCGCGGTGGACTCAGGTGCGGCCGTTGTTGCGCTGTTGCAGCCAATCAGCGAAAGCGTCGGCCGGCATCGGCCGCGCATAGTGGAAGCCCTGGACCTCGTCGCAGTGGTATATACCCAGGAAACGGGCAATCTCTTCCGTTTCGACCCCTTCAGCGATGACGCGCAGCTTGAGGCTGCGGGCCATGCTGATGATGGCGCGGACAATGGCGGCATCGTCGGGGTCGGAGACGATGTCGCGAACGAAGGACTGGTCGATCTTCAGCTTGTCGACGGCAAAACGTTTGAGATAGGCGAGGCTGGAATAGCCGGTACCGAAATCATCGATGGACAGGCGTACGCCAAGTGACTTGAAGCGACGAACCCGCTCCAGTACCTCTTCGGCATCGTCGAGCAGCAGCGATTCTGTCAGTTCCAGTTCCAGCAATGCCGGGTCCAGCCCGGAAAGCGTCAGGGCCTCGGTAATGCTGCCTTCCAGATCACCGCGCCGAAACTGCACGGCCGAAAGATTGACGGCGACGGTAAGCTCCGGAAGCCCGGCTTGTTGCCAACGCACGGCCTGCGCACAAGCTTCACGCAAGACCCATTCGCCGATGGGCACGATCAGGCCGCTGTCCTCGGCTGCCGGGATGAAGCGGGCGGGCGGAATCACGTCCGTTCCGCTCCGGTTCCAGCGCAGCAGGGCTTCGGCGCCGACCACCCGACCATTCGAGAGGTCGATCTGGGGTTGGTAGTGCAGCAGGAATTCCTTGCGTTCGAGCGCGTGGCGCAAGGCTGAGCGTAGCTGCAGACGTTCCAGCGCCTCGGCGTTCATTTCCTCGGTGTAGAAACGATAGGTGTTGCGACCGGCGGCCTTGGCCTGATACATGGCTGTATCGGCGCGTTGCAGCAGGGTGTCGAAATTGTTGCCGTCATCGGGCCAGACGGCGACGCCCATGGACAGGGTGGCGGCCAGTTCGTGATTTTCGATGAGGAAAGGCGCGGATAGCACATCGATGATCTTGCCGGCAACCTGGCTGACTGCCTCGGTACTGTCGATGTCGGTCAGGGCAATAAGAAACTCGTCGCCGCCCTGGCGGGAGATGGTATCGGTATCGCGCACGCAATCGCGCAGGCGAGCGGCGACATCCTGCAACAGGCGGTCACCGACGGGATGCCCGAGCGTATCGTTGATGGTCTTGAAATGATCGAGATCGACAAAAAGCAGCCCGACCTTGCTCTCACTGCGCTCGGCCCAGGCCGTGGCCAGCGAGAAGCGGTCGCGGAAGAGCACACGGTTGGGCAGGCCGGTCAGCGGATCATGATGGGCCAGGTATTCGATACGGGCTTCACTTTCCTTGCGCTCGGTGATGTCCTGGATGAAGGCCAGTACATGCGGTTCGCCATTCAGGTCGATCATTTCGGCGGACAGGCTGATGTGGCGGACATCACCGTGCTTGCTGCGCCATACCGACTCGAAATCGAGCACCGTACCGTCACGGCGCAGGGTTTCCAGCCAGGTCTGGCGGGTTTCTTCGTCGGTCCACAGCCCGACTTCGACGGACGTGTGGCCGATCAGTTCGTCCCTGCGCCAGCCAAAATACTTCTCGTACTTGTCGTTGGCCTCGACAAAAATGCCGTCCCGGGCACGGGCGATCGATGCCGCCAGCGGGCTGGCGCGGAAAGCGACATTGAAACGGTGCTCCGACTGGCGCAGTTCGGTGATGTCCTGCATGGCACCGGACATGAGCAGCGCCTTGCCTTCGCCGTCACGAATAATGTGGCCCGTGGCACGGCCGACGCGGGAACCCCCGTCGGTGCGCCGGAAGCCGAATTCAGTCAGGTAGGTGCTGTCGTCGTCGATGGCTTGCTGCACCGCTGCCGCGACGCGCTCGCGGTCCCCAGCATGGACATGCTCGAGGAAAAGCTCAAAGCTCGGTTCCACGTCGCCCGGTGCGTAGCCGAAACAGCGGTAGGTTTCATTCCCCCAGACCAGCGCCCCCGAGCGTACGTTCCATTCCCAGTAACCGACCTGGGAAAGTTTCGCGGCTTCCTGCAAATGCTGCTCGCTTTTCCTGATCGGAGTGATGTCGTGGAAAATTTCGAACTTGCTGACGCTGCCGTCCGGGTTGCGGAAAGGCATGTCGAACAGGTCGTAAGTGCGGCCCTTGCCGGACGTCCATTCCCAATGAACCGATTCGCCGCGAAAGACGGCCTTGTTTTTGCACCAGTCGCATTCCGAGCTGCGGCCGTGAAAATATTCGTAACACTTGCGCCCGTCAGTCGGCCCGAATTCCTGCGCCAGAACCGGATTGAGGTATTCGATGTCGTGCGTCGGGCTGACGATATAGACCCCGTCGGGCAGGACATCGAGGATGCCCTGCAGGCGGGTGCGGTCGGCAGCCAGTTCTTCAGCCAGCGCCTGGATTCGCTTGACTTCGGAAATTTCCGTCCAGGTCAGTACGACGCCATCGCGCCGACCGTCGTCGCCACGAAAAGGCAGCATGCGCTCAAGAAACCAGCGCCCCGGCGTCAGCTCGACTTCACGCTCGACCCGTGTGCCAGTCTCGGCAACGTTTTTCAGGCTTTCGACAAAGCGCTCCTGCCCCCCCAGGCGGTAGTTGATCTCGGCAATCGGCCGGCCGATATCCTGTTGTCGCAGCGACAGGAAATCGTCGACAGCCGGGCTGAAGCGCCGCACGCGCAGCTCGCCGTCGAGAAAAACCGTACCGATCTCGGCGCTGGCCAGCAGGTGGTCATAGTCGCGATTGAGGGCGGCGAGGGCCTCGTTCTTGTTCTCCAGTTCGTGATTGAGGGCGTAGAGATCCTCGTTGACTGACTTGAGTTCTTCGTTGGTGCTTTGCAGCTCCTCGTTCGAGGCGGTCAATTCCTCATTGGCCAGATCCACCCGCTCGTGACTGGATTGAAGCTCGACGACCATTTCGTGCAGCCGTTCCCGGGTCGCCAGCAACTCGGCTTCGAGCAGTTCGGGTGAGCCTTCGATAAAGTCGCCTTGCTCGGGCATCACCGGCGTTGCTGATACGGGAAATACGCCCAGCGCCGAACTTTCAATGCTGCGCGGCAAAGCTGCCGGCTGCTTGCGAAAAAGCTTGCGCGAACGATCAACCGTTGTGAATGCCTGCGACTCGAACTCACCAACAGTCTCGCTCGCACCGAGCAGCAGCAGCCCTTGCGGCTTCAGTGAGAAATGGAGCTGGGAGAGCACCTTCAGCTGTGCCGCCGGCTTGAGGTAAATGAGCAAATTGCGGCAGACGGCGAGGTCAATGCGCGTGAAGGGCGGGTCGGCCAGCAGGTTGTGGCGGGCAAAAATTACATGCCGGCGCAAGCTGGAATCGACGCGCCACCCCTGTTCGTCACGCTGCAGGTAGCGACGGCGCAGGGATTCGGGAACCGCAGCCACCGCTTCCTCGGCATAGCCGCCACGCGAGGCGTCGGTCAGCACACCGGGGTGCAGGTCAGTGGCAAAAACCTTGACGTTGCCGTTGAACCCCAGGCGCCCGGCAGCCTCCAGCGCCAGCATGGCCAGCGAGTAGGCCTCTTCGCCGGAGGCGCAGCCGGCCGACCAGATACGCAGATCGTCGCCGGGGTCGCGGCCGCGGAGCAGGTCGGGAAAGACTTCGTCAGAGAGGAGGTTGAAAACTGCAGCGTCGCGAAAAAATTCGGTGACGTTGATCAGCAGGTCGCGGCACAAGGTTTCGCGCTCGCTTTCGCCATCGTCTTCGGCGATCAGCCTGCAATAAGCTTCTTCCGAGGCCACGCGTTTGAGCGCCATGCGCTGGCGAATGCGGCGCGAAAGCGTGGAGGCCTTGTAGCCCGAGAAATCGATACCACAGCGTCGACGCAGGACGTCGACGACGGCAGGAAGTTCGGCAAAAACTTCTTCGCTGGGCAGGTTGTCGACCCACTGCGTCGATTCCTCCAGAATTTCCGGGCGATCATTCATGCAAGCCATTATGTCTGCGCCTTCTGCCGAGAACAATAGTACAGACCTCGAGGGCTGCAGGTTGAATGCAAAGTAATACTGGACATTTGGCTTTGGGCCGGTACAATGCGCGGCTTGTGCATTGCAGCAAATGCCTGCACAAACGCGCATCGCAAACCTGAAGTACTAGAACGACAAAGCCTTCCTGCCCCTTGGTGCCGCATCACATGGCGCCGTTCCGGCACAAAGCTTTCGTGCCGAAATCTCGCAGAAATAATTATTTCCCTGAGTTTTCAAGCAATTTCGTAGGTTGGCGCTGCATTTATTGCGTCCGTGACTTTCCTGCCGGAAAGACGCGCGCGCCTATTTTTACGAAAGAAACTGATGACTTTTGAAGAAATTGGCCTTCACCCGGCCGTCCTGAAAGCACTTGTCGACGCTGGTTACACGGAGCCGACTTCGGTCCAGGCGCAAGCTATTCCCGCAGCCCTTGAAGGGCGCGATCTGCTGGTTTCCTCGCAGACCGGCTCGGGCAAGACCGCTGCTTTCGTGCTGCCGGCCCTGCACAAATTTGCCTCGCTGGAAGATGCTCCGGCCACCAAGACTCCGAATCAAGAACGCCAGGCCACCCGTGCCCGTGGCGAGCGCCCGCGCTTTGCGCCGGCTCAACCGAAAATGCTGGTGCTGACCCCGACACGCGAACTCGCGCTGCAGGTCACCACGGCCACTGACAAATACGGTGTGCATCTGCGCCGCATCAAGGCTGTCTCGATTCTCGGCGGCATGCCTTATCCGAAGCAGATGCAACTGCTGTCACGCAACCCGGAAATCCTGGTGGCCACGCCGGGGCGCCTGATCGACCACATGAATTCGGGCAAGATCGACTTCTCGCTGCTGCAGATCCTCGTCCTTGACGAAGCTGACCGCATGCTCGACATGGGCTTCATCGACGATATCGAAACCATCATTGCCGCAACGCCGGCCTCGCGCCAGACCATGTTGTTCTCGGCGACGCTGGACGGCGAAATCGGCCGCATGGCGCAGCGCATCACGCGTGAGCCGATGACGATCAGCATCGCTGGCTCGCAGACGAAGCACGAAAACATCGAGCAGAAGATGCACTTTGTCGATGACCTGGCGCACAAGAATCGTCTCCTTGATCACCTGCTGCGCGATGCAGCGATGGATCAGGCAGTCATCTTTACTGCCACCAAGCGCGACGCAGATACCATTTCCTATCAACTCAATGAAGCCGGTTTTGCGGCTGCACCGCTGCATGGCGACATGCACCAGGGCGCCCGCAACCGCACGCTGAACGCGCTGCGTCAGGGCCAGGTGCGTATCCTCGTGGCCACCGACGTTGCCGCTCGCGGCATCGACGTGCCGGGGATTACCCACGTCTTCAACTACGATCTGCCGAAATTCCCGGAAGACTATGTGCACCGCATCGGTCGTACCGGTCGTGCCGGTCGTAGCGGCATCGCCGTTTCGCTGGTAAATCACGCCGAAGGCATCCACGTGAAGCGCATCGAGCGCTTTACCAAGCAACTGATTCCGGTTGAAGTCGTTCCGGGTCACGAGGCCAAGCGTTCGGCTGCACCGCGCAAGGCCAAGCCGGCCGGCTGGAAGCCGGGTCAGGGCAGGAGCTGGGATAACAAGGGTTCTTCTTCCTCGCGTGACGGTGACAAGCGTTATGGCAAGCCGGCGGGCGCTCCGCGTGCCGACGGCTACGCCAAGCGCAGCGATGGCTTCAAGGGGCCCCGTAGCGAAGGTTATGCTAACCGTCCCGAGCGTGCTGAACGTAGCGGTAGCGAACGCACTGAGCGTCCCGACAATTTCGGTAACCGCCATGAGTCCGCCGACAAGCGTCCGGACAACTTTGGCAACCGTGCCGATTACCCGAGCCGCTCGCATGGCAACACCAGCGGTGACAGCCGTGGGAAGTCTTTCAGCAACCGTCGCGACGGCGCCGCTCCGAGCCACAATCTCGGCGCCCCGCGTCGTGAAGGCTTCAAGAGTGCAGCTCCGCGTACCGGTGGTGCGCCGCGTCGTACCTGGACGGATCGCTGAACCTCGTTCAGACGCTAATCCGTAAAAAGGCCGCTGACGGTATCGTCAGCGGCCTTTTTCATGGGTGCGGGCGATCGGTACGGGCCGCTTGGTCAACTGCCGAGGAGTGGAAGCGGTAGCCTGAGCGACCACCCGTTTTGACACGATACATCGCATCGTCAGCGTGGCCGAGCAGGGTGCTCGGCTCCTCGCCATCCACCGGAAAGAGGCTGATGCCGATGCTCAAGCTTACTGAGACAGCCGTCCCGCCGGCAATGATCGGGGAGCGAAAGGCATCCATCATCTGGCTGGCGACACGCAGCGCATCGTCGGTATCGTCAACTTCGTTGAGCAGGATGACGAATTCGTCGCCACCGATACGGGCAAGGAAATCCGATTCGCGTACTACCTGCGTGAGCCGACGACCAACCTCGATCAGCACCTGGTCGCCGGTAGCGTGGCCATGGGTATCGTTGATCGCTTTGAAATGGTCGAGGTCGGCGAAGAGCAGGGCTACCTGCTGTCCGTTACGCCGCGCCAGCGCGATCGACTGTGGCAAGACAACATCCAGAGAAAAACGGTTGGATAGCCCGGTGAGGGGGTCGTGGTGGGCCAGGAAGCTGATGCGATCCTCGACGCTCTTACGTTCGCTGATATCCGAGAAAACGCCGACGTAGTGGGTAACGTTGCCGTATTTAGGCTCCTTCACAGCATCGATATGCATCCAGCAGGGAATCACTGCGCCGTCACGGCACTGGTTCCAGATTTCTCCGACCCAGTGCCCGTTTTTTTCCAGATCCCGCCACATCCCAGCGAAAAAATCGGCTTCGTGCCGGGGGGAGCGCAGCAAGGCGGCCCGCATGCCGATGACTTCTTCGCGCGCATAACCGGTCATCCGCTCGAAGGCCGGGTTGACCTCAACGATTCTTGTCGTCACGTCGGTGATCATGATTGCTTCCGAAATGCTGACATAGGTCTGCTGGGCAAGTCTGAGCAGGGTACGTGTCTGCTGTCGCCCCGTAACATCGTGCACCAGCAGCCAGAATGGCGCCTCCTCGCCGTCTGTCATGGGCCAGTAACGCAGACTGACCCAGCGGCGAATGCCATCGGTGGCGATGAAGCTGGTTTCAGAGTGTTCGCCAGGCTGCCGCTGGCGGGCGAGCATCGCCAATGCCGTGGCTTCGCTTTGCCATTCAATCGGCCGCACCAGGTCCGAGGCGTCTGCATCGGCAATTTCCGGCATCCCGAGCAGCAGCGCCAGTTTGCTATTCCATTCCAGCAGCTTTCCGTCAGCGGCAAGCAGCGCAATGCCGGCCAGTGAGGAGTCGAAGAGGCTGCGGTAGCGTTGTTCGCGTTCCTCGGCTTGGCACTTGGCAAGCTCTAATTGCCGGCGTCCGCGTGCAACCTGCACGGCCAGTGCGCCCGAAGCAAGGACAGCTATCAGCGCCAGCAGTATTAACGCCTGAGAAAATGGGTCGCTCACAGCCGCCTGTCTACTGCAGGAGGGCGTTGGTCTCGAATATCTCTTCGAGACGGCCATTGAAACGGCGAAAGGCGGCGAGGACGTCCGGATCAAAATGCTCCGGATCGGAGCGGCCGTCACCCGTGGTCAGGATGCGCACCGCTTCCTCGTGGCTCTTTGCTTCCTTGTATGGGCGCTTGCTGCGTATGGCATCGTAGCGGTCACAGAGCAGGACGATACGGCCGGAAAGGGGTATCCGTTCTCCGGAAACCCCTTTCGGATAGCCGCTACCGTCCCAGCATTCGTGGTGACTGGCGGCGACTTCTGCGCCCATGGTCAGAAAGGGCGATGCTGTATGGGCGGCCAGAATTTCCGCGCCGACCTCCGGATGACGTCGCACCAGCGCCATTTCTTCCGGTGTCAGCGGCCCCGGCTTGAGCAGGATGGCCGCCGGCACGATGACTTTGCCGATGTCGTGCATGGCGCTGGCGTAGAAAATAGATTCGGTATACCCCGGTGCCATGCCAAGAATTTCGGCCATGGCACGGCTGAGATGGGCAATGCGCGAGATATGTCGGGCGTTTTCGTGGTCCTTGAACTCGACCACGCGTGCCAGCGCAAAAATGGTTTCGATATGGCAACCACGCAATTCGGCTGTTTTTTGCCGCACCTGTCGATCAAGCAGATGATTCATGTTGCTGAGGAAGTCGCCATACTCCTTGAGCCGCAGCAGGTTGCGTACACGAATGACCAGTTCGGCGGGGTCGATCGGTTTGGTCAGAAAATCCTCTGCACCGATTTCGAGGCCACGCAGACGCGATTCGCGATCACCCAGCACGGTCAGCATGACGATGGGGATATGGGCGGTTTGCGGGTTGCTTTTCAGGCGACGGGCTGTTTCAAAGCCATCCATGTCGGCCATGACCAGATCAAGTACCACCAGATCGGGCCAGCCTTCGTCTGCGATAGCAATTGCTTCGAAACCGCTGGTAACAGCACGGGTCTGGTGCCCATTTTTCTGCAGGAGTGCGGAGATGTAGTTGCCGATGGATTTTTCGTCATCGACGATGAGAACCCGGCCACGAATCCTGCTATCGGCAAGTACTGGCACGACTTCGTTGTTAAACGTGCTATCGCGAGCCATGGGAACCCCTTCCGTGCTGGCGGAGATAGCCGCCAAGCCTTGCCACGGTCATTTTTCGATGACCCAGTATAGGACAAATGGATTCAATAGCAACTCCCGCCAGGGTTTAGATTCGGCCTCAAGCAGCAGCTAACGTGTTCGCGTGGTTGGCAAAAACAGGAGGAGTGATCGGGGCTTGCTACAATCTCCCCCAATGAACGACGAATTTTTCATGCGTGAAGCGCTTTCACTGGCCCGTTCGGCGGAATGCCTGGGTGAGGTGCCGGTCGGAGCGGTGGTTGTGCGCGACGGCGCAATTGTGGGCCGAGGCTTCAATTCGCCGATCGGCGAAAGCGATCCGACAGCGCACGCCGAAATTGCGGCCCTGCGCGACGCGGCACGCAACCTCAACAACTATCGTCTGCCGGGGTGCAGCCTATACGTGACACTGGAGCCATGCGCGATGTGCGCCGGCGCCATTCTTCACGCGCGTATCGCCCGGGTGGTCTATGGCGCCCGCGACCTGAAGACCGGGGTGCATGGCAGCGTTGTCGATCTTTTCGCAGTCGAAAAACTGAACCATCACACCGAGATACTCGGCGGCATTCTCGCCGACGATTGCGGCAGCATGCTGTCTGCTTTTTTTGCGGCCCGCCGTAGCAGCCGTGGCAGCCGTGGGCAATGAACGGGTATCGACGATGAAGATCCTTGTTTCCATACCCCGGCAGACGCTTGAACTCGTTGACTCGGCTGGAAACCGGCTAGGTTCGTGGGTGGTGTCCACTGCCTCGCGAGGTGTCGGCGAGGTCTCCGGCAGCTACTGCACGCCGCGTGGCGTCCACATCGTTCGGGCAAAGATAGGCGGCGGCCTGCCGGAAAATACTGTTTTCGTGCGACGGCGGCCAACGGGCGAGATCTATTCACCGGAACTTGGCGTTGAATGTCCGGATCGCGACTGGATACTGACACGTATCCTCTGGCTATCGGGCTGCGAACCGGGCGTCAACCGCCTCGGCAACGTCGATACCATGCGCCGCTACATCTACATTCATGGCTGCCCGGAATCGACATGCATGGGGGCACCGGGTTCCCATGGCTGCATTCGCATGCGCAACGCCGATATCATCGAACTCTTCGATCGCGTTCCAGTGGGGACCCCGGTCTGTATCTGTGAGCATGAGGCGATCTCGCATGGGACATAACATTCCGCTGATCACGACCATCGCCGCCGCCTTCGGTTTTGCGCTGATTCTCGGTTTTCTGGCAGAGCGGGCAAAGATACCGGCGCTGGTCGGCTATTTGCTCGCCGGTATCCTCATCGGCCCGGCAACCCCGGGTTTTGTCGCCGATATCGAGACCGCCTCACAGTTGTCGGAGATTGGCGTGATGTTGCTGATGTTCGGCGTCGGCCTGCATTTCTCGCTGGATGACCTGCTCTCCGTCAAACGCATTGCCTTGCCGGGAGCTGTTGTCCAGATGGGGCTGGCGACGGCCCTGGGCATGGGGATCGCCTGGTGGTGGGGTTGGTCTCCGGGCGAAGCCCTGATTTTTGGACTGTCGCTCTCCTGTGCCAGTACTGTCGTTCTGCTCAAAGCACTCGAATCCCGTGGCATCCTTGACTCGATGAACGGGCGCATCGCTGTCGGCTGGCTGGTCATGGAAGATCTGGCGACCGTGCTCATTCTGGTGCTGCTGCCGCCATTGGCAGGGGTGCTGGGCGGAACGGCCGCACCCGCCGACTCGGCCAGCTCACTGTGGGCCACCCTGGGGAAGACCCTGCTGGAGGTCGCCGCCTTCATCGTCCTGATGCTTGTCGCCGGTCGCCGCATCCTGCCGTGGTTCCTCTCGCATGTTGCCCGTACGGGGTCGCGCGAACTGTTCACGCTGGCCGTGGTTGCTGCTGCCATCGGTATTGCCTATGGTGCTGCGCAGCTGTTCAGTGTTTCCTTCGCTCTGGGCGCTTTCTTTGCCGGGATGGTGATGCGGGAATCCGAGTTCAGCCATCGCGCTGCACAGGAATCCCTTCCCTTGCGCGATGCCTTTTCGGTACTTTTTTTTGTCGCTGTCGGCATGTTGTTCGACCCCGTTGTCCTGATGGAAAAGCCCGCCCATGTCGTCGGTGTCGTGGCCATCATCATCATTGGCAAATCGTTGGCGGCAATGGCTCTGGTGCTCGCCTTTCGCTATCCGCTCAACACCGCACTGACCGTCGCTGCAAGCCTGGCACAGATCGGTGAGTTTTCCTTCATCCTCGCCGGGCTGGGGATGTCGCTTGGTCTGCTGCCGCCAGCGGGGATGAGCCTGGTTCTGGCCGGTGCGCTGATTTCGATTGCCCTCAACCCTTTGGTCTTTGCCACCATTTCACCTTTCCGGCGCTGGGCGCTGGCGCGTTCGAAGCTGGCGCAGCGTCTGGAACGGCGCAAGGACTCCTATGCCGAACTGCCGCTGAGTACCGAGCGCAAGTATCTGGCGGGGCAGGTGGTGCTGGTTGGTTACGGGCGGGTTGGCCGGCGGATTGCCGAGGTGTTGGGTGAACGCGGCATTCCCTACGTTGTCGCCGAGCAGAATCGCGAACAGGTGGAGGATCTGCGGCGCGCCGGGGTTGCCGCAGTTTCGGGCAATGCTGCTGAACCGGCTGTCTTGATCCAGGCGCACATTGCCCATGCTGCGATGCTGGTGATTGCCACACCGGACCCGGTCAATGTTCGCCAGATGGTCGAAACCGCGCGCACGCTCAACCCGAATATCGAGATCGTGCTGCGCACCCACAGTGAGGACGAATCACTGCTGCTGCGCAAGGAGGGGGTCGCTACCGTGTTCTTTGGCGAGGAAGAACTGGCCAAGGGGATGAGCCGCCATGTGCTGCAGCGCTTTGTTCCACCAACAGGGGCCGCAGCAGACGCTAGCAGCCATTAGGGCACTGAGCGTTAAGGTGTTTTGTCTGCAGTCGCGGTCCTGCCGTTGAAGTCGATCTTGACCTCGTTCATGGCAACCCCTTCGGCACCAAAGCTGCGCTCATGCAGGGTACCGCTGCCATCCGCTGCGATGAGGACGACGGATGCGGCTCGGGTACCGTAATCCGGCGAACGGACAAAGATAGCCGACAAGCGCCGCTCCCACTCAAGACTGACGCCGGTGGCCGGTAGCAGCGCATCGGCCACGATTTCGTCGTCTGCAAGCAGTGCGAAGAGGTCGTTTTTTTCTGGCAGAGCGGGCAGTAGCTGGGTGAAACGGGTCTTGGCAGAGGCCAGTTTTGGCCAGGGCGTATCGAGCAGATGGTTGGATAGACCGTATACCCCCGGCGAAAGCTGGCGTGCGGGGTCGCCGCGATTGCTGCCATACCAGAGTTCCTGACCATCGCAGAGCAAGAGATTGAAGCCGGCATAGGCCTGACCATCGATAGCGGTGAGATAGTCACCGGCCGACGATGTCGCCCGCAGAAAATCACGCGTCAGGTGGCCGCGCGACCGGACGCCAGTCGGGCGACCGGGTTCGCGCACATTGGTTACGGCGGCAAAGCGCCCGGTGGTCGTAACGCCGAGCCAGGTGCCGCCGGCTTCAAGGTCGCGACCGCCGATGACGTCGGGGGCGTCCGGCCAGGCCGCTGCAGCCGCCGTCGGGCGAACAAGGAATTCGTCGCGATTGGCGGCAACGACCAGCGGGTATTCCGGATGTGCCTGCCAGGCGAGCAGAATCAGGCACATGGCAGGCGCTTCAGCGGGCGATAGGTGCGTCGGGCTTAGGCAGCGACAGCTGCAGCGGAAACCATGATGCCGTCGCGGGCGCGCAGTTGCACGCCGGCATCGGCTGCACTTTCCATAAGCACTGCCAGTGCTTCATAGCCGCCGGCGGGAGAGGCAGCAGCGGTGAGCACCATGCCACAGGCCTGATCGGGGGCGGCGATGGAATAAAGCTCGTCGCCTGCGGCCATGGCCTCCGTGCAGCCGAGGCGATACAGATGGCGTTTGACCTTGCCCAGGTATTGGGTGCGTGCGACGATTGCCTGGCCGGGATAGCAGCCCTTGTGGAAGCTGATACCGCCAATCCGTTCAAAATTGGCCATCTGCGGTACGAACTGTTCGCGGGTGGCTTCACTGACGAGCGGCAGCGCTGCACGGATATCCAGCCACTGCCAGGCAGCGACGCCAACCGGGTGTGCCTTGGCCGCGAGTGCGTGCCAGCGCTCGGCTGCCGCACCGGCTTCGATAGCGATATGGAAGCGGTTTTCGTCGATGCGAACGACCTGGCCATCGGCAAAGGCCGCACTTTTCATCAGTTCCGGAACCGGCAGTCCGGCGGTGCTCAGGGCGCCAGCAGCCTCAGGGCCGGAGAGTCCGAGCAGGGCTGTGGTTTCCGTCATGTCGGTGATCGTTACCTTGGCACGCAGCACGAACATCTGCAGACGCTTGGCAATTGCCGGCACGAGATCAGCGGACAGTTGCAGGAGGTAATTGTCACCATCGCGCCGGACGATGAAGCTGGCCAGCATGCGCCCTTTGGCGCTGCACCAGGCGGCGTGCTGCACGCCGTCACCCGGCAGGTGGTTGATGTCGTTGGTCAACTGGTTATGCAGAAAGGACTTGGCGTCTTCCCCGGCAACACGAATGCAGCCGAGGTGCGTGAGCGGGGCGATGACTGTGCCATCACGCGCCGCGATCAGTTCGCCGGCCGCATCGCCAAAATCGAGGATATTGGCGGTCTCGGAGGCTGAGTCAAAACGGGCACCGGCTGTGCCAAGTGCATTTTTCCAGAGTGGGTTCATTTGTCGGGAATCTCGTTCGGTGGGGGGCTTTGGGCTATTATAGCGCCTCCGCGAATCGTGCCTCCAATGCGTTGGAAGCGGGGCGTTCCCGTATTCCAGCGACCTTGCGGCCCCCCTTTGTCATGCTGAGATTCCTGCGCAACCTGTTCGTGTTCGTCTTTGTTTCCGCGATCGCATTGGCCGGCGGTTTGTACTGGTTGGCTACCGCGCCCGTGGCGCTGAGCGCCTCGCCACTGGATTTCACGATTGCCCCTGGTAGCTCGCTGCGTGGCGCTGCACAGCAGGTTGCCGAGGCCGGGGTCGAGTTGCCGCCGGTGGTGCTCGTCATCCTCGGCCGGATCCATCGTGTCGAAGCCCAGATCAAGGCCGGCAGCTATGAAGTCAGCAGTGGCATCACACCGATCGAACTTCTGCGGAAACTGACGCGGGGTGACGTCTCTCAGGCCGAAATCGCCTTCATTGAGGGTTGGACCTTCCGGCAGATGCGCGAACGGCTGAATGCCCACCCGGATCTCCGCCACGACAGCCAGAATCTTAGCGAGGCCGAGATACTCAAACGTATCGGTGCCAGTGAGTCGTTGGCGGAAGGCCTGTTTTTCCCTGACACCTACCTTTTCTCCAAGCGTTCTAGCGATCTGGAAGTGCTGGCCCGCGCCTACCGTGTGATGCATCGCCATCTGGAACAGGAGTGGACGCAGAAGGCGGCGGGTTTGCCTTACCGCACGCCGTATCAAGCGCTGATCATGGCCTCCATCGTCGAAAAGGAAACTGGGCGAGAGGCAGACCGCGGCATGGTCGCCTCGGTTTTTGTCAATCGCCTGCGGACCGGCATGTTGTTGCAGACCGACCCGACCGTAATCTATGGGCTTGGCGATAATTTCGACGGTAATCTCCGCAAGCGCGACCTGATCGCCGACACCCCCTACAATACTTACACACGCGCTGGCTTGCCGCCGGGGCCGATCGCCATGCCCGGGCTGGCTTCGTTGCGCGCGGCGCTCAATCCGGCGCAGAGTGATGCTGTCTATTTCGTTGCGCGTGGGGATGGCAGCAGCCAGTTCTCGCGGACGCTTGAAGATCACAACCAGGCCGTGGTGCGTTACCAGAAAGGCGGAAAACGCTGATGCGAGGCAAGTTCATTACTTTCGAGGGCATCGACGGTGCCGGCAAGAGCAGCCACATCGCCGGCGTTTGCGCGTTCCTCTCCGGCCGGGGGGTGACAGTCGTCACTACCCGCGAACCCGGTGGAACACCGCTGGGCGAGAAATTACGGGAGATCCTGCTCAACGAGCCGATGCATCTCGAAACCGAGGCGCTGCTGATGTTCGCTGCCCGCAGCGAACATCTGGCGGCCGTGATCGAGCCGGCACTGGCGCGCGGTGACTGGGTCGTCTGCGACCGTTTTACCGATGCAACATATGCCTACCAGGGTGGGGGGCGCGGTCTCGACCGGCACAAGTTCGCCGACCTTGAACACTGGGTACATGGTCATCTGCAGCCGGACCTGACCCTGCTGTTCGACCTGCCGTTTTCGGTGGCCCGCGAGCGCATCGCGCTGCAAACTCGGGAGCTTGACCGGTTTGAGCAGGAACGTGCCGATTTCCATGAAAGAGTACGCCTGGCTTACCTGGAACGCGCCGCCGCTGCGCCGCAGCGAATCAAGGTCATCAACGCCGACCGGACGCTGGAAGAAATAAAGAATTCAGTTGAAGAAACTGTTTTAAGCATTTGTTAATGAACGTTATTGAACTCCATTCAGACCTTTGGGCGCGCTTGCAGGCACGGCGCGTACAACTACCGCATTCGCTGCTTCTGACCGGCCCGCGCGGCCTGGGCAAGTTTGACCTGGCCTCGCGCTTTGCCGCTTCGCTGCTCTGTGAAAACCCGCTACCTGACCGCCAGGCCTGCGGCAGTTGCCCGGCCTGTAACTGGTTGTCGCAGGGCAATCACCCCGATTTCCGCCTGTTGCAACCCGAAGCCCTGGCGGCCGGTGAAGTGGAAGAGGGGGCGGAGGCCAAGGAAAGCGCGAAGAAGGCCAGCCAGCAGATCACCATCGATCAGGTGCGCGGGTTGGAAGATTTTCTTCACGTCGGCACGCATCGCCACGGCCTGCGTGTTGTCATCGTTTGTCCTGCCGAGGCGATGAACCGCAGTACTGCCAACGCTTTGCTCAAAACGCTTGAGGAGCCGGCTGCCGGGACAATTTTTCTGCTCGTGAGCAATGAACCCGAGCGTCTCTTGCCGACCATTCGCAGTCGCTGTCAGTCGGCAGCCGTACCGCTGCCATCGCCAGAGCGGGCCGCAGCTTGGCTGGCCGCCGCTGGCATCGAAGACGCCCAGCGCTGGCTGGCGCTGGCTGGCGGAGCGCCGTTATTGGCCGCAGAACTGGGAACTTCCGGCGAGCGACAACTGATCGACGCGCTTCTGGCAGAATTGCGTAACGGCGCCGCGCTCGACCCGCTGGCCGCTGCCACCGCACTGGACAAGACCGTCAAGGCGGAGAAGGGCGGTACTCCGATGAAACGCCTGATGGAATGGGCGCAGAAATGGATTGTCGACCTCTCGCTGGTGTCGTCGCAGTTGCCCGTCCGCTATTTTGTCGGCGAAAGGAAACAGATCGAGCATCTGGTCGCACGCAGTGAGCCGCAAAGACTCTTGGCCTTCGCGCGGAAGACGCTACAATACAGGCGTCATTCTGAACACCCGCTCAACAGCCGCCTGTTCCTTGAAGATTTCTTCATGGGTTATGCGGCCCTTTTTGAACCGCGTAGCCAACGCGATCGACACTGAAGCGACCATGACCGAATCTGCCAAGCCTGCTGCTGCTCCAGCCGCAATACCGCCGCGGCCGAGTGTTCTTTCGCTCAACATCAATTCGAAATCTGCGCTGTACGCGGGTTATATGCCTCATCTCAAAAATGGTGGCATCTTCATTCCGACTGCCCGAGCCTACGCCCTCGGCGATGAAGTATTCATGCTGCTGTCGCTGATGGATGATCCGGCCAAGTTGCCGATTGCCGGCACGGTTGTCTGGGTTACTCCTGCAGGAGCCCAGAACAGCAAGGCACAGGGGATCGGTGTGCACTTCAATGCCGACGAGAGCGGTGTCGAAGCGCGGCGCAAGATTGAAGGCCTGCTTGGCGGCGTCATGCAGTCCAGCCGCCCGACGCATACGCTGTAAGCGCCGCACCCCGCAACGCTTCCTCCGCCTTTTTTCACATCTCTTTCTTTCGATGCTGGTCGATTCGCACTGTCATCTCGATTTTGAAGGGCTTTTCAGCCGTCTGCCGGAGGTCTTTGCACGCATGGAGGCTAATGGCGTTGGCGCTGCCGTTTGTGTCGGTGTGAACCTCGAAGATCTGCCAAAGGTTCTTGCACTGGCTGAGAGCGATAATCGCCTGTTCGCCACCGTGGGCGTACACCCGGAGTACGCCGATGCCTGCGAACCCGGTGAAGACGATCTGGTGGCGCTGGCCGCTCATCCCAAGGTGATCGCCATTGGAGAAACCGGGCTCGACTATTACTGGCACAAGGATGCGCCGGAATGGCAGCGTAGCCGCTTCTGCACCCATATCCGCGCTGCACGGCGGACGCATTTGCCGCTAGTGATCCACACCCGCGATGCCGCAGCGGACACCTTGCGACTGATGGCCGAGGAGGGTGCTGGCGAGGTCGGTGGTGTCATGCACTGCTTTACAGAGACCTGGGAAGTCGCAGAAGCGGCCCTCGATCTGGGGTTTCACATCTCCTTTTCCGGCATCGTTACCTTCAAGAATGCCCTGCAGATCAAGGATGTGGCGAGGAGGGTGCCGCTGGATCGGATCCTCATCGAAACCGATGCCCCCTACCTGGCACCGGTGCCGTATCGCGGCAAATCCAACGAACCCGGCTACGTGCTGCACGTGGCCGAAGAGATCGCCCGTTTGCGTGACATGAGTGTCGACGCCGTGGCTGAACTGACCACCCACAATTTTTTCCGGCTTTTTCCCGGCACCCGCCAACGACTGGAACTCCAATGAAGAAACTCGCCCTTGCTGCTGCCAACGCAGTTGTTCTTTCGCTCTGCCTGTCGCTGCCGGCACACGCCGGCATCTACGACGACATGCTGGTGGCGATCAAGCGCGCCAGCGCGCCGGATGTGATCGATATTCTCAATCGTGGCCTCGACCCCAACCTCGTCGACCGGGAAGGCTACACGCTGCTGATGCTGGCGGTTCGTGATGGCGATGCCGAAATCGTCGATATCCTGCTGGCCGCAAAAGCAAACCCGAATGCACGTAACGCTTACGGCGATACACCGCTACGCCTGGCTGCCTATCGTGGCTCGCTGCCGATGGTTGAAAAACTGGTCAAGGCGCGGGCGCTGGTCAATACCCCGGGCTGGACGCCGACGATTTATGCCGCGTTCAACGGCCATGAAGCAGTCGTCAATTACCTGCTCGACAACGGCGCCTTGATCGATGCCCAGGCCGACAATGGCTTTACTGCACTGATTGCTGCGGCTCGTGGCGGACACGAGGCGGTCGTTGCGTTGCTGCTGAAGCGCGGTGCCAACCCGAATATCAAGTCGGATGCCGGCGATACTGCAATGGACTACGCATTGCGGACGAACAATACGGCCATCTATGATCGCCTCCTGGCGACCGGTGGCCGCAGTGGCAAGGCGATTGACACCCCGAGTGCGGCGAGCACTCCGCAGGCAAACGACGCTACAAACGCCCCGCCGGCAAAGTGACCAGGCGCAGTTTTTTTCCTTGAATGTGCTTTAAAAAGATCCTGTAGATATCTGGATCAAAACAACTAATTGTTTTTCTCTCCAGACAGGAGTGCAACGCATCTTCGCTGCGCACACGCCCCAGATAATGCCAGCGATCGAAGACATGGAAGTCTTCCAGCATTCCAAATTCATCGCGCTCGACCAGCGCGACCGGCCCCGCGTAGGGCCACTCACGGAGCCGCAGTTTAGCCAAGGCGGTTATCAGGCGGCCGTTGTGGCGGGAGCGGTCTTCCTTGCCCACACAGGTGCCGCGGCATTGCCCGGAACGGGTTGCGGTGCACGGCTTGCCCGGTTTGACGGATTCCAGGCCGAGCAGCGCCGGGCAGAGAAAGTGGGCTTCAGCCAGCTTGCGCAAGGTCTGGCGCGCTTCCTTCGGGGTACCGTAGAGACCGAAGAGCTCGGTGGCGGTACCAAAATCAGTTGTTGCGGCAAAGACCAGTTCCAGGGCGAACATGCCGGGTTCAGGCTGCAGCAGGCGCCACGCACATAGTTCTGCGGGAATCGGCTTCAGGCGGCGCTGGAAGCCGAGCTCCTGGAGGCGGGCGCCAAATTCACCGGCTGCGTCGCACCACTCAACCCGATGGACAAGGCTGGCAGGCGGCTGGTTGCTGCGGGCATCGGCAAAATGGGCGAGCACCTTCTGGCGCAGGTTCGGTGCCTTGCCGACCAGCAGCGTCGTTCCGTTGGCATCCAGCAAGGCGTAGGCCCCTGCGGTATCGGGCAACTCGTCTGCTAGCGCCGGATCAAGGGTCGGCGGCAGGGTGGGCGGACGCGTCAGGGCGTCGGTGATCGTCCGGACCGTCGCGCCCCCCAGTTCGGTGTGCCATGAACGCCACAAATCCCAGAGTACGCGGGCATCCGCGAGCGCTCGGTGGCGCGTTTCGGCGCTGATTCCATGGCGAGTCATCAGGGTGTCGAGGTTATGGCGATGGTGCTGCGGGTAAAGCTTGCGCGAGAGTTTGACGGTGCAGATAACCGTCGCCCGGAAGTCAATTCCAAGGCGGGCAAATTCGGCTTTCAGGAAGCCATGGTCGAAACGCGCGTTGTGAGCGATGAAAATCCGCCCGCGCAAACGCTCCTGTAATGCCGATGCCAATTCCTCGAAACGCGGTGCGCCGACCACCATCGCATCGTCGATGCCGGTCAGGTCGGTGATGAAGGGCGTGACAGTTACGCCCGGATTCACCAGCGAGCTCCATTCGCGTACACCGTCGCGATCGACCTCGACCAGGCCGATCTCTAGAATGCGGTCGCGGGCAAAGTTCGCGCCGGTAGTTTCCAGATCAAGGAAGACTAGCGGCTGATCGATGTAGTCGGGAATCATTTGCACGTTGGTTGCTCGAAAGATGGGCGGGAGCTAGAGGCCAAAACAACTGCGTATTCTGGGGATATGGTTAGCGCTCTGGTTCAGAACGAACTTCCGTTAATTCGCATAATTTGTATTATGTAAAATTGTATAGAAGGTCGTATTGCCGGAATGTGGCTGATCAGTTCATGTCTTCGAGCTTGACGACAGGCAGGCGCAGAATATCGATGCCCTCATCCGCGAGCGCTGAGCAATCGTCTTCGGATGCCACGCCCCGGATCGGCCGTGCTGGCACTTCGTGGTAGTGAATTTTCCTGGCCTCATCCGCAAACTCACTACCGACATCCTCGGTGCTGCTGATGATTGCCTCGACAACGGTTCGTAGCGCGCTTAGTTGAGATGCTGCGGGCGCCTGTGCATTCGGGGAATGCTCACGCGGCGTCGCGCTAGCGTTTGTCGAAGCAGAGCCGACATGCAGCACTGACGGGAGTCGCCGAATGCTGACCGAGTTGCAGTGCGGGCAAGAGATCAGCCCCCTAGCCTGCTGGTCGGAAAAATCGTCAGCGGAACGGAACCAGCCTTCAAAGCGGTGATCGTCGCTACAGGAGAGGTCGAAAATGATCATTGGTAGGGAATAAGCGGCTGGTGCCCGGAACGGGAATCGAACCCGTACGCCTTGCGGCGAGGGATTTTAAGACCTGTGTGTTGTTTGATTGATTGCCTTGCGGCACAATGGTTTCGAAATATTATCCGTATTTACACGGGAAAAAATGGGAAAAAATTCGGCAGTCGAAAGAGGCATTTACCAACGAGGCCCCTGCTCGTTTCAAGTCAAGTTGATGGTCGATGGTCATCAAATCACCGGAACCTTTGATTCACTGGCTGAAGCCCGTGCATACCGCAATAGCAAGCGTGCTGCCTTGGCCCTCGATCCCGATGCACAGCGCGTGTTGGAGTCCAGGATCAAGCGGCACGATGTAAAAGCCGCTACGCTGTCCAAAATGCTCGACCGGTATCAGGTGGAAGTGTCGTCGAAGAAAAAATCGGCCGCTTCCGAGGCCCACAAAATCGCCAAAATCAAGCGGAGCGATCTCGCGGGCAAGAGTTTATACCGGATCACCCCCGATGACATCTTGGCCTTCCTCAAAGGCCTTCATAGAGACCGTGAGGGCCCTCGGCAAGGTGAGCCGCTATCGGATACCACGAAACGCAAGCTGGCCGCCCTGCTCTCCCATCTCTTCACGATCGCGCGCAAACGCTGGCGGATGGATATCGGGAATCCGATTAAGGACATTGAATTGCCATCCCCCGGCAAGCCGCGCAATCGACGACTGGAGGACGGCGAGGAGGCGCGCCTCCTGGATGAGCTCGGAAAGTCACGCCAAGCCGCGATCGTGGTGCCTATGGTGAAACTGGCGATTCAAACAGCGATGCGCCAAGGCGAATTACTCGCCCTTGAATGGAAGGATCTGCGGATATCCGGAGATACCGGAACGGCCACGCTGCATGACACCAAGAATGGAGAGCAGCGAATCGTCCCTCTTGATGCAACCGCTTGTGCGATCCTTGCCGGCATGCCGCGCCCCCTCACGGGAGGGCCAGTTTTCCCGATCGCACAACAGGCGTTGCGCGTCACATGGGACCTCGCTTGTAAGCGCGCCGGCATCGTTGAGCTCCGATTCCACGATCTGCGCCACGAAGCCACCAGCAGGCTTTTCGAGCTCGGCCTGGATCGCATTGAGGCCGCGAGTATCACCGGACACAAGACCTTGCAGATGCTCAAGGACTACACCCATCTGCGAGCCGAGAAACTGGCACATAAACTCAACCAAGCAGCGCAAGGGGCCGCCTAATGCCATACACACATAAGTCAGAAATCAGAGCTGGAAAAAGGTTGTACGTTGTCGTCCGCGAAGGTGGCGGCGATGTGCCGCCACCTTGCGAATTTGAGACTGAAGCGGCGGCAATAAAACGAGCAGCGGAGTTGAATATGGAGCTCGAAGACTGGCTTGCAAGGACGATGAATGTGCCACGCATGACCGAGTGGGAGGCAGAGAACGAGCGGAAATACAAGGCTGGCACCGTCGTCGCCGTCTTCGGGGATGAGGCGCTTCTGCACGTTGGTCGCGATGGCTACAAGATAGGGCCATCACTCGGACGTAAGCAGGCACAAGAAGCGAATTCACCGGAACTTGAAGAGGAATACAAAGGGCCGTCGATTTTTTAGCGTGATCATTTTCGACAACGCCCAGCACGATAACCGAACAGGATGTACGCGGAATGAAAACGATAATCGCTGCACTGATGCTGATGCTTTCCACCGTACCAAGCTGGGCGGCGAAGCCGGACGGATCGGGCCTCACAGGTGTCGATGCGAAGATCTGGAGTGGCCTGCCTAGAACATCCTGGATAGCCCAGGGTAATGGGTCGCGCGTCGTCTACGCGTTTGTCGATCCCAATTGTCCATACTCGCGGGATCTGTACAAGAAGGCGCATGAAATAGCCAGTCCAGCATCGGTGCAAATCCGCTGGGTCCCGGTCGGTGTCCTCCAGAAGGTGACGGAAGACAGCCGCAACAAAGCTGCGGCCGCGATAAAAGGCGGGGTGAAGACACTTGATGCCGTCATGCGCGGCAGCGCATACGACGTGAAGCCGTCCCAGACCGAATTCGCCCAGGTAGATAGCAGCGGCGATTTCCTTGCAAACGAAATCGGAAAGCACGTCCAGGCAG
>JBAYVG010000014.1:0-47238 GCA_041674785.1 Rhodocyclaceae bacterium
CCGAAATTCTCATGGCCAATGACATCCGCGGCATCGTCGGCAAAACACACACCCCGGAAATCGGTCGTGCGGTCGGCCAGGCGCTCGGCTCACTGGCCCGTGAGCGCCAGCAGACGGCGATCGCCGTCGGCCGCGACGGCCGCCTGGCCGGCCCGGAGCTGGCCGGCGCATTGATGCAGGGCATTGTCAGTGCCGGTGTCGATGCCATCGATGTTGGCTGTGTGCCGACCCCGCTGACCTACTTTGCCGCCTACCACCTCGACTGCCACAGCTGCGTCTCGGTCACCGGCAGCCACAACCCGCCGGACTACAACGGTCTGAAAATGGTCATCGGCGGCGAGACACTGGCACTCGATGCCATCCAGCAACTGAAGGCACGCATCGAAACCGGCAACCTGCTGAGCGGAACCGGCAGCATGCGCAGCACCGATGTACGCGAAGCCTATATCGCGAAGATCCTCGGCGACATCAAGCTCGCACGGCCGATGAAGATCGTCATGGACTGCGGCAACGGCGTCGCCGGCGGCATTGCGCCGCAGGTGTTCAAGGCGCTCGGCTGTTCGCCGGTCGAACTGTTCTGCGACGTCGATGGCACCTTTCCCAACCACCACCCCGACCCTTCCAAGCCGGAAAACCTGCAGGACGTGGTCCGTGCGCTGAAGGAAACCGACGCCGAGCTTGGTCTGGCCTTCGACGGCGATGGCGACCGCCTCGGCGTCGTCACCAAGAACGGCGAGATCATCTTCCCCGACCGCCAGCTGATGCTCTTCGCCGCCGATGTATTGAGCCGCGTGCCCGGCGGCGAGATCATCTACGACGTCAAATGCACGCGCCTGCTGGCGCCCTTCATCCGCGAGCACGGCGGCAAGCCGACCATGTGGCAGACCGGCCACGCGCTGATCAAGAAGAAGCTGAAGGAAACCGGCGCGCCGCTGGCCGGCGAGATGAGCGGCCACGTCTTCTTCAAGGAACGCTGGTACGGTTTCGACGACGCGCTCTACACCGGTGCCCGCCTGCTCGAAATCCTCTCCCGTTCGGCCGACCCAAGCGCCGTGCTCAAGGCCCTGCCGAACGCCGCCAGCACGCCGGAGCTGAACATCAAGATGGCCGAAGGCGAACCCTTCGCGCTGCTCGACGAACTGAAGGCCAGCGCCCGCTTCACCGAGGCGCAGGAAATCATCACCATCGACGGCCTGCGGGTCGAGTATGCCGATGGTTTCGGCCTGGCCCGCCCGTCGAACACAACGCCGGTGGTCGTGCTGCGTTTCGAGGCCGACAACCCGGCTGCGCTGGCACGCATCCAGGACGACTTCCGGCGAGTGCTGCATGCGGCACGTCCGGGACTCCCGCTTCCGTTCTAGAATCGCCCCCGTCATTCACGTCGCGAAGACCATGAGCGAATCCACCGAACCTGCTGCAAGCGCCAGCTCGAATCTCTTCCTCGGCCGCCAGCCGATACTGGATAGCAATGAGCAGTTGCTGGCCTACGAACTGCTGTTCCGCAACAGCCCGCACAACGCCGCGACAATAGCCGACGGAGATCAGGTCCAGGCGACCGCCACGGTCATCACCAACGCCTTCTCCCAGTTGGCCGTCGGCGATGCACTTGGCCCCTACCAGGGTTTCATCAATGTCGACCGCGACTTCCTCTTCAGCGACGTGATCGAGCTGCTGCCGCGCGATGCCGTCATGCTCGAACTGGTCGAAACGGTAAAACCGGACGCAGCTGTCGTCGCCCGCGTCCGCGAACTCGGCAGCAAGGGCTTCCAGTTCGCACTGGACGACGTCATCGGGCTCGACGCCTCCCTGGATGAACTGCTGACGCTGGTCGATGTGGTCAAGGTCGACCTGCCGTCACTGTCAGCAGACCAGATTCGCGCCATCGTCGCCCGCGTCAAACCCACCGGCGCCAAACTGCTGGCTGAAAAAGTCGAGTCGCGCGAGCAGATGGAATTCTGTCGCGACCTCGGTTTCGAACTCTTTCAGGGCTACTATTTCGCCAAACCAACCATCATCGCCGGCAAGAAACTCGATCACTCACAGCTGGCACTGATGCGCCTGACCACACTGCTGCTTGAAGACGCCGATACCGCCGAGCTGGAAAAGATTTTCAAGCAGGAACCGGGGCTGGTGGTGAACCTGCTGCGCCTGACCAACTCGGTAGCCAGTGGCGTACGCACACGCATCACTTCGCTGCGCCACGCCATCACCGTGCTCGGCCGCCGCCAGTTGCAGCGCTGGTTGCAGCTGCTGCTCTTTGCCAACCCGCAGTCGGGCAGCGCCAGCCCGCTGCTGCAATTGGCCGCCACGCGCGGGCGCTTGATGGAGCTGCTGGCAGAAAAGCTGCGCACACGCTCGCCAGAGCTCGCCGAACAGGCCTTCATGACCGGCATCATGTCGCTGATGCCGGCATTGCTCAGCCAGCCGATGGAAGATCTCCTCGCGCAATTGCCGGTCACAGCGGCCATGACCCAGGCACTGACCGGCGAACGCAACGGCGTTCTCGGCAACCTGTTGCAGTTGGCCGAAGCCAGTGAAAATGCTGACTGCGAGCGGATCGAAACCCTGCTTTCCCAGCTTTACGGCCTCAACGCGGCCGTTCTCAACAATGCCGTGTCCCAGGCGCTGGCCTGGGCCAACAATGTCGGCCGTGAAGCCGACACCGACTGAGCTTCGGCACAAAAACCATGTCCTACACCCACCTGCTTAAAGAAGTGCTTATCGGCCGCCAGCCCATCCTCGACCTGTCTCAGGAGCTGATCGGCTATGAACTGTTCTTCCGCAGCGCCGACCAGGCTAGCGAGCAATCCTGCAGCCGCCTGATCGCAACTGCCAGTGTCGTCTGCGCCGCCTTTGCCGAACTTGGCATCGGTAATGCCCTGGGGAAACACAAGGCCTACATCAACGCAGATGAACACTTCATCCAGGACGACACGCTCGAGCTGTTGCCGGCAGCCAATGTCGTGCTTGAATTGAATTTCGATACCCTCCCGGACGAAGCGCTACTGGCGCGCTGCCGCTTCCTGCGCGAACGTGGCTACACGCTGGCGCTGGCCCGCTACACCGGGCTGGATCCGCGCGCCAGCGTACTGTTGCCGCTGGTTGGCATCGTCAAGATCGACGTGCAGGCGGCTGGCGACACCCTTGCCGACCTCGCGGGAAGCCTGCTGCGCCTGCCACTCAAGCTGCTGGCCGAGAAAGTCGAAACGCGCGAGCAGATGGAACACTGCCGCAGCCTTGGTTTTCATCTCTTTCAGGGTTACTACTTCGCGCACCCGACGGTGATCAGCGGCCGCCAGCTCTCGGCCTCGCAGCTGGGCATCATTCGCCTGATCAACCTGGTCGCGCGCGACGCCGACTCGGTCGATCTCGAAGCCAGCCTGAAGCGCGAACCCGGCCTGACCGTCAACCTGCTGCGGCTGGTCAACGCCGTCGGCACCGGCCTCGGCCGCCGCATCGACTCGTTGCGCCAGGCGGTCACCGTACTCGGACGCAAGCAACTCCTGCGCTGGCTGCAACTGCTGTTGATGGCCACACCCGAAAATGGCGCCAACCCGGAACGCAATCCCCTCCTGCAACTCGCCGCATTGCGTGGACGCCTGATGGAAATCCTCGCCGCACAAAGCCATCCCGGCAATCGTGCGCTGGCTGATCACGCCTTCCTCACCGGCATCATGTCGCTGATGCCGGCGGCGCTGGGCTTGCCGATGGATGAAATCCTCGCACAGATTTCAGTCGCTCCCGAGGTGCACGCAGCGCTTGCTGCCCACGAAGGCGCGCTCGGACAACTGCTGGCACTGGTCGAGCGCCTCGATGACAACGACTGGGAAGGATGCGACGCCCTGTTGGCAGCCAGCCCTGGACTCTCGCGGGAGTCACTGACCGGGGCACTGACCGACGCGCTGGCGTGGATTCACGCTGACGGCGACGAAAACAACTGACGACGCCCCCTATTCCCGACGCGCCAGCCAGTCACGCACCGCCAGCCCGGTTCCGAACTCCCAGGGCCGCAGTTTCTCCGGCGGAATCAGCCGGAACTCGGCCAGCTCCTCGTTGAGTACGACCTCACCATCGGCCTGCACGTGGTAGGCGATGATGACCTCGTTGTTGCGCTCGAAGGGATAGACACCAATCAGCGCCACGGATTGCACATCAAGGTTGAGCTCTTCCTTGACCTCGCGTGCGACAGCCGCTTCCGGCGACTCCCCCGCTTCCAGAAAACCGGTGATCAGGCCGAAAGCGCCTTCCGCCCAGGCATGATTGCGCGCCAGCACCATGCACCCTTCGCGCTCGACCAGTGCGGCCACCACCGGCAGCGGATTGCCCCATTCGACATGGCCGCAGCCGGCAGCACAGACCCGGCGCAAGCGCCCGGCCAGCGGCAGCGTCTCCAGCGGCGCACCGCAGGCACGGCAGAAATGGGCGCCCTTCATTGCGACAGCGCCCGGATATCTGCCAGCAGCGCATCGACGCTTTCCGGCTGCGTATCCCAGGCACACATGAAGCGTGCGCCACCGGCGCCGATGAAGGTGTAAAAGCGCCAGCCGCGCGCGCGCAAGCCTTCCTGAACGGGCAGCGGGAGTTCCACGAAGACGCCATTGGCCTCCTCCGGGAAAAGCAGCGCAGCGCCGGTAACGCCAGCCAGCCCGGCAGCAAGCCGTTGCGCCATGGCGTTGGCGTGCGCCGCATGGCGCAGCCAGACATCGCCTTCCAGCACACCCAGCCAGGGTGCTGAAAGAAAGCGCATCTTGGAAGCCAGCTGCCCCGCCTGCTTGCAGCGCCAGGCAAAGTCTTCCGACAGCTTGCGGTCGAAGAAGATGACCGCCTCGCCCACCGGCAAGCCCATCTTGGTGCCGCCGAAACAGAGCACATCGACGCCGGCCTTCCAGGTCGTTTCCGCCGGAGTCACCCCCAGAGAAGCAACGGCATTGGCGAAACGGGCGCCGTCCATATGCACACGCAAACCGTTCGCGTGCGCCAGTTCGGCAATCGCCGTGATCTCGGCAGGGCGGTAGACGGTGCCGATCTCGGTGGCCTGCGTCAGCGTCACCACGCGCGGCTTCGGGTAGTGGATATCGCTGCGCCGGCCGATCACCTCACGTATTCCTTCGCAGGTCAGCTTGCCGCCCTCGCCCTTGGCCGGCAGCAGTTTTGAGCCATTGGAAAAGAACTCCGGGCCACCACACTCATCGGTTTCCACATGCGCCAGTTCGTGGCAGATGACGCTGTGGTAGCTCTGGCACAGCGAGGCCAGCGCCAGCGAGTTGGCGGCCGTGCCGTTGAAGGCAAAGTAAACGTCGCAGTCGGTCGCGAACAGCTCACGCAGGCGGTCAGAAACCCGGCGCGTCCACTCGTCGTCGCCGTAGGCGGGGGCATGACCGGTGTTGGCGGCAAGCAGTGCCTGCAGCGCTTCGGGGCAGATGCCTGCGTAGTTGTCACTGGCAAAGTGTTGCATGGGGGCTCCTTGTTAAACGAGGCGCGACCTGAATTCTCTCATCGACTTGAAGACAGTGGCAGCAGCAAGGACTGCCAAGCCACCAGCTTGCGCTCAAAGGAAAACGAGGCATTGGCCGGGCTGGTCGAAGGCAGACGCGTCATCATTAAGGACCGGCCCTGCAGTGCAGGCAGCACGTGCCGGCGGAAAGCCGCTTCGGCAGCGCCACCGTTGAAGAATACGTCGGCAATTTCCGGGTGCCGGCAAAAGAAAGCAGGGAAATCGTTGGCCACTTCCGAATTGCGCTCGATGGCTGAATCAAGGCTGCCAGGCCGGGTACAGGATTGCAGCACATCCCACACGGCAACCCGCGCCGCCTGCAGGGCTGATACCCGTCTGAGATAAGGCAGTGCAGGATCGAAGCCAAACAAGGTACCCATGATCGGCCAGAAGGAATTCCGCCCGTGGGCGTAATACTGCCCGGCGGCCAGGGAAGCCACCCCCGGCATGCTGCCGAGAACCAGCACCCGCGCGTCCGCACGCGAAATCGGAGCAAAGCTGCAGACCTCAGTCATGCCGCCACTTTTCGGAACAAGGGGAGGTGTAGCATCATGTGTCAGGCAAAGCGCTCACGGAGAAAAGCATCATGCTGATCGGCATTCCAAGGGAAATCAAGAATCACGAATATCGTGTCGGCATGACCCCCGCCTCGGTGCGGGAAGCAGTTCATCACGGGCATCAGGTATGGGTCGAAACGGGTGCCGGCGTCGGCATCGGCTGTGATGATGCCAGCTACCGCGCAGCAGGCGCGAGCGTTGTCGACACGGCAGCCGAAATCTTTGCCCGTGCCGAAATGATCGTCAAGGTCAAGGAGCCGCAGCCTGCCGAATACCAGCAGTTGCACGCCGGTCAGCTGCTATTCACCTACCTGCACCTGGCGCCGGACCCGGAGCAGACTAAAGGCCTGATCGCCTCGGGCTGCACAGCGATTGCCTACGAAACCATTACCGATGCGCGTGGCGGCCTGCCGCTGCTGGCGCCGATGAGCGAGGTGGCGGGCCGCATGGCCATCCAGGTCGGTGCTGTCGCGCTGCAGAAGGCCAACGGCGGGCGCGGCGTACTGCTCGGCGGCGTTCCCGGCGTGCTGCCCGGCAACGTGGTCGTGCTCGGTGGCGGCGTGGTCGGCAGCAATGCCGCGCGCATGGCTATGGGGCTGGGCGCCGACGTCACCGTCATCGACCGTTCCACCGCCCGGCTGGCCACGCTCGACGAGCTTTATGGCCCGCGCCTGAAGACACTGGCGGCGACACAGGAGGCGATCGAGGAACAGGTGCTGGCTGCCGACCTGGTCATCGGCGCCGTGCTGGTTCCCGGCGGCGCAGCGCCGAAACTCATCCGCCGCGAGCAGCTCGCCCGGATGCAGCCGGGCGCGGTGCTGGTCGATGTCGCCATCGACCAGGGCGGCTGCTTCGAAACCTCGCGGCCGACCACCCACGCCGACCCGACCTTTGTGGTCGACAACATCGTGCATTACTGCGTTGCCAACATGCCCGGCGCCGTGGCCCGCACCTCGACCTTCGCCCTCAACAATGCCACCCTGCCCTTTGTGCTGGCGCTGGCCAACAAGGGCTGGCGGCAGGCCTGTGCGGACGACCCGCATCTGCTGGCCGGGCTCAACATCCACGGCGGGCAGGTGACCCATGCCGCCGTTGCCCACGATCTCGGCTACGCCTACCTGCCGCCGAGTCTGGCGATTGCTGCCTGAGCCCTGATTTGGTCATAGAATTCCCCACGGAGAGTGGAGAGCAAAAAATGCGATCAATCGGCGGACAGCAATTTTTTCTTGCTTTTCCTTCGTGCTCTTCGTGCTCTTCGTGGTTAACAGATCTTTTCAGGATCAAGCATGAACTTCCTTGAACAATTCGCCCGCAATCTTGAACGCAACCGCGTCACCCGCCGCCAGGCGCTCTGGCTGATCGGCGCCAGCACCGTGGGCGCCAGCCTTTCCGGCTGCGCCACTTCGCCGGTAACCGGCGAATCGATTCTGGTTGGCATGAGCGAAGCCGACGAGCGCAGTATCGACGCCAAGGTTTCGCCACACCAGTTCTCCCAGGATCTGGGTGCCGTGCAGGACCCGGCCATCAACCGCTATCTGAGCGATCTCGGCAACCGGCTCGATGATTCCACCCATCGGCCGACCATGCCTTACTCCTACCGGGCACTGAACGCCAATTACCTGAACGCCTACACCTTCCCCGGTGGCGCCATGGGCGTCACGCGCGGCATCATGGTCGAGCTGGACAACGAGGCCGAACTGGCCGCCCTGCTCGGCCACGAACTCGGCCACGTCAATGCCCGCCACGCAGCGCAGCAGCAGGGCAAGTCGCTGGTCGCGCAAGTGGCCGTGGCCGGGCTCAACATCGCCGCCAGTGATTCGAACTGGGCCAGCGTCATCGGCATGGGCAGCCAGCTGGGCGCCAGCGCCCTGCTCTCCAGCTACTCCCGCGACAACGAGCGCGAAGCCGACGCACTGGGCCAGGAATACATGGTGCGCGGCGGCTACCCGGCCAGCGGCATGGTCAAGTTGCAGCAACTGCTGGTCGATCAGGAGAAGGAAGAACCGAGCCTGCTACAGACCATGTTCTCCACCCACCCGATGAGCCGCGAGCGCCGCGACACCGCCCAGCAACTGGCCGACACCCGCTATGCCGCAACCAAGGGGCGCAGCCCGCAGCGCGAACGCTTCATGGACAACACGGCCAGCCTGCGCAAGATCAAGCCGACCATCGACGACCTCAAGCACGGCGAAACGGCGATGGCGAAAAAGGATTACCGCGCGGCGGAAACGAAATTCGAATCCGCCGTCAAACGCACCCCCGAGGACTACGCCGCCAACCTGCGCATGGCGCAATGCCTGCAAGCCACGGGGCAAGGGAAAGAAGCCTTCAACTACGCCGACAACGCCCGCCGCATCTACCCGCAGGAAGCGCAGGCACACAAGGTGTCGGGGGTCATCGCCCTCGAACAGCGCGACCCGGCAGCAGCGCTGCAAAGGCTGGAACAGTACGACCGGCTACTGCCCGGTGACCCCGGCGTCACCTTCCTGAAGGGGGTGTCGCTTGAAGCCATGGGCAACCGCCAGGCAGCCGCCCGGCAGTACAACACCTTCCTGCGCCTGAGCCCGCAAGGCGGCGCAGCGCAGCAGTTTGCCTACTCGCGACTCAGGGGCTGGGGGTATTTGCGGTAGGACGCCTGACGGGGCGGGGCGGGGCGGAGATTTACTGCTGGGAGGATGGTGCTGCGCCAGTACGGAGCCAAAACGGTCCGGCCTACAGAACGGGAAATCGACAGCTCATTAGCCAGAGCCACGATAGTTTGCGACGGTTAATAGTGCCTGCTCTTAGAGCATAACCGCATCCGGGAGAGTCTTCAGAAATATCCAAAAAAGCTAGCTATTCACACAATCTCAACGAAATTACTCAGCCGACACTGCTTTTTTCTGAGAAGTCATGAAACTACGAGCCAAACACGCCGCCATCAAACTATTCTTGCCCTTACTGCTTGCGCTGGATCAGCGGATCACGTGGCGCCTTTGTCTTTTCCTGATTTTGGGAAGCGTTTTTCTCCTAGGAGGAATCGGTTGGCTGTCTTTTGGCGAATGGAGCGTATGGAATAGCTTTTTATATTTCATGGCGCTGACTCTAATCGTTCCGTTACTGTTTCTCCAGCTCATTAATCGCCTGTTTCCCCAATGGGTGGAGTCGATCACATTCAAGTATCTAGCAATCTTCGGGTTAGTCATGGCTTGGCTCTCAACGATGTCGGGGCGAGCCACGGTTGCAGCGATATTTCGAATCTCCCCCGGAGAATTCACGAGCGCGTTGACAGCATCAACATTCTTGGCCATGGGCACCTGGGTGGCATTAATCGGAACGCTCGCAAGTCTCCTCCTGCAGGCTGGGATGATCTTTGCAAGTGCCAGATCACATCATCGTCATCGCTGTGCAAAGAGCGCCTCATTGAGTCTTCAAATGATTACTTTTGGAACTGTTTTTGTAGCGATGCTCGCGACTTTTTTGAGTCTCAACGGAATCCTCTCCGAATCGGGGCGCCAGCTTATCGCGGCCAGGATTGCGTGGGATATCGATCTCGTCCCAGCCCCAGAAGCATGCCTTCCTGAAAAAATGGATGATCAAAAGAGTAACTGGCGAGTATTTCCACGCTCGGTAGGTGAATCCGAAACCCTCCTTGTTCGCGGCCTCAATGATCTTCCTGACAAACCGTTCTGGAAATTTACAAAGGAAGAGCGGGAACGTTTCTCGACATTTGATACGCGACAAGTCGCTTGTGGTATCAAGGAGGCGCCCCTCGAGCGTTTGAAAGCGACAGAAAACGAACAAGCCGCACAGAAGCGTCGTCGCGAAGAAATGAGCTATCTGTGGGGTATTGCGCCTATTGCCCGAATTGTTGTTCAGCGACAGTGAACGCTTGTGCGATCACCAATCGAACAACCGCCACTGGGGGCTGCTCGGCCAAGGGAGTCAATGGCTATCACGGCGCAGAATGACTGTTAACTAGCCTGAAGCTATTGGCCCCGTATTAGCAAAGCAATTTGTTGGTCAGTTTACTCAGGTACCACAGAATAAAATATGCTCTTGGCGTTTTCATCGATCAAAAATCAACTATGCAATTCTGCCCTTCAATTTTTTGCGGAGGCGCTTGGTGAGCGTACCCATTCTCGACTCATCTGCCTGGCGTGAATATCGAGGCAAGCCAGGTAGTTCTGGTATCAACGAAACGGCGCATCTAGCCAAAATAGCCGACACCACAGGCAAGCTACGAGATTGCTTCGTGAAACTGTTACCTCTTTCTTACCCATCACTACTGGGTGAAGCGATTGGCTGGCTACTTGCGCGCGCATCAGATCTTTCCTGTGTTCCATTCGCCGCGATTGTTATTGTTCCACTTGGCGAATTGCGAAAAAGCACTGAATTACCGTCGGAATTTGATGGTATGGATGAGTGCCCGGCGTGGTGTTGCGAAATAGTCGCTGGAAAATCAGTACGTCAGATACATAGGTGGGCATTTTGGCTTGCCCGCCGGCAATGTCTGCACAGTAAAGATGCACGAAAAATAGCATCGTTCGATGTTTGGACTGATCTTAAAGATCGTAATTTTGGCAATGTGATTCGCTCACCAAACGGTAGTTATATCTCAATTGACCATGAGACAATTCTTCACGATCTACTGTGGCCGCCGTCCGGAAAAATTTTTCACCCGAGAAGCTTGCTAGCAGAAGCACAGCAACACATGTCCCCGAAAGATTTTCAGCGTTTCCAAGTTGACATGGCTAATGCCGCGAATAAGCATGCTCAAGGCCTAGTTGCGGTTCGCGCCGACCTCGCCGATATCATCACAAAAATATATCCTCGCTTGTCAGCTACATTGATCCCTGCAACTCTCAGTACGCTAGACCAGCGTGCGCAGGCCGGTTGGCTTGCAAATACTTTGGGGGTGATCGCGTGAGCAATTCTTATGTGTCGTTCGGCGCAGATTTGTCTCATCTGCGAAGTGTCGCCACCAAAATTTCCAAAGCGACCTTCACTGGTGCTTGGAGTACTGTAGAGCTTCAACCAGATGTGTTTGCTCCTCAGCGTTTCACCATTGGGGTGGTTGTTCAGTCCCCTGGTGATCGCTTGCATTTCAAGCTACTAGACGATCTGAAAAAGTTTGATTGCGTCTATCGCGATGATTTCCCCCAAAAATCTATTCGCGAGATCATGGCTTATGCAGAAGAAACCCTTCGTAACGGTGTTCAGCAGAAAATTAGCATTCCCGAGATCACGTTTGAAACTTCTTGCCTTAGTCTCTCGAAGCCACTGTATACATCAGGAGATGACTGGGAAGTGACGGTAGAAAGGCTCTTTCGAGAGGTTGTGGCCATGGCGCCGGCCTCAACAAAAAAGAAGAATGAGTTCGAATCGATGGATACACCTCATGCGAGACAAATCGTAAACGATGAACTTAAACGCATCGCCCATCTAGATTTTGAACGGATTGTCAGCCAAAACAACCAAGGAATTTTGCTAGAAGAGCATGGGATCAAGCATTATCTTGATCTAAACCTTCTGACGACACGCGCCTGTGGCAGCGTCACTTCTGCTGTCTACAAGACGCATCAAACTGTCGAACTCAATTTACTTAAGTCCAGCCGAGATTTAACGACTTATTCTCGCATCCGGCAGTTAGACAACGCAGGCCTCTTTCTTCTTCTGCCAAACACCGAGTCAATCGAACCGAAAGACTACAAGCGCATAGAGGATGTGATTGGCGAATATGAATGGAAGCTGGAGCAAGACGGGTTTCACGTAGTTAGCCTTCCATCGGCAACCGATTTGGCGAAAGAAATTTACGATTGGGCCAAACCGACATTTGCATAGCCATTTCTGCATTGCTCAGAAAGGATTAAGCGCACGCCCCGTAACTGCTCGCACTCTGTTGCCAGAAACACCGAGTTGGTGCCCGCTTAGAACAGTTTTGCTGGCGCGATCTCGCCCGTCACTAGGCGACAGATGCCAACCATCACTACTCAGCCAAATGACCCTAGCCGTCCGCCCCCCCCCGCCAGCCGCCCCCGAAACAAAATCCCGATTCAACCAATCCTGATCAGCTCATCCGGTCGCAGATCGGCGCGAACTGTTCCAGATCGATTTCGGTTGCCGCCCCGCCTGCGGCTGCGAACTCGGGGCCGAGGTTTGCGGCGGGCTCGCCGGCATGTTGCAGGAAGCCGATCAGCATGCGCCCGTCGGCAGTCTTCTCGATCTTGCTGACGTAGCGGAAGTTGCCGCGCTGGCGCGCCAGCTCGCGCACGCTGCAGAGGAGGAAAAAGGAAGAGCCGACCGATGAGCCGATGGCCTTGATGCGAATGTCGAGCACCGAGACGCGCGGGCGGCGTTCAACCTCGGCAACGACGATATCCATCTTCGGGTTGCCGAAGCGTTTCGAGTCGGACTCGAACAGCGGCGCTTCCGCAGCCGCGGCAGCAAAGGTGAGCAGTGCCAGCGGAACGAATCGCCAGAAGGCGGTGACCACCATGGCGCTACAGCATCTTCGACGGCAGGCGTATTTCGTCGCCGGCCACCATGAACACGCCCTTGCCTCGGTGGTGGATGCTCTGCGGATTTCTCACCGAGGTATCGACCCAGGCCTTCACCACTTCCAGCACGAAGAAACCGTATTTGTTCACCAGCCGGGTATCGGCGACCCGGCATTCCAGGCTGGCGTAGCACTCGTCGATCAGCGGCGCCTGAACCAGTTTGCCTGGCCTTGGCGTCAGGCCAAAAGCGGCAAACTTGTCGATCTCCGCACCCGTGGTATTGCCGCAAGCCACGACCTGTTCCGCCAGGTCGACAGTCGGGATATTGATCACGCATTCGCGGGTCTTTTTCAGCCGATTGAAGGTGTAATCGCGATTGCTGATGACGCAGCCCACCAGCGGCGGCTCGAACTCCAGCATGGTGTGCCAGGACATGGCCATGACATCCGGGCCATTCTTTCCGGCAGTCGTCAGCAACACGACCGGGCCGGGTTCAAGCAGGCCGTAGACGCGGGACAGCGGGAAAGCCTTCTTTGCCATTTGGATGCTCCCTGAAAATTCGGCGCCCTCGCCACGCTTCCAGTTTAGCTGCTGGATAGAAAAGCTCACCCACGCCATGAGATAGCAAAACAACAGGCATCCTATTGTCTATTAATCGCTTTATTGCTCTTCAACGGACCACATGTTATCCGTAAGTTTCCAATCCCCCTCGACCATCCTTGAAGACCTCGGCAGTGTCGACCGCTTGTTTGCGCCCAGTCCCATTCAATCCATTGCCGAAGTTACCGCCAGGAGAAGAAAGCGGGGCAGCCTTTGAAAAAATTTGCGGCCGGACACATCAACCGGCTCAAAGCCACCCTTGGCGGGTGCCTGGTGCCGCCTACCGGTCAATAGGGGAACCCCGTTTATTTGCTGGAGAGGAAGGCGCGGCCGCTGGCTGGGTCAAAAACCCCCTGCGCCGGCAGCAGGTGCAGGCGGACGCCGGTGGCACCGACGAGGGTTTCGTCGCTGCCAGAAATGCGAGCTCGCCGCGCATCGAATATCTTGACGTAGCTGTCGCCGAGCACCTCCCAGCGACCGTCCGGGCGGACGACAATGGCTGTACCCTCATCGATTCCGACACCGATCAGCTGCGGCTGTTCAAGCACCGCGCTGAGCAAGCGGTTGTAGCGTGCCCGCTGCAAAAAATGCTGGTCGACGATAGCGCCGGGCAGAAAACCAAAGCCCTGCTTGACCTCAAAAACGCCGCGGGCAATCAGCGGCGCGTCTTCGTCGCCGCCAGCGGCCGATGCACGACGCTTGCCAGTCAGCATCGAGATCGACATGACCGCCGCGCCAGCCGACGTACCGCCGACGACGGCGCCATCGCGATAGCGTTTGTCGACGACAGCCAGCGCTGGCGTCCCCTGCAGCACGGCGACCAGACGTGCCTGATCACCGCCGAGAAACCAATAGCCGGTAAAAGTTTCGAGATATGCCAGAAGTTCGGGATCAGCAGCCTCGTTGCGGCCGAAGCCGACGAGTTCAGCAGTGGCGCCAAGCGCTTTGAAATCGGCGATAACCTCGTCTGCCTCCTCGTCGAACTCGGTGCTCGCCATCGGAAAAACGGCCACACGCGCACGACCGGAGCCAGCGGCCAGGGCCACGAAACGCTCCTGGATCTCGACCGGGGTATCGCCGCCGCCGACGATGAACAGGCTGCCCCGAGGCCCCCAGGGTGGCCACACACCGCTCTCCTCAGCCGGCGCTGACGATGCGACGCCGGCAAGCCCGCAGACAAACAGCAGCGCAACCAACCGGCAGCAGATCGCGCTGGTGACGGCGGCGGCGAATTTTGGAAGACCGGCAGTGGGCGCGGTCAAATGCGGCTTTCGACCCAGCCCTTGACCGAGGCCAGGGCCGCCGGTAGCCCGGCCGGGTTGGTACCGCCCGCCTGGGCCATGTCCGGGCGACCACCGCCCTTGCCACCGACCTGCTGGGCGACGCTGTTGACCAGCTCGCCGGCCTTGACCTTGGCGGTCAGGTCGGCGGTAACGCCGGCGATCAGGCTGACCTTGTCGCCATCGACGGCGGCCAGCACGATGGCGGCAGACTTGAGCTTGTCCTTGAGCTTGTCCATGGTCTCGCGCAGCGTGGCGACATCGGCGCCTTCGAGCACGGCGGCGAGAACCTTGGCACCCTTGACGTCGGCCGCCTGCGCGGCAAGGTCATCGCCCTGGCTGGAAGCCAGTTTCGACTTCAGGCGCGCCAGTTCCTTTTCCACGGCCTTGAGCTGATCGGCCATCTGGCCGACCTTGGCCACCACTTCATTCGGTTGCGCCTTGAGCGCGCCCATCACGGCAGCCAGCGTGTCCTGCTGGGCATCCAGCCAGGCCAGCGCGACATCGCCGCAAACCGCCTCGACACGGCGCACGCCAGCGGCGACGCCGCTCTCGCCGACGATCTTGAGCAGGCCGATGTCGCCGGTACGGGCCACGTGCGTGCCGCCGCACAGTTCCTTCGACGAGCCGATGGAGAGCACGCGCACTTCGTCGCCGTACTTCTCGCCGAAGAGCATCATGGCGCCGGATTTCTGCGCGTCGTCGATGCCCATCACGCGCGCCTCGGTGGCGGCGTTGGCAAGGATTTCAGCATTGACGATGGCTTCGACCTTGCGGATTTCGGCCTCGGTCATCGGCTGGTTGTGGGCGAAGTCGAAACGCGTCTTGTCCGGATCGACCAGCGAGCCCTTCTGCTGCACGTGGCCACCGAGCGTCTCGCGCAGGGCCTTGTGCATCAGGTGGGTCGCCGAGTGGTGGCGTTGGGTGCGGTTGCGGGCAGCAATGTCGACCTTGGCGGTAACGCCGTTGCCGACGGTGATCTTGCCGGTCTTGACGACACCGTGGTGGCCGAAGACGGCAGCCTGGATCTTCTGCGTGTCTTCCACCGCGAAGATGCCATGCACCGACTGCAGCACGCCGCAGTCGCCCACCTGGCCGCCGGATTCGGCGTAGAACGGGGTGTCGTCGAGGACCACGATGCCGAGGTCGCCTTCGGAGAGTTCATTGACGGCCACGCCGTCCTTGTACAGCGCCAGCACATTGGCCTTGGCTTCGAGCTGCGTGTAGCCGTGGAAGGTGGTGGCCGGGCCGCTGTATTCGATCTGCGCGGCCATCTTGAACTTGCCGGCGGCGCGGGCCTGTTCCTTCTGCCGCGTCATCGCCGCGTCGAAGGCAGCGGAGTCGACAGTGAATTGCTTTTCGCGGCAGATGTCGGCGGTGAGGTCGAGCGGGAAGCCGTAGGTGTCGTGCAGCTTGAAGGCGGTTTCGCCGTTGAACACGGTGACGCCATTCTTCGCCATCTCGGCCAGCTCACCGTCGAGGATGGCCATGCCGTGCTCGATGGTGGAGAAGAAGCGTTCCTCTTCCAGCTTGAGCATGTCCATGACGCGGGCCTGGCCCGACTTCAGTTCCGGATAGGCATCGCCCATTTCGGCGACGAGGTCCGGCACCATCCTGTGGAAGAACGGGGCACGCACGCCGAGCTTCCAGCCGTGGCGGATGGCGCGGCGAATGATGCGGCGCAAGACGAAGCCGCGGCCTTCGTTGCCGGGAATGACGCCGTCGGCAATCAGGAAGGAGCAGGCACGGATGTGGTCGGCAAGCACGCGCAGCGAGGGGCCGTCGGAATCCGGGCAATTCGTTTCGCGGGCGGCGGCTTTGATCAGGTTCTGGAACAGGTCGATCTCGTAGTTGGCATGCACGTGCTGGAGCACGGCAGCGATACGCTCCAGGCCCATGCCGGTGTCGACCGAGGGCTTGGGCAGCGGGTGCATGACACCGGCTTCGTCGCGGTTGAACTGCATGAACACGTTGTTCCAGATCTCGATGAAGCGGTCGCCATCTTCGTCGGGCGATCCCGGGGGGCCGCCGGGGATGTGGTCCCCATGATCGTAAAAAATTTCAGTGCAGGGGCCGCAAGGTCCCGTGTCGCCCATCATCCAGAAGTTGTCGGAGGCATAGCGCGAACCCTTGTTGTCGCCGATGCGGATGACACGCTCGACCGGCACGCCGATCTCCTTGGTCCAGATGTCGTAGGCCTCGTCGTCCTCGGCGTAGACGGTGATCGTCAGCTTGTCAGCGGGCAGCTTGTAAACATCGACCAGCAGCTCCCAGGCGTACTTGATCGCGTCGCGCTTGAAGTAGTCGCCGAACGAGAAGTTGCCGAGCATCTCGAAGAAGGTGTGGTGGCGCGCGGTGTAGCCGACGTTTTCGAGGTCGTTGTGCTTGCCGCCGGCGCGTACACATTTCTGCGAGGTGGTGGCGCGCTTGTACGGACGCTTGTCGAAACCGAGGAAGACGTCCTTGAACTGGTTCATGCCGGCGTTGGTGAACAACAACGTCGGGTCCTCGTGCGGCACCAGCGAGGAAGAGCTCACGATCTGGTGGCCCTTGGATTCGAAGAACTTGAGGAACTGCTGGCGGATTTCGGCGCTTTTCATCGTCGTGGACTCAGTGGTCGGCCCGATAGGCGGGCGGTTGGGCAGATAAATGCAAAGCGGCGATTTTACCGTAAAAACAAGGCCCGCCGCGCTGTTGCCAGCGGGACGGGCCGGAGTACGGAATGTACGGAAAGATCAGAGTTTGCGCTGCGGGCGATCCTTCCGACCGTCGTGATTGAAGTCGTGCTGACGATCATGCTTCTGGCGATAGACCCGCTTGCTCTGCTGATCCTGCGCGTGCTCAAGGCGACCGGCCTCCTTGCGCGTCACAGTGCCATCGGCCATGGCCTTGTTTTCCATGTTCTGCACGTGCGTCTGCCCCTTGTCCAGCCTTGTGGCTTCCTGCTGCGTCAGCGCACCGGACTGGACACCCCGATCGATGCGAGCATCCTGATTGACCTGGCGCTGGTCGATGCGCGGGGTCGAGCTAATCTGTGCAAAAGCCAGCAACGGGGCAACGAGTGCGACGGCGGCGAAAAGGCTACGGGTGGTTTTCATGTTCGGTCTCCTGGCAGTTGTTTGGGGCTGTCGTTCAGCCTGGTGCCAGATTAGCGTTGCCCGAAGTTCAATCCCAGCGCGTGGCGGTAACACTTGGTAAGCAATTGTTTCCGGCCGGGAGTTTCAGCCGAGGAGATCGATCCGGTCGGTGAACAGGCTGCTGACGCCGCGTGCAAAAAGCGCCTCGGCTTCATCCGGGCGGTTGACCGTATAGCAGAGTACCGGCACGCCCGCTGCAGCCGCCTCGCCGAGCACCTCGTCGCTGACGGCATCGGCTGCACAGTGCAGCGTCACGGCAGCGATGGCGGCCCGTTGTTGCTGCCAGTCGGGTGGCACCGTTTCGTAAAGCAGCCCGTACTGCAGTTGCGGTGCCAGGCGATGCGCAACGCACAGCGCTTCATACGAGAAGGAGGAGAGCAGCGGCGCCACGCCTTGGCGCCAATGTTCGGCAACAAAGCGGGCAACCGTCTCGGCAGTCCTCGCCTCGTGGCCGGCTGCAGGCTTGATTTCGATATTGGCAAGCAGGCCGTATCGCTGGCACAGGGCTGCGGCCTCAACGAGCGTCGGGATGTTTTCGCCCTGCCCGGCATCGAGCGAAAAAAGCACGGCGTCAGGCGTATCGCAGACGCGGCCGATGCCGTTGGTGGTGCGCTCCAGCGTTTCGTCGTGAATGAGGACAGGGGTGCCGTCGGCACTCAGCATGACGTCGAATTCAACCGCGCGATAGCCACGTGCAGTTGCTTGCCGCAATCCGGCGAGCGTATTTTCCGGGGCCAGCACCCCGCCACAACGATGGGCGATGTAGCGGGGAAGACTGGGGGCGGGACGTTTCATGCGGCGCAGCCAGGTGCAAGCCAGGCGGTGGCAATGAAGGGGTCAGCGCTTGCGTTTTGGTGGCGCTTCACTGCCGCAGCAACCGCCATTGACCCGCTTGAGCGCCTCGGGCAGGGCCAGGTTGCCACGCTCGACGGCGGTGTCGAGGGCCAGCTTTGCCGGTTTCTTGTCAGCCCAGACGGCCTCCAGCTCTTCGTCAACGATGATGCGCACCGGCTCGATCTGCGATACGCGCAGCGGGTGGGTCGCCCCCTCCTTCTTCAGCTGTCCGTAGGCCACCTGCAGTCCGGCCAGGTCGCCAGCCAGCAGCTTGCTGCTGGCAACAGCGCGGGCCACGGGCGTCATCGGCAGATAACCGCCCATTCTGGTCAGTTCGACCTGCATTTCCGGTGCCAGCAGGAATTTCACGAAGCTGGCAGCAGCCTTGTATTCGGCCGGCTTCTTGCCTTCACCGATCCACAGCGACGCACCATCAGCGAGTGTGTGCTGCGGCGCGCCGTAGACGTCGTCGTAGTAGGGCAACGGTGCCACGCCGATATCCATGCCAGGCGCATCGCGCAGCGAGGATGCAAGCGCCGAACTGGAGGTCAGCATGCCGCATTCCCCTGCGGCGAAATGCCGGTCGGCCTCGTCGCGACGACCGAAATATTTGAAATAGGAGCTCTTGTGCCAGCTGGCGAGCAAGGCGATGTGCTTGACCTGAACCAGGCCATTGAAGGCCCACTGACCTTTGGCCGTCGCCACATCACCGCCATTGAGCGATGCCGTATTGTCGATGTGCACCCAGCTCTGCCAGGAACTGGTGTAGGGGCAGCTCAGGCCGGAATCAAAGAGCTTGCCGGCGGCTGTCTGCACTTCCCACCAGGTCTTCGGCGGCATGTTGGGGTCAAGGCCAGCTTTGCGGAAAGCGGCCTTGTTGTAATAGAGCACCGGCGTGGACATGGCTAACGGCAGGGCGATCAGGTTGCCCTTGGCGTCGGCGACACGGACGCGCAGTTCGGGGGAGAACTGCTTGCCGTCGAATTTTTCCTTGGCGTCGGCCATGACCTTGAACAAGGGGCGGAAGCGTGCCCGACTCGTGGAGAACTCAGCGACATTCGCCGGCGTCGCCAGATTGAGCACGGCCGGGACAGCATCGCTGGACTGCTGCACAAGATTGATCTTGTAATCCTTGCTCTGGTTGTTGAACGCTGCCACCAGGCCGGCCAGTTTCTCGCTGCGGGCACGGTCAAGCTGGTGGTGGAAATCGATTTCGGTGGCGGCCTGCGCCGGAACGGTCATGGCCAGGGAAAGAAAAAGCCCGGCCACAAGGCTGGCAATTGGGTTCTGCTGCATGGGAATTCCTCGCGATATGAAATACTTCAGCGGGCGATTATAGCGCCTTGCCCGGCCAAAGCCGCCTCACCTCCCTTGCCAGCCGCCGGCCAAGCTTTCATAATGATGTGCGCATGCCAGCCACAATAACGAGGGTAGTTCCCCAATGAACAAATACCAGCGTCTGGTAATGATCGTGGCGTTGATCGACGCGCTGATCATGATCCTTTTTCCCCCCTTCAACAGCCAGCCGCTTGCCCGCAACATGCCGGGCAGTTTCGATGGCTACTACCCGCTGTTTTCTGCACTGGGCAGCAAGCCGATCAATACGGCCCTGCTCACCCTGCAGTTGATGTTCGTTGGCGCCAATGCGCTGGCGGCCTGGCTGGTCCTGCAAACCAAGGTGCATCACCAGGACATTCCAACCTTCCGCTATATCGAGGGAATCGGCTGGTTTGTCGCACTCAATCTGACGCTGGTCTTTCTGTTTCCGCCGTTCGAGCCCTACCAGTCGCTGCAAAAAAATCCCGGTTCGACATTCGACAGTTTCTATTTCGTTTTCGGTGATCGCTCGAAACGCCCGTTCTACATTCCGCTGCTACAACTGGAAGTGATGTGGGTAATGATCAACGCACTCGCCTTCTGGCTGCTGTTCAACGCCGTCAAGCGCAACGACGACCTGGCCCGCCTGAAGATTCTGAGCCTCGCAGAGTCGCTACCGGATGACCAGTTGGAAAAAATAACTGCCGAAATCCAGCACCGGATCGAGGAGCATCACGCCCACGACAATCCCGCACTTGGGCGCGGTACCGACCGACGCCATGTCGCCGAACCCGCTTTCCCCGGCCCGGACCGGCGGACCGGCCACGATCGGCGGGACAAGCACTGATGCCGCAGGCTAAGGCGCTGGCGAATGTGGTTAAAATGCGGGTTCGACTTTTATTGATCCGCAACCACTGACGATGAGCCGATTCAACTGGGAAGACCCCTTGCTGCTCGACGAGCAGCTCAGCGATGAAGAGCGCATGGTGCGCGATGCGGCCCGCAGTTGGGCGCAGGAGCGCCTGGCACCACGGGTACTGGAGGCTTTCCGCCACGAGAAGACGGATGCCGCCATTTTTCGTGAGATGGGCGACCTCGGCCTGCTCGGCTCGACAATTTCCGGCTACGGCTGTCCGGGCGCTTCCTACGTGATTTACGGCCTGATCGCACGCGAGGTCGAGCGTGTCGACTCCGGCTACCGCTCGATGATGAGCGTGCAATCCTCGCTGGCCATGTACCCGATCGCCGCCTTCGGCTCCGAGGAGCAGAAGCAGCGCTGGCTGCCGGCCATGGCCAGAGGCGAGTTGATCGGCTGCTTCGGCCTGACCGAGCCCGACCATGGCTCGGACCCCGGCTCAATGGTCACCCGTGCGAAGAAGACGGCTGGCGGCTGGTCGCTTTCAGGCGCCAAGATGTGGATCACCAATTCGCCGATCGCCGATGTCATGGTGGTGTGGGCCAAGGACGACGAAGGAATCATTCGCGGTTTCCTGCTCGAAAAGGGCATGAAGGGGCTCTCCACGCCGGCCATCCACGGCAAGATGGGCCTGCGCGCATCGATTACCGGCGAAATCGTCATGGACGAAGTCTTTGTTCCGGATGCCAACCTGCTGCCCGGTGTGTCAGGGCTGAAAGGGCCGTTCATGTGCCTCAACTCGGCGCGCTACGGCATTGCCTGGGGCGCCATGGGTGCCGCCGAATTCTGCTGGCACGCAGCACGCCAATACACGCTGGACCGCAAGCAGTTTGACCGGCCGCTGGCGGCCAACCAGTTGATCCAGAAGAAACTGGCCGACATGCAGACTGAAATTACGCTGGGTCTGCAGGGCGCACTGCGCCTCGGTCGCCTGAAGGACGAGGGCAAGGATGCCCCGGAAATGACCTCGCTGATGAAGCGCAACAACTGCGGCAAGGCACTGGACATTGCCCGACTGGCACGCGACATGCACGGCGGTAACGGCATTTCCGATGAATTCGGTGTTGTCCGCCACATGCTGAACCTGGAAGTGGTCAATACCTATGAAGGCACCCACGATGTCCACGCCCTCATCCTTGGTCGAGCCCAGACCGGCATCGCTGCCTTTGCCAACTGAGACCCCGGCCATGAAAAAATTACTCATCGCCCTCCCGCTCACCGTGGCATTGACGGCATGCGACATTGTCCAGCAGGAATTGGGCATCGAAGACCCGAACGCCAAGGCTGCCAAGGTGGAAGCCGAAGGCAAGGCGGTCGGCGGCGCCTGCCGCCATTCGGGTCGGGCCATCGAGGATTGCTACGCGATCTATTACTGGTTGCCGAAAGCACCTGTCTTTGCCGGTTGGCAGGAGATGGACAGTTACATGCGCACCAACAAGATCGAGACGATAGACCCGATCCTGCCGCCACCAGCTGCGCCGGGAACCCGACGCAAGGCGGCCGAGATTCCGGCCAGCGACAAGGGCGCAGAAAAAGCCGAAGCGGCCGGCAAGAAACCCGCGAAGTAGTCGGTAAAGCCTGCTGCCAGCAAGGCGTTGAAGCGCTCCGGCGCCCTCTCCTTTTACGGCGCGGGGTTGGTATAGCGCAGGTGGATAGCGTCGATGCCGGCCAAGACTTCCGCATCTGGCAAACAATCCCACGCCCCCAGATTCTCCTCCAGCTGCACCATGCTGGTCGCGCCGATAATCGTACTGGCGACACACCAGCGCCGGTAGCACCAGGCCAGCGCCAATTGCGTCGGTGTCAATCCATGCGCGCGCGCCAGTGCGGCATAGGCGGCAACGGCGGGGCCGACATTGGGCTTGGCATAGCGCTGGGCAAATCCGGCGAACTGACTGACGCGACCGGAGGCCTGTGGGTTATCCAGATATTTCCCGCTGAGAAAACCGAAACCGAGCGGCGAATAAGCCAGCAAGCTGACGCGCTCCCGGTAGCAAACTTCTGCCAGAGCGACGTCGTAGACTCGATTGAGCAGGTTGTAGGCATTCTGGGTTGACACCACCCGTGGCAGACCGAGCTCGTCCGCCAGCCGGGTGAACTGCATCACGCCCCACGGGTGCTCATTGGACAGGCCGACATAACGGATCTTTCCCGCCTTCACCAGGCGCGCCAGCACCTCCAGCGTTTCGCGAATCGGCGTACTGTCGCGCTCTCTCGCCGGCTCGAACTCCCACTGCCCGAACATTGGCTGATTGCGTGCCGGCCAGTGCAACTGGTACAGATCGACGTAGTCCGTCTGCAAACGTTTGAGCGACCCTTCCAGCGCCGCCGTCAGGTTTTCGGCATCAAACCCGGAGGGGCCACCACGAATCCACGAAAGCGACCGGCCCGGCCCGGCCGCCTTGGTCGCCAGCACGATTTGGTCGCGCGCCTGCTTTCGCAGCCAACTACCGACAATTGCTTCGGTTTTTCCGTAAGTCTCGGCACTGGAGGGGACTGCATACATTTCGGCCGTATCGACGAAGTTGATGCCGGCGGCGAGCGCCCGGTCAAGCTGGGCATGCCCCTCTGCCTCGCTGTTCTGGCAGCCGAAGGTCATGGTTCCGAGACAGATACGGGACACGTTCAGCGATGATTGTCCAAGAAGCGTGTAGTCCATTGATGCACCTCAACCAGGTTGTCCTGCGCATTGTACGATGTGCGGGATGCCAGCCCGAAAAGTCAGCACTGGAATCGCTGCCGGAGAGGGGCGGGTTACGTGTATAATCCTCGCCCTATGCTATTGATTACACATTCGTTTGAGAGTGCCGCCGATGCGATTTGACGAGCTCGGCCTTGCGCCAGAAATTCTCCGTGCCGTTGCCGAGCAGGGCTATACCGAACCCACCCCCATCCAGCAGCAGGCCATTCCGCTGGTGTTGGCTGGCAAGGACATCATGGGGGGGGCGCAGACCGGTACCGGCAAGACCGCAGCGTTTACGCTGCCGTTGCTGCAACGCCTGTTGCCACACGCCAGCCCAAGTCCATCGCCTGCCCGTCACCCGGTTCGCGCGCTGATTCTGGCGCCAACCCGAGAACTGGCGATCCAGGTACACGAAAACCTCAAGACTTACGCCAAGTACACGTCCTTTCGTACGCTGTGCGTCTATGGCGGCGTCGATATCAAGCCGCAGATCGAGGCGATTCGCAAGGGCGTTGAATTTCTTGTTGCCACACCAGGCCGGCTGCTCGATCTGGTCGAGCAGAAATGTCTGAACTTTCAGAGCGTCCAGGCACTGGTACTTGACGAAGCCGACCGCATGCTGGACATGGGCTTCGTTCCGGACGTCACCCGCATCATCAATCTGCTGCCGAAGGACTCCCGCCAGAGCCTGCTGTTTTCCGCGACCTTCTCGAACGAGATCAAGAAGCTCGCTGACACCATGCTCAAGTCGCCGGAGCTCGTTGAAGTTGCCAAGCGCAATACGGTTTCGGAAACAATTTCCCACCGTGTTCACCCGGTGGCAGCAGAAGCCAAACGGGCACTGCTGACGCGACTGCTGAAGTCGGATGAATTCGATCAGGTTCTGGTTTTTACCCGCACCAAGCAGGAAACCGGGCGGCTGGCACGTGAACTGGTGAAGGCCGGCATCGGTGCCGACGCCATCCACGGTGACAAATCGCAACTGGAACGGATGAAGGCGCTCGAAGCTTTCAAGGACGGTTCAGTCAAGGTACTGGTCGCCACTGACGTTGCTGCGCGCGGCCTCGACATCGATGAGCTGCCGCACGTCATCAACTACGAACTGCCGCACACGCCGGAAGATTATGTACACCGCATCGGCCGCACCGGCCGTGCCGGCAAGAAGGGCACGGCGGTGTCGCTGGTTTCGGCAGACGAGGTCCAGTATCTGGTCGATATCGAAAAACTGATCAAGATCAGCGTCGAGCAGATCGTCATTCCAGGCTTCGAGCCGGAATACGACTACGATTACCCGCCGAGCGGCAAGAAAAAGCACCATCGCCGCCCGGAAGCTACGGCACCCGCAGCCGCCCCGGTCGCTGCACCGCCGCGCCGGGAGCCGCGTGAGGCGCACCATCACAAGCGCAACAAAAACATTGCGCCCGATGGTTTCGACTTCACGGCTCCTTATGTTTCCAAGGAACTGGAGCCGCGCGGTGAGATTCCGGCAGACGACCACGCACCGGCGAAACCCGATCCACACAAGCCGAGACGCCCGGTTGCCGCGCTCCTTGGCGGACTCGGCAAGCGCAGCTAGACGCAGCAGGCACCTGCAAAAACAAGAACGGCCCCGACTGATTTCGGGGCCGTTTTCTTTTCGGCGCTTGACTGTTTCGCACCAGGTTCCAGCGCAGCCTACTTCTTGGGTGCCGGAACCTCGATCAACTTGAGAATGGCCACGGAAACATTGTCGCCCTCGCCATTGGCCCGACTGCGGGCCCGATTAAGCAGAATTTCGGCACCTTCGCGTGCGGGAAAAGCCGAGACCACCCCGGCCAGCTCGGCATCGCTGAAATAACCCCAGAGGCCGTCGGAGCAGAGCAGAAAACTATCGCCGCCAACCAGATCGGCGGCTTCGCCATAGGCAATTTTCGGTGGTTCGCCGCCGCCCATCGAGGTCAACAGGATGTTCCGGTTAGGGTGCACCAGGGCCTGCTCGGCCGTGATCTTGCCTTCACTGATCAAGTGCTCGACATAGGAATGATCGGTCGTCCGGAAATGTGGCTGATCGCCGCGAAAATGATAAAGCCGGCTGTCGCCACAATGCGCCCAGCTGACTTTTCCCGGCTGCAGCAACAACATCACGGCAGTACTGTGCGGATCCTTTTCGTTCACCAGGCGCATAGCCTTGATCATGGTATGCGCCTCCTGGATGCAGGCTTCCAGGAGCGTACGTGGCGTTTCTTCCTTGACCGAGTAGTGTTCGAGATTGTTGCGCGCGGTATACAGAACCTGCTCAGCAGCCAGCGCACCGCCTGCGTGTCCGCCCATGCCGTCAGCTACAACGGCGAGAGCAACCCCGCCCCGTTTGGGGTGAGGGAAAATTCCGACACGGTCCTGCTGTTCCTTACGGTCACCGATATGCTGGGCGACGCAGGCATCTATTGTTAGTGGCATTGCCTCCCCTTCCTCCGCCGGAAGGATATCACCTTCGACATAGGCTCAGAGGTTCTGCAGGCGAAGTTCATCTGGCCGGCGCAGATGTGAACTGCGTCCGGGATTCTTCTGGATGTAGACGCGATGCGCGACAACGATGATGGTGTGCACTTCCTCGCTCGACAACTGGCTGAAATTTTCGCGCAGAACACGAAACGCCAGATGTTCCAGCGAATGACCGCCCCAGCCCTGATCCGGATCGAAGAAAGGTTCGATCATGATGTAGGCCGTATCAAACAGCGAACGTAGTTTGGTGTTGCGGCGACGCTCATCAGGCACTTGCCCGGCAGCCGGGGTTTCAGTCATTGGGGTCCCGCCTTTTCCATTTCACGCTGGCGCAGAACACGCCGCTGTACTTTGCCTGTCGTTGTCATCGGCAAGGCGTCGACGAATTCTATCGCCTTCGGGGTCTCATAGGGCGCCAGCGTCTGCCGTACGTGCTCCTGCAAGGCACTCACCAGCGCTGCATCAGCGACGTTTCCCGGCTGCAACACAACAAAAGCCTTGACGATCGTACCCCGGACCTCATCCGGCACACCGACCACCGCCGCATTGGCAACTGCGGCATGCTTGAGCAGACAGTTTTCGATCTCGGCGGGGCCGATGCGGTAGCCACCACTCTTGAACACATCGTCGGTACGGCCCTGGTACCAGAAATAGCCGTCGGCATCGAGACGGGCGAGGTCACCGGTATGACCCCATCCATCTGCCGTGAATTTGTCGGCCGAGGCCGCCGGATTTTTCCAGTATTCAAGCATGATCACCGGGTCCGCGACACCGTCGCAATGGCGGTTGACCGCCACCTCGCCGGTCTCTCCCGCCGGCAGCTCGACGCCGTTCTCGTCGATGATGCTGACCCGATGCCCGGGATAGGCTCGCCCCATGGCACCGGCACGTGCCGGCCAGGCAGAACTGTTGCCGATGACGTAGTTCATTTCGGTCTGGCCGAACATCTCATTGATGCCGACGCCGAGTTTTTCTTTCGCCCAGTGGAATACCGTTTCCCCGACCGGCTCGCCGGCACTCATGATCGTGCGCAAATCGAGGTCGTAGCAGGCCTTGGGGTCCGGCACGGCCTTCATCATCATTTTCAGTGCAGTGGGGAAAAGAAAGGTGTTGCGGATGCCATATTTCTCGATCAAAGCGAAGGCCTTCTCGGCCTCGAAACGCCCCTTGTAGGCCAGCAGCGGCATGCCGAAACGCCATACTGGCAGCAGCACGTCAAACAGCCCGCCGGTCCACGCCCAGTCGGCTGGCGACCAGAACATGTCGCGTGCCTGCGGGAAAAAATCGTGCGAGCAGACGAAGCCGGAGAGGTTGCCGATCAGGGTGCGGTGCGCCATCAGCGCCCCCTTGGGGTTGCCCGTGGTGCCGCTGGTGTAGATGATCAGTGCGGGGTCATCGGCAGCGGTATCTACCGGCGTAAATCGTGGTGAAGCATGTTCGAGTACGCTGTCCCACAGACGGACACCTGCCGCAGAGGCGATTTCCGGCAAAATATCGACGCCGATGATGTGGCGCAGATTCGGCAGCCGATGGCGTATTTCAAGCAGTTTCGGCAGCGTTGTGTCATCAACGATGGCGAGATGCACTCCGGCATCCTGCAGGCGGTACTCCAGGGCATCGGGGCCAAAGAGATGCGACAGTGGAACAGCGACGCCCCCCATCTGGTAGATCGCCACATGGGCGATACCGGTATGCGGGCACTGCGGCATCATGATCGCTACACGGTCACCGCGCAGGGTGCCGAATGCAGCAAGTACATTGGAAAGGCGATTCGCCGCCTGCTGAATATCCCAGAAGGTCCAGGCGGAGGTGTTTCCCGCTTCGTCTTCGTAATACAGCGCAAACCGGCTTCGGTCCGACGCCCAGCGCCCACAGATATCGACACCGATGTTGTAGCGTTCCGGCACTTCCCAGCGGAAGCCGTCACGTATCGCCGCGTAACCCGCAGCCGAAGACTGGAGATGCATGACCATGAACGTCAATGTCCTTCGATGTGATACTGCTCAAGCACCTCGTCCGCAAACTCGGCAAGCCCGTCGACAGGCAGACCCAGCTCCTCTGCTACATCGAGGCGAACGGCCTCCCACTCCGTATTGTCGACTTGCTGCTGCTGGTAGTAGAGCTGCATTGCCAGTTGCAGAATGGCCACCATGGTGCGTGCAGCATGGTTCCCCATGCTGATAATGTCGTGGTGATAGCGGATGGCGTCGCAAATGAAGTCCGGCAATTTCCAGTGCCTGGCAACCAGATAGCCGACAACGCAATGATCGGCGTTGAAGCGTTTGTCCTCTTCCGCCAGATCCGCCCAGCGGCCGGGGGCGTCGAGGTTCATGTCCTTGCAGTAGGTGGTGAAGCGCTGCATCAGCACCGGCACCCCACACTCGTGGAAAATACCGGCGAGATAGGCCTGATCGGGAAATATGTTGCAGACCGAGACACGCGCTTCGGCGATCAGCATGGCGAGTTGCGCAATGGCCCGAGAGCGGACCCAGAAGGCTTCGAAGGCCTTGGCATTGTGTTTGGCCGGCAGGGATTGTGTCAGCGAAACGGCCTGTACGATGTTGTAGGTCTGCTTGATACCGATCGCCTGAAGAACGTCCTCGACCGACTCCAGCGGCTGCAGGGTGTGATAGGCAGGGCTCCGTGCAACCTTGAAGAGGGCCGCAACGATACCGGGATCCTGACTGACCGAACGCGCCAGGATGCGCAAATCGGAAACGCCGCGGCTCAGCAGATGGCGCAACTCTTCGAGAACCGCCGGCTGTGGCGGCAGCTTGATTCCTTTGTCGACAAGACGCTGGACACGCTTGCGCTCCTCTTCCGTCAGGGTGCTCAGCAAGGCCTTGTCGATCGCCATTCATTCCCTCTCAAATACGCTCTTCGATGATCTCCACCCAATGCCGTACAGGCTTGCTGCAACCGGACTGCAGGTGGGTCTGGCAGCCGATATTAGCAGTTACGATTGCCGCCGGCGATCCCGCCGTCAGCGCAGCCAGCTTGTTATCGCGCAGTTGCTTCGATAACGCCGGCTGGAGGATCGAATAGGTACCGGCAGAACCGCAGCAAAGATGCGAATCAGCGACCGGCGTCAGCTCGACGCCGGCAGCCAGCAACAGTTCCTCGACCACACCCTTGATCTGCTGACCGTGCTGCAGGGTGCACGGTGAATGGAAGGCCAGTTTCAGCGGCGGATGCTGTTTTCCAGCGAGCATCGGCTTCAGGCGCCCGGCCTCCGCTGCCAGTATTTCCGAGATGTCCAGCGTCAGGGCAGAAACACGCTCAGCCTTGGCGGCATAGGCCGGATCATGCTGCAGCAGGTGTCCGTATTCCTTGACGTGGGCGCCACAGCCCGATGCAGTCATAACGATGGCTTCGACGCCGCCGCCTTGGGCTGGTTCGATATGCGGCCACCAGGCATCGATGTTGCGACGCATGTCGTCGAGAGCCTGCGCCTGCGCGTCGAGATGGTGACGCAGCGCTCCGCAACAGCCGGCCTCGGGCGCCTCGAACAGGGAAATCCCGAGCTTGTCGAGCAGCCGAGCGGTCGCTGCATTGGTGTTCGGCGCCAGCCCGGGCTGCACGCAGCCGGCGAGTGCCAGCATGCGGCGCGGGTGATTTGCTTTTTCCGGCCAGGCGCGCGACTGACCGAAAGCGGCCGTCGGCACCTTGTCGGCCAGCACGCTCGGCAACAGTGGCCGCAACATCTGCCCGACAGCCACGGCCGGCCGGAATATCCACGGGCGCGGCAGCATTTCCTTGAGGGCAGCACGCACCAGGCGCTGCCCGAGCGGGCGCGGCACTTTGGCATCGAGCACCTTGCGGCCGATATCGAGCAAACGGTGATACTGGACACCGGACGGACAGGTCGTTTCACAGGAGCGACAAGTAAGGCAGCGGTCCAGATGCAATTGTGTCTTTTCACTGACCGGACCGCCCTCCAGCATCTGCTTGATCTGGTAGATGCGGCCACGCGGCCCATCGAGCTCATCGCCAAGCAGTTGATAGGTCGGGCAGGTCGCGGTGCAGAAGCCGCAGTGCACGCAGGTGCGCAAAATGGCGTCGGCCTCGCGGCCCTCCGGCGTGTCCTTGATGAAATCGGCGAGATTGGTTTGCATCTTTAGAGTTCCGGGTACATGCGGCCGACGTTGAAAACACCCTTCGGATCGAAAGCCTGCTTGAGGTTGCGATGAATCCTTGCCAACGGCGGCGGTAGCGGCTGGAAGGCACCGGCCGATGCCTTGAGCCCGTCATCACCCCGGAACAGAACTGCGTGGCCGCCGGCCCGACTGGCAACCGTCCGCATCTGCTCGGCGCCTTGGTCGCCGCGAAGCCATCGCTGCGCCCCGCCCCATTCGATCAGGGTCGAACCGGGAAGTCCCAGCGGGCAGGTGACAGAAGCCACCGAAAGGCGCCAAAGCGGCTCATTGCCCGCAAAGAAGGTCTGGGTTTGCTCACGCAAGCCCTTCCAGAAGGCTTGCGCGTCAGCAACAACCTCGCCGCCCAAGGTTGTGTGGGCTGACTCGACAGCTGCGTGCGCCCCCATCAGGCGCAAGGTCAGGGTGTCCCCATGCCAGGCTGAAGCTGCAATCGGCAGCGGCTGCCCACCCCATTGATTCAACTTCTGAAGCGCCTCCGCTTCACTCATGGCGAAGCGAAGCGTGCGCTCGGCCACCGGTACCGGCAACACTTTCAGCGCCACTTCAGTGAGCAGGCCGAGGGTGCCGAGGCTGCCAGCCATCAGGCGTGGCACGTCGTAGCCGGCGACGTTCTTCATGACCTGACCGCCAAACGAGAGCAGGTCGCCGTTGCCGTCGATCATTTTGACGCCCAGCACATAATCACGGACGGCACCGACGGCAGCGCGGCGCGGACCGGACAGGCCGGCAGCGACCATGCCGCCAACCGTCGCCCCGGCGCCGAAATGCGGCGGCTCGAACGGCAGGCATTGCCCTTTTTCGGCCAGCGTCGCTTCCAGTTCGGCCAGCGGCGTGCCGGCGCGGGCAACAACGACCAGTTCGGTCGGTTCGTAGGTAACGATGCCGCGATGTGCCGTGGTGTCGAGAAGCTCGCCACCGATCACCTGACCGTAGAAATCCTTCGTGCCACCGCCGCGAATACGTAGCGTTTTTCGGGTTTCAACCGCGTCACGTACGCGGCCAACCCACTCCTGGAGTGTTGCGTCCATCAGAACCTCGGTGGCGTGGATGTGGGCGACGGGGATGCCGCGCCACGTGTCTGGGTGTATTCGCGACAGCGGGCCAGCGTCGGAATCCCCTTGCCGGGATTGAGCAGGCCGCTGGGGTCGAATGCCGCCTTGAGCCGGTGGAAGGCCGCGATTTCAGCAGGCGAGAATTGGGCCGCCATCAGATCAACCTTTTCAACGCCGACACCATGCTCACCGGTAATGGTTCCGCCGAGGCGAACCGAGAGTTCAAGGATTTCAGAACCGAAGCTGGTGGCACGTTCCAACTCACCCGGCTGATTGGCGTCATACATGATCAACGGGTGCAGGTTGCCGTCACCGGCATGAAAAACGTTGGCGCAACGCAGGCCGTATTTGCCGGAAAGCGTCTCGATGGCGTCGAGCATTTCTGCCAGACGCTTCCTCGGGATCGTGCCGTCCATGCACAGATAGTCCGGAGTGATGCGCCCGACAGCGGGGAACGCGGCCTTGCGGCCCGCCCAGAAACGCAGGCGATCAGCTTCGTTTTGAGAAACGACGAGCGACGTGGCGCCGCTCTTTTCGAGCACAGCCTTCATGCGCTCGATTTCTTCAGCCACTTCCGCCGGCGTACCGTCCGATTCGCAAAGCAGTACCGCCTCGGCATCGAGATCATAGCCAGCCTTTACATAAGGCTCGACGGCGTGGGTCGCCTTCTTGTCCATCATTTCCAGCCCGCCGGGAATGATACCGGCAGCGATGACATCGGCAACGGCATTGCCGGCCTTCTGTACATCGTCAAAATAGGCAAGGACCACCTGCGCCAGTTCAGGCTTCGGTGTCAGCTTGACGGTAACTTCGGTAATCACCGCCAGCAAGCCTTCGGAGCCATTGATGAGGGCCAGCAGGTCAAAACCAGCGGCATCGAGCCCGTCTGCGCCGAACTCGACGGCGTCACCCTCGATGGTAAAGCCGCGCACCTTGAGCACGTTATGCACCGTCAGCCCGTATTTCAGGCAATGCACACCACCCGAGTTTTCAGCCACGTTGCCGCCGATGGTGCAGGCTATCTGTGACGAGGGATCGGGCGCGTAATAGAGCCCATAGGGTGCCGCCGCTTCGGACACGGCCAGATTGCGCACGCCCGGCTGAACGATCGCCGTACGCGAAAGCGGATCGATTTTCAGGATTTTCTTGAAGCGGGCAAGCGACAGCACGACCCCGTCTTCGTGCGGCATCGCCCCGCCCGACAGACCGGTCGCGGCCCCACGGGGCACTACCGGCACCTTCAGTGCGTGGCAGGTCCGCAGGATATCAGCCACCTGCACCTCGGTTTCCGGCAAAACCACCAGCAGCGGCATCGCGCGGTAGGCCGTCAGGCCGTCACACTCGTATGGCCGCAACTCCTCGTCATCAACAAGGATGGACTCGGGCGGTAAAAGCGGCTTCAGTCGCGCCAGGATGGCGCGCTTATCCACCTCAAAACGAACATCATTGACAAATGCCATTGCGGAAACTCCTGCACGTATTTGCGGCGAGTAGTCAGGCAACGAAAAAGTGCGAGCCCCCAAGTGGTGCAAAGCTAAAACACTGATTTGTTGATGGCAATTCGCGTTTTTCGTGCTTTGGCAGTGGGGGTTTTTCGTTGTTTTTCAAGATGACCGGCGAACAGGCGGGACAGTTCACTGCGGACTACTTCTTGGCGATAACACCGCCGAGGTCGTTGGGCAGTTCGATGCCGACACGCTCGGCAGCCCCACGCAGATGGACATGCGCGGCCTGACGTGCTGCCGCCGGATCTCCGGCAGCAATGGCTTCAAGCATGATGTAGTGTTCGCGCTGCGCCTCTCGCGGCGACTCCATCCCACGCGGGTGGTCAACCCAGGCCATGCGGCGGGATTCGGAGAACTGTCGCCCGAGAAACTCGGCCAGACGCAGGACGTACTGGTTGTGCGTCGCCGAGGCGATAGCCAGGTGAAAGTCGTCGTCTGCCTCTGAACCGTCTGCCTCCGACGAGAGCGCCGCCTCCATGCGATCAAGGCACTGGCGCATGACGCACACATCATCATCGGTGCGCCGGCGCGCAGCGAGTTCCGCCACTGTCGCTTCAACCATCGTGCGTAATTCGAAGATGTGCAGCAAGGCACTTTCGCCACTGGCGGACAGACGGAAATTGAGGCTCTTCGGGTTCTCGGTGACAAATGCGCCAGAGCCCTGGCGCGTCTCGATAAGGCCATCGGCCTTCAGGCGCGCAATCGCTTCGCGTACGACCGCCCGGCTGACACCAAAGGTTTCTGCCAACACCTTCTCGGTCGGCAGCTGCGCCCCGGGGGCATAGTCTCCCCGCTGAATGCGGGCTTCCAGATCAGCCGAAACTTCTTCGCTAAGACGTGGCGGGCGTTGGATGCGGCTAAGGGTTTCGAGTGGCATATAGATCAGGTTGTCAGACAATAGTAGATGACTATACGCCGACGATTCCGCAATGTGAAGATACTTCCGCAGATCGGCGACGCCTTGGCCAAAAAAGCAAGTACTCACCCGGCAGGCAAGGGCGTGAAAAAAGCCTGAAAATTCCGAACGGATAGACTGGGGCTGGCCGGCGCAGCGGAATCAAAGATGCTGCACACCTCCGATATAATCCCGACCCAACCCTCTCAGGAACACGCATATGGGCAACCGCCTTTCGAAGATTGTAACCCGCACCGGTGACGCCGGCACCACCGGCCTCGGCGACGGCTCACGTGTCGGCAAGGACAGTCAGCGCATCGACGCGCTCGGCGAGGTTGACGAGCTGAACTCGATGCTCGGCGTCCTTCTCGCGGAAGAATTACCCGAGGACGTCAGCGAAGCCTTGCTCGGCATCCAGAACGATCTTTTCGACCTCGGTGGCGAACTCTGCTGTCCGGGCATGACCTTGGTCAGCGAAGCGCAAGTGCTGCGACTGGAACAGCACGTTGAGGACTTCAACACGGACCTCCCCCGCCTCAAGGAATTCATCCTGCCCGGTGGTACGCGCCCAGCCGCCATTGCCCACCTGGCACGCACGGTTGCCCGCCGGGCCGAGCGCAGCACTGTCAAACTGGCTGCGGATGAACCCGTAGCCGACAACGTGCGCCGCTACCTCAACCGCCTGTCGGATTTGCTGTTCGTGCTCGGCCGCCACCTCAACCGAGCCGGCGGACGCGGCGACGTCCTCTGGGTCCAGCGCAAGAACGCCTGAGCAAAGGCGAAGCCTTTACGAACAAGTGCCCTTGGGGTGCGCCTGAGTAAAGGCAAAGCCTTTACGAACAAGTGCCCTCGGGGTGCGCCTGAGTAAAGGAAAAGCCTCTACGAACAAGTGCCCTCGGGGTACGCCTGAGTAAAGAAAAAACCCTTACGAACAAGTGCCTGGCGTACGCCTGAGGCCAAAGAATGGCCGCAAGGGAGATCAGGCCAGTATCAGCAGTGTGGTGCCCAGCCAACCGCAACAGGCAACAACAAGATGCCGGTCCGTCAGCAACTGTGCGGCCGGGTCCCCGCCCCCGGAACGGCGGTGCAGCAGGAACAGGTAACGAAACATGCCGTAGACAACGAACGGGACAGTCGCCACCAGACGATCGGTTCCGTGCATGAGCACCGTTTCCGGGCTGACGGTATAAAGGCTGTAACTGACAATGGTCGCTGCTGCACAAACACCGATCAGCTTGTCGAGCAAGACCGGGTCGTAATCTTCCAGCACGCGCCGATGGCCAACCGCATCTTCGTCCAGCGCCTTGAGCTCGGCACGCCGCTTGGCAAAGCCGAGGAACAGCGTGACCATCAGACCACACAGCAGCAGCCAGTTTGACGGGGCGATCCCGACACCGACGGTCCCGGCCAGAAGCCGCAGCATGAAGCCGGCCGAAATGATGAAGACGTCGAGCAGGACGACATGTTTGAGTCCGAGCGTGTAGCCAACGTTGAGCAGCAGGTAGGCGAGGATAACGCCAAGCACCACCGGCGACGCCAGCCAGGCCAGAACGGCAGCCAGCAGCAGGCAGGCGACTCCCAGGAATAACGCCGACTGAACACCGATGGCACCGGAGGCCAGCGGGCGGCGGCATTTGTCCGGATGCTGACGATCGTTTTCGCAATCAACGACATCATTACCGACATAGACCGCCGATGCGGCCAGTGAAAAAGCGGCTGCCGCCAGCAGCACCTGCATGACCAGGGCACTGTCGCTCCAGCCATGGCCAAAAAGCAGGCCAACAAAGACGAAACCGCTCTTTATCCACTGATGTGGCCGCAGTAGTCTGATCCAGGCCTTCACTTGGCGCCCTCGGCAAAATAGCGCTCGGTGAACGCGCAGCCGCGCGCAGACAGCCACTCAGGCAGCCGGTAATAACGGTCTCGAACACGGGTCAGCATACGCTCATGATATACGGGATATTTGAAGCCTTGCCCGTGCACCGAATGGAACAACACACCCTCAACTTCGAACGACGTGACGTCGACGCGCTCGAAGAATGGTGCATAGGTTTCCATACGCACCGTCTCCTTGCGCAGCAGCAGAAAATCACGGCCGTCGAGCGTCCGGAAATCGGTGTCGAAATCATCCTGGCGACCATGGAACGAACCGTCGCCAAAAACAACAACCCGGCGATCAAGCGCATACGCCAGCGTCGCTGCCGACGAATAGCTTTCCATGGCCATCACGCAGCCCTCGCCGCAGCGGGCAATCGGTTCGCGCAATTGCCGCTCAACGGCATCAGCACGAACCGTAAGTACCATGCCGGCGTGCAGGCTGGAACCTTTCCACAACGAGAGCGGCAGGTTGAAAAAAACCAGCGCCGCAATCATGTGCAGGGCGGCAAAGAGAGCCGACCAGCGCAGCAGTGTGCTCAACACCGGCAACGGCAGCGCCAATGCAGCCGGCACGAGCAGCAGTGGCATGAAGGCGAGCAACCAGTGCAGCCCGACCGGCTTGCCAAAGGAAAGCAGCAGGAAGGCTAAAAGCGGCACGCCGGCAAGCCACAGCACAGCGCGGGCGGTACCGTCGCCTGCTGCCCGCAGTGCGGCACGCCCCCGCCACAACGCCCACAGCAACCAGGGAGTCGCCAGGTAGAGAAGCGAAGCGGCAAAGCTCAACGGGTTCTCCCAGGAAAACCCGGCTTTCTCGGTGCGATTGAAAAAATTGAAGAGGATATTCGCCCAGCAATGGCTGCTGTTCCACCAAAGATTGTAGGCCGGGCCGATCAGCGCGGCTGCAGTCAGCAGCACCAGTAGCAGCCAACGCCCGCGATCGCGGCGAACGAAGACGACATGCGCGGCAAAGGCGATGCCGAGCAGGGCCGCAAAATACTTGCTGAGGAAACCCATCCCCAGCAGCAGGCCCGCCAGAACGTGCCAGCCGGGAGAGGCAAAGCGCAGCCCACGGACGTAGGCGAGTACGGAAAGGAAGCAGAAAAACACCACCGGCGTATCGGTGGTAATGAGGACATTCCACACATCGGCCGGCTGCAGGAGGGTCAGCAGTGCGGCGAAAAGGGCGCGCTCACGGTTCTCGCGGTGCTCGCCATTTTCTGTCTGCCGCACCAGCCACCACACCCCCCAGGCCAGCAGGAAGGGCAGCAGCACTGCCGGCAGGCGCAGCCACCATCCAGCTCGGCCGAATGCCAGCAAGGCTGTCAGCCACCAGCCGACCATCGGCGGGTGATCGTAGTAGCCGCCTGCCGGATTCTGCCCCCAGACAATGAAATACGCCTCGTCGCCAGTCATCGGCAAGACGATGGCAAACCACAGGCGGAAAACAACCAGCGTGGCTATCGCCGCCGTCAGCCAGCGGCCAACGGCAAGAGGCGGCAGTGGCCAGGCGGCCATCAATGCTTACGCGGTGGCTTCGACCAGACGCCGCTGACGCACACCCTGCGCCAGCGTTTCCAGCACCCCAAGGGTGTCGTTCCAGTCAATGCAGGCGTCGGTGATGCTCTTGCCGTATTCGAGCGGCTTGTCCGGCGACAGATCCTGACGGCCAGCGTTGAGGTGCGACTCGACCATGACGCCGATGATGCGCTCGTCGCCACCGCCAATCTGGCCAGCGACATCCTTGGCGACTTCGATCTGGCGCTCGTATTTCTTGCTGCTGTTGGCGTGCGAGAAATCGACCATAACCCGCGCCGCCAGGCCGGAGGCGGCGATATCCTGGCAGCATTTGTCGACACTGGCGGCGTCGTAGTTCGGCTCCTTGCCGCCGCGCAGGATGACGTGGCAATCCTCGTTGCCAGTGGTCGACACGATCGCCGAGTGGCCGCCCTTGGTCACCGACAGGAAATGGTGCGGCGCGCTGGCGGCGCGGATCGCGTCGACCGCGATGCGCACGTTGCCGTCGGTGCCGTTCTTGAAACCGACCGGGCACGACAGACCGGACGCCAGTTCGCGGTGCACCTGCGATTCAGTCGTACGGGCGCCGATGGCGCCCCAGGAGATCAGGTCGGCGGTGTACTGCGGCGTGATCGTGTCGAGGAACTCGGTGGCACAGGGCAGGCCGAGGTCATTGATCTCCAGCAGCAGCTTGCGCGCCAGCCGCACGCCTTCGTTGATGCGGAACGAGCCGTCGAGGCGCGGGTCGTTGATCAAGCCCTTCCAGCCGACGGTAGTGCGCGGTTTCTCGAAATAGACGCGCATGACCACGATCAGGTCGTCGGCGTAATTTTCCCGCTGCTTTTCCAGTCGCTTCGCATACTCCATCGCGGCATCGAAATCGTGGATCGAGCACGGCCCGATCACCACCAGCAAACGGTCATCGGCGCCGTGCAGCACACGGTGAATGGCCTGGCGGGCATGGTAGGTCGTCTGTGCGGCACGGCTGGAAACGGGGTATTCACGAAAGACGTGGGCCGGCGGCACCAGCTCCTTGATTTCCTTGATGCGGACATCGTCCGTGTTCGGCTTCGTTTGCGGCGTCATGGCACAACCTCTGGATCAACAGCGAATTTAGGGAGGCATCGATTCTACAAGAAACGTTGTGCGCTGCGGCAAAACGCATGCGCCTTCAGCCGTATCGCGAGGCTGCCAGTCGCGTAGAATTGCCCCTTCGACCCGCAGTACTCCTCACCGGAAATCATGGAACCGGATCTCTTCCCCGACGACGAAGCCCGCCTGACTGCAAAGCCGTTAAAAGGGCGCGGCACGTCAGCCAACCCGGATTCACGGTTCGCCACCTGGGGGCGCAGCGCTGCCGATGACGGCTGGAATACCGAATGTCCAGAAGCCCCCGCGACGGAGCTATTCATCGACAATGCGAAAACGGTGATCAGCCACAACGACTCACCGGACCTGCCTTTCGATCATTCGCTGAACCCCTACCGGGGCTGCGAACATGGCTGCATCTACTGCTACGCCCGCCCCAGCCACACCTATCTGGGCCACTCGGCGGGTCTCGATTTCGAAACCAAGCTCTACTACAAACCAGAGGCCGCACGACTGCTGCGCAAGGAGCTGGCAAAACCCGGATACCTCTGCAAACCGCTGGCCATCGGCACCAACACCGATGCCTGGCAACCTGTGGAACGCCGACTGCGCATTACCCGCGCAGTGATCGAGGTGCTCCTGGAACTGAAACACCCGGCCATGGTGATCACCAAATCAGCACTGATCGAACGCGATATCGACGTGCTTGCCGCCATGGCCCGCGAGAACCTGATCCACGCGGCCATCTCGCTGACCACGCTGGATGGCGAACTGGCACGCCAGCTGGAACCGCGTGCGGCAGCACCCCATGCCCGTATCGAAGCAATACGCAAATTGAGTGCAGCCGGCGTTCCGGTCACGGTCATGGTTTCGCCGGTCATACCCGGCCTCACCGACCACGAACTGGAAAAATTGCTGGCCACCGCCCGTGACGCTGGCGCCGTTGCTGCCAGCTACAGTGTGCTGCGCCTGCCCCACGAGCTGCATGCACTCTTCGAGCGCTGGCTGGCCTGGCATGCTCCCGGAAAAGCATCACGGGTCATGACCATCCTTTACGACATGCGCGGCGGCCGCGCCAACAAGGGCAACGACCCGGCCTTCGCACACCGCATGCACGGCCTTGGTCACTTCGCCGACCTGCTCGCCCAACGTTTTGCGCTGCATGCACGACGCCTCGGTTTCACCGCCGCACCGCCACTCGACTGCAGCCGATTCATTTCACCGACCCCCGCAACGCGGCGCAACGAGAACCAACTCGGACTGTTCTGAGCGCATGCGGCAATCCGTCGCGCGACCATTTGCCACATTCCGCTGGATACCATCGATACCTAAAATCGCTCCCCAAATCAAAGTCCGATAGGACAGGGAGCGTCTCATGCAGTTCAGTAAAAAGCCGGCCTCGCTCGCGGTCGCCCTTGCGTTGTCCACTGTGTGGCAAGGGGTTAGCGCCCAAACCAGCAACACCACCCAGACACTTGACGAAATCGTCGTCAGCGGCGCGCGCATCGAACCCGCGCCAGCCCCCGCCGGCAAGCTCGACAGCAAGGCACTCTCCCCCTTGCGGGCAGGAACAAGCGACACCGCCAGCCTGCTTCGTGACATTCCCGGCATCAACCTTCAGGGCGCCGGTGGCACCTCCAGCCTGCCGGTGATCAACGGCATGGCCGGCGACCGCGTACGCACCAAGGTCGACGGCATGGACCTGATTGCCTCCTGCCCGAACCACATGAACCCGCCACTTTCCTACGTTGATCCGAGCGCGATTGAATCGCTCAAGGTCTATGCCGGAATTTCACCGGTCAGCGCCGGTGGCGACAGTATTGCCGGCACGATCGTCGCGAAAACGAAGGAACCGCAGTTCGCCGCACCGGGACAGGACCTCCTGTTCACCGGCGAAGCCGGCGCCTTCTATCGCAGCAACGGCAACAGCTACGGCGGTAATTTCAACGCCACGCTGGCTAGTGAGCGTCTGAGCCTGACTTACACCGGCGCTACGGCGCAGGCAGACAACTACAAGGCAGGCGGAAAATTCAAGCGTTACACCGCCACCGGAGTCCCCGGTCACGCGCTGGACCGGGACGAAGTCGGCTCGACAGCCTACGAAACGCGCAACCACACGCTGGGGCTGGCGATGAAAGGCGGCAACCACCTGGTCGAAGCGAAGATCGGCTTTCAGGACCTGCCGTTCCAGAATTACCCGAACCAGCGCATGGACATGACCGACAACGACCAGCTCCGGTTCAACCTGCGCTATCTCGGCAAGCAGGACTGGGGAACGCTGGAGGCACGCGCCTACCACGAGAAGGTCGACCACAAGATGGACTTTGGCGGGGACAAGCGCTTTTGGTATGGCAGCAACTCAGGCGCCGGAAACGTCGGCTCCCCGTGTTCCCCGATTCGCTTTGCAGGCGACCCCCTCGGCACCTGTGCGGCTGGCATGCCGATGGAAACCGAAAGCAGCAATAGCGGGGTGACGCTCAAGGCCGATATTGCCCTTGGCACGGCCGATCTGCTGCGTATCGGCGCCGAATACCAGCACTACCGCCTTGACGACTGGTGGCCAGCCTCGGGCGGCGGCATGGGGCCCAATGAATTCATCAACATCAAGGACGGTCGGCGCGATCGCACCGCCCTGTTCGGTGAGTGGGAGGCGACACACAACCCGCAGTGGATGACCTCGCTCGGCGTACGCTACGAACATGTCAGCACCGACGCCGGCATGGTCCACGGCTACAACCTGGCGAGCGCCCCAACCAGCGGCGCCGGTGGTTCGATGGGCCAGACCGGCGAGGCCGTCGCCTTCAACAACGCCGACCGCAGCAAGACCGACAATAACTGGGATCTGACGGCCATCGCTCGCTACACACCGAGCGAAACCCGCGATGTCGAGTTCGGCTTCGCCCGCAAGGTACGCTCGCCAAACCTCTACGAGCGCTATACCTGGTCAACCGCCGGCATGATGGCGGGGATGAACAATTTTGTCGGCGACGGCAACGGCTATGTCGGCAACCTTGGCCTCGACCCGGAGAAGGCGCACACCCTGTCGGCCACATTCAACCTGCATACGGCCGTCCGGGACTGGGAATTCGCAGCCACCCCGTACTACACCTACGTCACCGATTACATCGACGCAGTGCGCTGTCGCACCGGGAACTGCACGGCGACGAATGCGACGACGACCAACCAGTTCGTGGTACTCAAGTACGAAAACCACGACGCTCGTCTCTACGGACTGGACCTCTCCGGCAAGATGCCGCTGGGAAAGACCGGTTTCGGCGACTTCGGCCTGCGCGGCCAGCTGAACTACACCAACGGCCGCAACCGCGACAGTGGCGACGATCTCTACAACATCATGCCGCTCAACACCAAGCTGACGCTGACGCACAGGACGGGCGGCTGGGATAGTGCTGCAGAGCTGGTAATGGTCAAGTCGAAGGACAACGTATCCGACGTGCGTAACGAAGTGAAGACCGATGGCTACACCCTGGTCAACCTGCGCTCCAGCTATACATGGAAAAACGTTCGCGTCGACTTCGGCATCGAGAATCTGTTCGACCGCGAGTACGATCTGCCACTTGGCGGTGCCTACACCGGTCAGGGCCGGACAATGTCGCTCAACCCGACGGCCAGCGACGGCATGTTTGGCTGGGGAACGGCGGTTCCCGGTATCGGCCGTTCGTTCTATGCAGGGTTGAACTACAAGTTCTGAGTGGCATCTCTCCCGCCCTCAGCCCCGCTTCGGCGGGGTTTTTTACTTGCGGCAACTACCAGGCGCGGTAAACACCGCCCCGCCAGCCGCCGCCGCTACCCCAACCACCATAGGGCATAAAGCCGCCGTAGTACGGTGCCGGACACACCGGGATACGCGCCTGCTCGGCCGCCAGTTGCCGGGAAAATTCGGCCTGCCGGGCTGCCAGCCGGCTGTCGAAATCAGTCCGCAGTGCCTGCTCGCGGGCATCCAGCAAGGCATCGAGTATGGACAGCGAAACGCCACGGGCATGCAGGTCGACGACATCGGCGGCAGCCAGTCTCAGACGGGCACCGTCGCGCCGCCAGCTGTCGACAATATTGTCAGGCGTGCCTCCTGCTCGCGCCATGGCAAGCAGGCGCTCCTTGTCCAGTGCGGCAGGAGCTATCGGCGCAGTTTCAGCGGGCAGACGATCAATGAACGGGGAGATACGTGGGCTACTGGCGGTACAGGCTGCGAAAAACAGCGGGGAACAAGCAAGGAAGGAGAACAGAAAGCGGGCAGACCGGAGCGGTCTGCCCGTAGCGACAAGATGCTTCACTTCGTGGTCTGGCGCTCGTACAGACCAACTACGGTTTCCATTTCTTCGAGGATGCGTTCGCTGGTCGTGGCAACGTTACCGGTCAACTGCTTCTTGTCGCCGCCCCCCTTCTGGTTAAGCGCATTTTCGAAGAAAAACCACTGCTGCTTGACCAGTTCAAGCGCTTCCTTGAGCTGCTGTGTGTTCGACGGCGCCGACGAAAGCTCCTGGTGGGCCGCAGCAAAGTCCTTGCGCGCCTTCTCCAGTTCGGTGGCGCTGTTGGCATCGTTCACACCCCAGGCCAGGGCCTGGTAGAACTTGGCCATACGCTGCGAAAGCATGCGCTGGCGGCCGGAAATATTCACCAGGCGGCCAGCCGTCGTGCCGGAATGCTTTTCCAGCTGCACCGTCCCTTGATGGGCCAGTGCCAGGACCTGCTCGGACAGCGTCAAGACTTTCTTGCCGCCATCCGGGTTGGGCGGCGCACCGACCAGCGAATCCTTGTAGGCAATCCAGGCACCTTCCAGTTTCTGGTAGGTATCCTTGATTTCCGGGGTTGGCGCATAGTTCTTCAGTTCAACCAGCTGGCGGTCGAACAGCGAAATCGAGCCGTCGAGGACACGCTTCGAACGGTCGGTATCGACCCCGAGTCCCAACTGGAAATAGGCCTTGGCCATACGCTGCGAAAGCATGCGCTCACGACCAGCCTTGTTGATCGCCGAATTGATGTCCGTGATCTGCGCCTGTGCCACACCGGCCGCCATCAGGCAGCCAACAAGCACAGTGCGAAAGATTCTGCCAACAGTTGTGGTCATGCACTCCTCCTCAGGAAACCAGCCTCTTTATATGTGACCGAATTGTAACCGAGCGATGCTACGGATCGCGAAGCGTTCTCACTATGACGCAGGTCAAAGAATAACCTGAGGTTTTTCAGGGTCTATTGCGTTCCGCCGACCGTCAGACCGTCGATGCGCAGCGTCGGCTGGCCAACGCCGACCGGCACGCTCTGCCCTTCCTTGCCGCAGGTACCGACGCCGGGATCGAGCTTCATGTCGTTGCCGATCATCTTCACCCTGGTCAGCGCATCCGGACCGTTGCCGATCAGCGTCGCGCCCTTCACCGCCGGGCCAATCCTGCCGTTCTCGATCAGGTAGGCCTCGCTCATCGAAAAGACGAACTTGCCGCTGGTGATGTCCACCTGGCCACCGCCGAAGTTGGCAGCGTAGATACCCTTTTTCACCGAGCGGATGATTTCCTCCGGGTCGTGCTCGCCGGCCAGCATGGTGGTATTGGTCATGCGCGGCAGCGGCAGATGGGCAAAGGATTCGCGCCGGCCGTTACCGGTTGGCTGAACACCCATCAGGCGAGCATTGAGGCTGTCCTGCATGTAGCCCTTGAGAATGCCATCCTCGATCAGCACCGTGCGCTGCGTAGGATTGCCTTCATCGTCGATATTGAGTGAGCCACGGCGATCCGGAAGGGTGCCATCGTCGACAACGGTGACCCCCTTGGCGGCGACGCGCGTGCCGATACGGCCGGAGAAGGCCGAACTGCCCTTGCGGTTGAAATCCCCCTCAAGCCCGTGGCCGATCGCCTCGTGCAGCAGGATGCCGGGCCAGCCGGAGCCGAGGACGACGGTCATCGTGCCGGCCGGTGCCGGGCGCGCATCCAGATTGGTGACCGCTTGATGCACGGCCTCCCTGGCATAGCGCTGCAAGATCTCGTCGCTGAAATAGCCGTAATCGAAACGCCCGCCGCCACCTGCCGAGCCCTGCTCGCGCCGCCCCTTGTCGTCGACGATGACGGTAATCGAAACCCGCACCAGCGGCCGCACATCGGCAGCCAGACGACCATCGCTGCCGGCCACCAGCACCACTTCATATTCACCGGCAATATGTGCCATCACCTGCGCCACGCGCGGATCGAGCGCGCGCGCGTAATGCTCCAGGCGTTCAAGCAGCTTCACCTTGGCCTCGGCCGGCAGCGATGCCAGTGGGTCGTCAGCAAGATAGAGGGCATGCCCCCCCCGACGCTGCAGCGCCGGAACACGGCCGGATTGTCCGGCCGAGGCGATGGCGCGCACGGCGCGGGCAGCGTCGCCGAGCGCCGCAGCGCTGATGTCGTCCGAATAGGCAAAGGCCTGCTTTTCGCCGGAGCAGGCACGTACGCCAACGCCCTGATCGATAGAGAAGCTGCCGGATTTGACGATACCCTCTTCGAGGCTCCACGCCTCGGAACGGCTGTACTGGAAATAGAGGTCGGCGTAGTCGACGCCATGCTTCAGGATGCTGCCGAAAACGTCGGAAAGATGGCGCGTGCCGAGCGCATAAGGCGCCAGCAGGACCTGTTCGGCACGAGAAAAAAGGGCGTCATGGGCAGAACTTGCGGGGTGCGTCATTACGAGCCTTACTTGAATATGCGGTGTTGGAGCGCCGGCAGACTGGCGCGGGTATTGGCGATGAAGGCGTGATCGAGCTCGCCGATGACGATGCCCGGCCCCTTCAGCTTGCGGTCAAGGACGGTACCCCACGGGTCGATCAGCATGCTGTTGCCGTGGGTCTCACGGCCGTTTTCATGGTGTCCGCCCTGGCCGACCGCCAGCACATAGCACTGGTTCTCGATGGCACGGGCGCGCAACAGGATTTCCCAGTGGGCGCGGCCGGTGGTTTCGGTAAAGGCAGCTGGAATGACCAGCAGATCGAGGGGTTCACCCGCCCCCAGCGCCCGGTAGAGCTCGGGAAAGCGCAGGTCATAGCAGATCGACAGACCGACGCGACAAAACGGCGTACTGAAAGCCACTGGCTCATGCCCGGCTTCGATGGTGGCGCTTTCGTTGTAGCACTCGGCCCCGTTCTGGAAACCGAACAGGTGGATCTTGTCGTAGCGTGCCACGCGCCTGCCGTCCGGCCCGTAGACCACACTGGAATTCAGGACCTTGCCGGCGCTACTGGCGACCAGCGGAATGGAACCGCCGATCAGCCAAATGCCATGGAGTGCTGCAGTTTCGGCCAGCCAGGACTGGATCGGCCCATCACCATCGGCCTCGCGCACCTGAATCTTGTCGCCATCATTCATGCCCATGATGGGGAAATACTCGGGCAAGGCAACCAGCCCGGCGCCTTGCGCCACAGCGTCAGCCACCAGCCGGGCGGCGACCGCCAGGTTGTCGGCGACGCGCGGGCCGGAAACCATTTGCACCGCCGCCACGCGAACATTGCGCTTGCCAGCACCCATTTCACCCGACTTACTCACGCTTCTCTCCCTCTCCAGCCGACTGTGCATCCAGACGCTGCGTCGACAGCCTTTCAACTTTCGGATCGTCCCACTTGCCGGAAATGCCGTAGTCGAACGAAAAAATCTGGTTGAGCGGGTTTTGAAAGACCTTGTGCGCCAGCAGGGTGGCTGCACCGGCAATCGGATTGACCAAGGCCACGCCCAAGGCTGCGGTACCGCCCAGCTCCGGCTGGATGTTCACCACCAGCCTGGTGGTTTCACGCTGCAGATCAACATCGCCACGCATCAAGACCCGTGCCGACGGACCATCGATCTGCAAACGGTCGGTGTGCATGATGCCGGCTTTCACGGTCGTCTTGCCCGCAATCGAATCGAAGGCAAACCCCTCCGAAAAGACATCCCGGAAATCAAGGGTGATACGTCGCGGCAAGCCCTGCAGGCTGATCAGCCCCAGCAGTTTTCCGGCAGCACCGGGGTCCATCTTGGCAAACTGTCCGTTTGACGCTTCCACACGCATGGCTCCGGTCAGGGAAGGATAGTCGATACTCGTCGGCACGCCGACCCAGTTCAACTGGCCGGAAAGCCTTGCCGTTCCCTGCTTGACCGTTCCCGGATAGCCGAGACGATCGAGCAGGTTGCCGACATTTTCGCTGCCCAGCTTGAAGTCAAGATCAAAACGCCGGGGAGCCTGCATCTGCCACGCCCCCGTTCCTTCGAGATTTCCATCCGGATTAGTGATGGACAATTTCTCGATGCGCCAGTTCGTTCCGGCGTTATGCGCCTGGATTTCCAGACGCCCAAGCTTCTGCTTGCCGATGGAAAAATCGTCGGCAACCACATCGAGCGCGGGCAGATCCTCCAGCGTCGATGATTTTTCGATGGCGCTCACTTCCGCCTGCGGGGTGCGTGCGACGAAAAAGTTCTTCAAACGGGCACGCAAAGCGCCCCGGCCGAAAGGGTCGAACTCCAGGCTTCCGTTCATTTCCTGCGACGCCATTCCCATCAGCCACTTGCCACCTGCCCTGCGCCCCCGCAGATCGACATCGTGGAAGCGAACGCCTGCGGCATCCATTGACGCCACCGTCACCAGCACCTGGTTCGGCAGTAGTGGCGAGAGGGCACTGCTCTCTGCCACGGTTTCGCTGCGCGCGGGGGTCAGCGCGGCGCGCCAGAAATCAAAGTCGACCGCTGGCGCCGAAACGGTCACTGCCACCCCGGCGTCCGGCAAGACGAGCGGGACACCAATAGCCAGCGCGCCGCGCTCAGGCACCAGCTTTCCGTCGCTATCGCGACGGCGCAAGAGTTGGGCAGCGGCCACCTTGCCGACACTCAGCCGGATACGATCAAGCGTATCGCCCTTGCGCCCCCCGTTTGCGGCGATGTTGCCCTTCTCGAAACGCAAAGGCAGCGCGTCGGTTGCCGGCTTGTTGAAAGGCGGCGGCAGGCTTGAAGAAAGGCCAACCAGCGTCGAATCGACGACGATTTCGGCGGAATTCTTTTTGACCTTCACTTCGGCGCGCCAGTTGGCGCTCCCCGAAAGATTGTCGAATATCGGCAAGGCGTAATGCTTGCGCGCCTGAGCAGCCGACAGCGCACCGGTAACCAGCACCTCGACGCGCCCCTCGCGCGTATCCGCACGGACCTTGACCGGCCCGCCAAGAAACTGCCCGGTGATATCGCGAACGGTGATGCCGGCATCGGTAAATTGCAGCAGCCCCTTGACGCCGGTCATCGGCGGCAGCACCGGATCGACGGTCACCACGTTATCCATGAAACGGTACTCCCCCTGGACCGTGGCGTCCTCGGTCTTCGCCAGAGGGATCTTCAAGGTCAGATCGAGCGCACCATTGCCCACCGCACTCATTTC
>JBAYVG010000015.1:0-47074 GCA_041674785.1 Rhodocyclaceae bacterium
GAAGCGCCTGGCCAAGCCGGAAGAAATCGGCTACGCCTGCGCCTTCCTGGCCAACGAGCTGTCCGGCTTCACCACCGGCGCCACGCTGAACATCAACGGCGGCCTGTACTACCAGTAATCCGATAGCCCGCAACCCGGTAGCGGCCCGGCAGGCAATGCCGGGCCGCCGTCTATTTTTTCGCCGCCCGGCGTAAGATGGGAGCCTGTCTTGTCAGCCCCGTTACTCTCCCGATTTCAGATGACGATCAGCCCACAGAACTTCGACTACGACCAATTGCGCGAGCGCGCCATGGCTTCCGTCTTCGAGACCTTCGACACGCTCTGCGAAGGGACGGTGGTGGTCGATCGCGACGCCCGCGTCGTCTGGATCAACGAACGCTATGCGGCCCGCCTCGGGGTGCCGGATGCCAAGGCGGCGATCGGCAAGGAAATCGAGGAGATCATCCCGACCTCGCTGATGCGCGAGGTGGTGCGCACCGGCCGCCCGTTGCTGCTTGATATCCTCGATGTCGATGGTGAGTCCTTCGTTGTCACCCGCATCCCGATCAAGGACGATAACGGCGAAACCATCGGCGCCATCGGCTTTGCACTGTACGACAAGCTGCAGCCGCTACAGCCCTTCTACGCCCGCCTGCACCGCTTGCAGCACCAGTTGGCACAGACCCAGCAACACCTCGCCGCCGAACGGCGGGCCAAGTACACCTTCACCAACTACATCGGCAACAGCCCGGCTGCCGCCCAGGTCAAGCACCAGGCGCGGCGAGCGGCACAACTCGATACCACCGTGCTGCTGCTCGGCGAAACCGGCACCGGCAAGGAATTGCTGGCGCACGCCATCCATGCTGCCTCGGCACGCGCCGACCACCCCTTTGTCGGCTTCAACGTTGCCGCCATTCCCGACACGCTGCTGGAAGCCGAATGTTTCGGAGCCGCACCGGGCGCCTACACTGGCGCCGACAAGAAGGCGCGCATCGGCAAGTTCGAGCTGGCCAACGGCGGCACCCTCTTCCTCGATGAAATCGGCGACATGCCGCTCAACCTGCAGGCCAAGCTGCTGCGGGTGCTACAGGAAAACGAAGTCGAACCGCTGGGCAGCAACAAGGTGGTCAAGATCGACGTGCGCGTCATTGCTGCCACCTCGCGCGACCTGAAGGCCGACATCGCGGCGGGGCGTTTCCGTGCCGACCTCTACTACCGGCTCAACGTGCTGACCATCAACCTGCCGGCACTGCGCGCGCGAACCGAGGATTTCGGGCCGCTCTGCGACCATATTCTTGAGCAGATCGCCGCCCGTTCCCGCCTGACGCTGCGCGAACTCGATCCGGCAGCGCTGGCCCTGCTCAAACGCTGCCACTGGGCGGGCAACATCCGCGAACTGCGCAACGTGCTGGAACAGGCCTGCATGCTGGCCGATGGGCCACGGCTGATGGAAAGCGACATTCGCGGCATTGTCATACCGCCGGCAGAAGGGGCGACAAGCGCCGGTACCGAGACGGCCATTGAAGCCACCACCTACGACGAGGCTTTTGCTGCCTTCGAGCGAAATCTCATCATGCAGACCCTGCGCAATTGCGATGGCAAGGTCACGGAAGCCGCACGGCAACTGGGATTGGGCCGGGCCACGCTGTACAAGAAGATCGCCACCCTCGGTCTTTGAAGAGATCAACGTCTCACTCTTAGGACACGTCTCCAACCGGAGACCCCCATCAAAGCCCACCCGATCTACGACTTTCGTCATAAGCGTCTCGATGCTGCGACTATCGGCATTTGCCGCTATCTGTTATTCGTTTTTATTTCAACAACTTAGCAACATGGCACCAAACCTGCTGTGGGAAATGCAGGCGTAAGCGACAAACGCCACCCACACCAAAGGAGACTCCATGTTGAAATTCCTCACCCTCGCTTCGGCCTTGCAGCGCGGCCGCCGCTTTGCCGCGACCCTCCTCATTGCCAGCATCAGTCTTGGCGCCAACGCCGCAGACATTGTCATCGGCCAGGTGGCCCCGCTCTCCGGCGTACTCGCCAGCACCGGGCGCGACATGGTGCTTGGCGCCAGAATCTACTTCGATCACATCAACGCCAGCGGCGGCATCAACGGCAACAGGATTCGCCATGTGGTCGTCGACGACGCCTACAAGGTCGATGAAACCGTCCGCCTGACCCAGGAACTGATCGAGAAGCAGCAAGCAGTGGCACTGATCGGCTTTGCCGGCACCGCCAACGTTGGCGAAGTGCTCAAGCGCGGTTTGCTCGAATCCGGAAAGATCGCCCTGGTCGCTCCCTACACCGGCGGCGAAAACCTGCGCACCGCCGAGAACCGGAACATCTTCCACATCCGTGCCGGCTACGCTGACGAGGCCGAACACATGGTGGACCAGCTGACCACACTGGGCATCAAGCGCATCGCCGTCTTCTACCAGAACGACGGCTTCGGCGAAGCTGGCAAGAAGGGCGTCGAAACCGCCCTGGCCAAGCGCGACTTGAAACTCGCGGCCGCCGCCAGCTACGAACGCAATACCGATGACGTCAAGGCCGCGGTCGACATCATCCGCAAGGCCGATGCCGGCGCGGTCATCATGATCTCGGTCAATCGCTCCACCGCCGCTTTTGCCAAGTCTTTCCGCGAAGCCGGCGGCAGCGCACAGCTGCTCAACATCTCGGTGGTCGATGCCGGGCAGCTGGTCAAGCTTTCTGGAACGCCGGCCGTGCATGGTCTCGGTATCAGCCAGGTCATGCCTTTCCCGCATTCCGACACGCAGCCGGTGACGCGCGAATTCAGAAAACTTTTTGCCAAGTACGCCCCGGCCGACGCAGCTGTTTCCTACACCAATTTTGAGGAATTCATCGGCGCCAAGGTGTTGGTCGAAGCCATCCGCCGTGCCGGCCCCAACCCGAGTCCGGAAAAAATCCTGCGCGCGCTGGAAACGCTGGGCAACCTCGATGTCGGCGGATTCAACGTCAGCTTCACACCGACCAGCCGGGTCGGCTCGCGCTTCGTCGAAGTAACGGTGATCGGCCGGAACGGCACGCTGTTGCGCTGACTGGAATCCCTACCCCCAGCGCATTTCACCATACGGAAGACGCCACACGGGCGGGCATTGCGCTAATCTAGGCGCATCCGCTCTGGTGGCGCACAACACTGAAAATAACGACGAGGAGATCGTGACCATGCCGACAGCTTCCCACCCCCTGCTGGACAACCCACAGCACACCATCGACAAGCGCAGCAAGGTGGTTAGCGCCGCCGAGGCCGTGCGCCTGGTGCGCGATGGCGATACCGTAGCCACCGGCGGTTTCGTCGGCATCGGTTTTGCCGAGAACATTGCCGTCGCGCTGGAAAAGCGCTTCCTCGGCGAAGACCCGGAAAGCGAAGCCGGCAGCCCACGCAACCTGACCCTGTTCTACGCCGCCGGCCAGGGCGACGGCAAGGAGCGCGGCCTCAACCATTTCGGCCACGAAGGCCTGGTCGGGCGCGTTGTCGGCGGCCACTGGGGATTGGTACCCAAGCTGCAAAAGCTCGCTGTCGACAACAAGATCGAAGGTTACAACCTGCCGCAGGGCGTCATCTCACACCTCTATCGCGACATCGCCGCCGGCAAGCCGGTGCAGGTTTCCCGCGTTGGTCTCGGCACCTTCGTCGACCCGCGTCACGGCGGCGGCAAGATCAACGAATGCACTACCGAAGACCTCGTCAGCCTGACCAACATCGGCGGCGAGGATTACCTGATGTACAAGACCTTCCCGGTCAACGTCGGCATCATCCGCGGCACCACCGCCGACCCGGACGGCAACATCACCATGGAGAAGGAGGCGCTGACGCTGGAAGCGCTGGCCATCGCCATGGCCGCGCACAACTCGGGCGGCATCGTCATCGTCCAGGTCGAGCGCGTCGCCGAGCGCGGCTCGCTGAACCCGCGCCAGGTGAAGATTCCCGGCATCCTGGTCGACTGCGTGGTGGTCGCCGAAAAACCCGAATACCACATGCAGACCTTTGCCGAAGCCTATAGCCCGGCCTTCTCCGGCGAGATCCGCATCCCCATGTCGTCGATCGAGCCGATGGCCATGGATGAACGCAAGATCATCGCCCGCCGGGCCGCCTTCGAGCTGATGGCCAACAGCGTGGTCAACCTCGGCATCGGCATGCCGGAGGGCGTCTCCAGCGTTGCTGCCGAAGAAAAGGTGATCGACCTGCTGACGCTGACCGCCGAACCCGGCGTGGTTGGCGGCGTACCGGCTTCAGGGCTCAACTTCGGTGCCGCAGTGAACACGGATGCCATCATCGACCAGCCCTACCAGTTCGATTTCTACGACGGCGGCGGGCTGGACATTACCTTCCTCGGGCTGGCCCAGGCCGACGCCGAGGGCAACCTCAATGTCTCCAAGTTCGGCCCGCGGCTGGCCGGCGCCGGCGGCTTCATCAACATCAGCCAGAACGCCAAGAAGGTCATCTTTGTCGGCACCTTTACCGCTGGCGATCTCGAAGTGGAGATTGCGGATGGCAAGCTGAAAATCGTCCGTGAGGGAAAGACGAAGAAATTCGTCCAGGAAGTCGAACACCGCACCTTCAGCGGCGCCTACGCCACCAAACGCAGCCAGCCGGTGCTCTATGTCACCGAGCGCTGCGTTTTCCAACTGGCCAACGGCGGGCTGGAACTGATCGAAATCGCACCGGGCGTCGATCTTGAACGCGACATCCTGGCGCAGATGAGTTTCCGCCCAATGATCAGTCCTCAGCTACGCCTGATGGATGCCCGTATTTTTGCCGATGCACCGATGGGCCTGCGTGCCGACCTGCAGAGCCTGCCACTGGAAAAACGCTTGAGCTACGACGCCGGGCAGAACCTGTTCTTCGTCAATTTTGAGAACCTCAACCTGCGCCGGGCCGCTGACATCGAAACCATCCGCCAGCTCATCGAACAGAAACTCGGTGTGCTCGATCACAAGGTCTACGCCATCATCAACTACGACAACTTCAGCATCGCGCCGGAACTGCTCGACACCTATGTCGAGATGGTGCGCGACGTGGTCACCCGCTTCTATTCGCGCGTCACCCGCTATACCACCAGCGCCTTCACCCGGGCACAGATCGGCGATGCACTGACGCAACGCCAACTCTCCCCTCACATCTTCGACAACCAGCACGAAGCGCTGGCCAAACTCCGCAGCTAAAGGAATCAACCTGAAAACTGTCACGAATAATTGACAATTTTCTGCCTCGATCCTCTTGATATCTATCACTTAAGGCATAGAATAAAACAGCTTCTATTCATATGTCTTAAAGAAAACAGAGGTTGGCCATGAATACGTCTACGGGAATGTCCTTGCGCGGCAAACTGATGTCGCTCTCAGCAGCGACTGCTGCTGCCCTGGTTCTGCTCTTTGTTGTCTCGCTGAACAATACGAAGACGCAACTGATGCAGGATCGCCAGGAGAAGGTACGCAACCTTGTCGAGGTCGCGCATGCCACCCTTGCGCACTTCGAGAAAGAGGGGCGCGAGGGGCGGATGCCGATGGACGAGGCGAAGAAAGCCGCCATGAACACCATCCGCACACTGCGCTATGACAAGAATGAATATTTCTGGATCAACGATTTTTCGCCCACCACGCTGATGCACCCTATCCGGCCAGACCTGGAAGGGAAATCAATGGCCGAAGTGAAGGATCCCACCGGCAAGGTGCTCTTCGTCGAATTTGTCAAGGTCGTGAAAGCCTCCGGTGCCGGATTTGTCGACTACCTGTGGCCGAAGCCCGGCTCGGATACGCCTGTGCAGAAGATCTCCTATGTAAAGGGCTTCGAGCCGTGGGGCTGGATCATCGGGACGGGTATCTACACCGATGACGTCGATGCCCTCTTCCGCCAGCAAGCAACCCGTTTTCTCGCCTGGGGTGTTGGTATCGGCGGTTTCATCGCGCTCGCGCTCTTCTTCGTCGGCCGCAACATTGTCAGTACGCTCGGCGGCGACCCGCAATACGCTGCAGAAATCACCCGCCGCATCGCCGCCGGCAACCTCGCCGTCGACGTCCAGTGCGCGCCTGGCGACAAGGTCAGCCTGCTCGCCGGCATGAAGGAAATGCAGGACACCCTGCGCAAGATGATCAGCGAGATCATCAGCGGTGCCAGTCAACTTGAATCAGCTGCCGGCGAGTTGCTGCACGCCTCGGAAGAAGTGGCACTGCGCTCACGCCAGCAAAGCGAGTCGGCTTCAGCCATGGCTGCAGCCGTCGAGGAAATGACCGTCAGCATCGACCAGGTTTCGCACAACGCCAACGAGGCACACGGTATTTCGCAGGAATCAGGCGAACTCTCCGAGCGTGGTACAGGAATCATCCAGAACGCCGCTGAGGAAATGCGCAAGATTTCCGAGGCCGTTGTCTCTTCCTCGAAAATCATCGAAGAGCTGGGCGAGCAGTCGGACCACATCACCTCAATCGTCAATACCATTCGCGAAATCGCCGACCAGACCAACCTGCTCGCACTCAACGCGGCCATCGAGGCAGCACGGGCAGGCGAACAGGGGCGCGGCTTTGCCGTAGTTGCCGACGAAGTGCGGAAACTGGCCGAACGCACCAGCCTGTCGACGACCGAAATTGCCGGCATGGTCGGCAAGATCCAGAACGGAACACGCAATGCGGTGGCCAGTATGGAGACCGGTGTCAAACAGGCCGGCAAGGGCGTCGATCTGGCCAACGAAGCCGGCCAGTCGATCACCAACATCCGCGACGGTGCGATGCGCGTCGTGGCGGTAGTCAACGACATCTCGTCGTCGATCCGTGAGCAGGGCGCAGCTTCGAGCGACATTGCGAAGAATATCGAGCAGATTGCCCAGATGTCCGAAGAAAGCTCGCAGGCGGTACAGCACACGACCGATGCCGCACGCCATCTGCAGACGCTTTCAGCATCGCTGCATTCTGCCGTCAGCCGATTCAAGATCAGCTGAGTTTTCCAGCCTCCAGGAAAAAGGGCGCACTGCTTGGCACTGCGCCCTTTTCTCGTTTACACAGTCGCACTGCGCCTGTGCATCTGGCGTTACAACTATTTTTCCCAGCGTGCCGCCGAGTGATCGTCCGACTCGCGCGCATCAACCCAGCGCGCGCCCTCGGGGGTGACTTCGCGCTTCCAGAACGGCGCGCGAGTCTTCAGGTAATCCATGATGAATTCGCAGGCGGCAAAGGCCTCACCGCGATGCGCGCTGGAGACCGCCACCAGCACGATCCGGTCGCAGGGCTGCAGCTTGCCGACGCGATGAATCACCGTCGTGGCATAGATGTCCCAGCGCCCACGCGCCTCGGCGACGATCTCGGCGAGCGCCTTTTCGGTCATGCCAGGGTAGTGCTCCAGTTCCATCTCAGAGACGCCACTGCCGTCATTGATGTCGCGCACCAGCCCGACGAAGCTGGCTACGGCCCCGGCCCGGGGGTCACCGGCAGTGAGCGCGGCAATCTCGGCGCCAACATCGAAATCGTCTTCCTGAACACGTACCACGTCCGCCATGCCGCAACCCTCCCCGTGCCTAACCGCCGGTCACCGGCGGGAAAAAAGCGACCTCGTCGCCATCCTTCACCGGTGAATCAGCACGCGCCATTTCCTGATTGACAGCGCTCTTCAGGTTTTTCACAGTGGCCAGGCTGGCCCACTCGCCACCTCGCGCCGCAAGCGTTATCAGTACATCGCCGACACTGTCCACGCCGGCCGGCAATTCGAGACTTTCGCCCGAAGACCCAAGTTTTTCGCGCAGGCTGGCAAAGTAGAGAATCTTGATCATGCTCGGTTCAACCTCAGTTCAACAGCTCTGAAAAAGGAATGAAGCGCACCAGGTCACCGCGCTTGACCGCCTGCCCCGGCGGGTTGTCGACAAGGCCGTCGGCCTGCACGCAGGAGGAAAGCACACCCGAACCCTGGCTGGGAAACAGTTCGACGCCACCGGTGTCGTTAGTCAGCGCGCGCAGGAACTCGCGTCGCACATCGGGGCGAATCCAGTCGTAATCGGCATGCAGCAGGTAGGACTTGGGCAGTACCTTGTCGACGCCTGAAAGGCGCAGCACGAACGGCCGCACCAGCGTCAGGAAGGTGACGAAGGCGGAGACCGGGTTGCCCGGCAGGCCGATGAAGGCGCAGTCCTTGCCGGCACTCGTCACCGCGCCAAACGCCAGCGGCTTGCCCGGCTTGATGCCGATCTTCCACATGTCGAGCCGGCCTTCGGCTTCCACCGCCGGCTTGATATGGTCTTCCTCGCCGACGGAGACGCCGCCCGAGGTGATGATCAGGTCGTTGTCGGCAGCAGCGGCACGTAATGCCGCTCGCGTTGGTTCAAGTTGATCCGGCACCAGTCCGAGGTCACGCACCTCGCAGCCGAGGCGTTCAAGCAGGGCAACCAGCGCAAAGCGGTTGGAGTTGTAGATGGCTCCCGGCGGCAGTGGCTCGCCCGGCATGCGCAGTTCGTCGCCAGTAAAGAACACCGCCACGCGCACGCGGCGCAGCACCGGCAGCGTCGCCAGTCCGACCGAAGCGGCAAAGGCTGTGTCCTGCGGCCGCAGGCGGGCGCCGGCAGCAAGGATCTGCGCCCCCGGCTGCACGTCTTCGCCAGCACGGCGGATATGCTCGCCGGCCTTCGGCACGTGGTTGATCACTACGGACTCCCCGGCATGCTCGCAGCGTTCCTGCATGATCACCGCATCGGCGCCGGCCGGCACTGGCGCGCCGGTGAAGATGCGGGCGGCGGTGCCCGGCAGCAGGTGCGCGCCGACGGTACCCGCCGGGATGCGCTGCGAGACCGGCAACGTCGTGCCAACCGCCGTCACATCGGCGGCACGCACGGCGTAGCCGTCCATCGCCGAGTTATCGAGCGGCGGTACCGAGAGCGTTGAATACTGCGCTTCGGCCAGCACCCGCCCGGCAGCCGCCAGCGTCGGCATGGCCTTGGTTTCGGTCACCGGCTGGCAGCCGGCGAGCAACTTCTGCAGTGCTTCATCAAACGAGAGCATGGGTCTTTCCTGTCAGTTCGAGCGTAGTGATGACGAAGCTGGCAATGGCGTCGACATCGTTCAAGTCAAGCACCGGCAAGTGCGTTTTCACCGGCTCGTCAGTGGCCACGGCCACCACGTGCGGATTCTCGGGCCACAGCGGCGGCTTGCCGTTGGCCGGGCGATACACTTCCAGCTTGGGCACGGCTTCGTGCTTGAAACCTTCGACCAGCACCAGGTCGCAGGGCGAGAAGTGCTGCAGATATTCTTCCAGCGTCGGCTCCGGCTCGTCGCGCAACTCGTGCAGCAGTGCCCAGCGTTGCGCACCGGTGAGCATCACCTCGCTGGCACCGGCTTCGCGATGGCGGAAGGAATCCTTGCCCGGCCGGTCAATATCGAAACTGTGGTGGGCGTGCTTGATCACCGACACCCGAAGGCCGCACGCAATCAGCCGAGGTATCAACTGCTCGATCAGCGTCGTCTTGCCCGAGCCGGAATAGCCGGCAATACCGAAAATTTTCATGGGGTCATTTTACCTGCTGCGCTGTTCGACGGCCGCACCCGGCACCTCGAACACAGGCGCAAAACCGCCACCGGGCGTGCGGAAATTGGTGGTCTGGCCCTGATAGAGGCGCGCCACAACGAGCTGGACACGGCCAGCATAGGCATAGTTGCGCAGGTCGACCTTGAACTGCTGGGGGGCACCCGCCACTTCCAGCCGGCGCTCTGAAGGCGGCACCAATGCCTGGGCGATATAACCGCCCTGCAGGATTTCCTCGAACACGCGCTTGGTCAACTTTTCACCGCGATAGGCCGCCTTGCTGCCGTAACCCGCTGCCGGTTTGAAGAACCAGCGGCGACGTTCGGCCCACAGGGCTTCAGCATCCTCGGCGCGTACGGAACGGGTGTTCGGCACCATTTCAGCGATCAACCGCCGTACCTCCAGCGAGACGCCAATGTCTTCGAGCCAGGCTTGATCGCAAAGGGCGACCAGGTTGCGTTTGTCGGCATAAAGCGCATGTGCCCGAGGGTGCGGGGTAATCACCGCGGTATTGGGGCCATCGCTTTCCCAGGCGGATCGCAGCGCACTGCAGGCGGGGGTGTCGAGCGAAAAATCGGTGAGACGGTTGTAAACCAGGTCAATCTGGTCGTCACCGGCAAACAGGCGCTGCGCTTCTGTATCCCAGCGCAATCGCGTCGGATCGAGAATGCTGGCGTGGATACCGTTGGCTTCGAAAAGCTGACGGAAAAGCTCAAACTCCGGCGCCAAATACTGCGATGCCGGCGATTCATCGACGATGGCGATATGCCGCAGCGGCGCATCGCCATGCACCCGCCGCCACTCCTCGCGGAACATCTCGACGAACTGGACTTCACCTGCGGGCTGCGCGCCATGCATCAGCGATGCCACAGCATCGCAACAGGCTCGCTGGACGCTGCGCAAGCGGGTGTTGAGCACGGCGCCACCGGCGTTGGTATTGATCTCAATCAGCTTGGGGCCGTCGTCACCGAGATGAAAATCGTAGCCAAGAAAGGCGCCGCCGGCAGCTGTCACCTGCCTGGCACTTGCCGGCGCCCAGCCGAGAACGCGCTCCTGCCAAGCGGGCAAGATCACGATCGTCTCCATCGCGGCAACCAGATCGGCCATGCGCGCCAGATGCTGGTGGCCGACAAAAACGATGGAATCGGAAAACAGGTTCGGGCGCGTTTCGCGAATCTCCGCGTAAAGGCCGGCACTACCCGCTTCCAGCGCACTGGCAAGCGCCGCATGGTCGAGGGTGACGCAGGAACAATCGCGGTTGAGTACCGCTGCGGCAGAACTGCAATCGTCCGGCAGGACGTCAACAAAATCGTTCATGCAAGGGCCTCGACAGCAAAAAATTCGACCACTTCGGCCAGCTCGCGCGTGCGCTTCATCGGCGGCAGGCTGCGCCAGACGCGCTTGCCGTAGGGTTTGGAGATCAGCCGTGGGTCACAGATCATCAGCACACCGCGATCGGTTTCATCGCGGATCAGCCGGCCGGCCCCCTGCTTGACGTTGATGACAGCGCGCGGCAACTGGTATTCCATGAAGGCGTTCCGCCCTTCGCGGTTCATGCGCTCGATGCGCGCGGAGAGCACCGGGTCGTCCGGCGGGGCAAACGGCAGCTTGTCGATGACGACCAGCGATAGCGCCTCACCGCGCACGTCTACGCCCTCCCAGAAACTCTGGCTACCGACAAGAATGGCGTTGCCGAGGCGACGAAAGCGCTCGAGCAGTTCGTTCTTGCTGCCCTCGCCCTGCAGCAGCAGCGGATAGTCCAGCCCCGCGTTTTCCAGTTTTTCCTGTAGCAGTTCGTGCGTACGGCGCATCGCCCGCAGTGAGGTACACAGGAAGAAGGCGCGGCCAGCGCTGGCCTTGACTACCGGGAAAGCGGCTTCGACAACCGCCTCGATGAAGCCCGGGCTGTTCGGCTCGGGCAAGCCTGTCGGCACGTACAACACGGCCTGACTGGGGTAGTCGAAGGGGCTTTCCCAGCAGGCGGATTCGGCATCGATCAGGCCCATCTCGGCGCAGTAATGGCCAAAATCCTTCTGCACGGCGAGTGTCGCCGAGGTAAAGATCCAGGCACGCGGATGGCCGCTCATCTGCTTGCGGAAAATCTCGCCAATGGCCAGCGGTGTCGCGTTGAGCTGCAAGGACCAGGTAGTGGCTTCACCCCAGCGCACGCTGCCTGGCCCGTCTTCCGACTTGCCGCCAGCGGCTTCGCCGGAGCGCCAGCGACGCAAGCCGCTGAGCAACTCCGTACTGCGTTGCCAGCAGCTTTCCAAGCCTTCCGAGCGCTCGGCTTGCGTTTCGAGCAGCGCGGAAAAGTGCTCCAGCGTATTGATCAAGCCCGCCAGCAGATTGTCGAAACCCGGCCGCGCTTCGAGCTGGACCAGCGAGTAGCGCGCCGGATCGACGCCCAGCGTCAGGCGCAGATCCTTGGCAGCTTTCTCCAGATTGGCGCAGGCCGGCGGCAGGTCGAGGCAGTCCTTTGCCGAGGCAATGCCTTCGAGCTTGGTGTCGCGGGCAAGGTCAATGACCTGGGCTGTAGAAACGTTCTCGCCGAAGAACAGGCTGGCGGTTTCCGGCAACTGGTGCGCCTCGTCAAAAATGACGGCGTTGCAGGCTGGCAGCAACTCGGCCATGCCTTCGTCTTTCAGCATCACATCGGCAAAGAACAGGTGGTGATTGACCACCACCACGTCAGCCGCCAAGGCTTCGCGGCGGGCAGCAAGAACGAAACATTCCTTGTGGTTCGGGCAGTCCTGGCCCAGACAGTTGTCGCGGGTGGAGGTGACCATGTTCCACACCGGCGAATTTTCCGGCACATCACCGCATTCCCCCTTGTCGCCGGTCTGCGTGGTCTTGGCAAAGCGGACGATGATGCGTGCGTGTCCAGCATCCTCTCGCGTCAGAAACCGGCCATCAGCCTGGGCGCGCTCAAGGTGGTAATGACAGACGTAATTGGCCCGCCCCTTGAGCAGTGCCGTTTTCACCGGCACGTTGAGGGCGGCGCGAATGGTCGGCAGGTCGCGGTTGAAAAGCTGATCCTGCAGGTTCTTGGTACCGGTAGAAACGATGACCTTGCCACCGGACATCAGCGCCGGCACGAGATAGGCATAGGTCTTGCCGGTACCTGTACCGGCTTCGGCGACCAGCACCCGGTTATCCTTGAGCGCGGCCGCCACGCGTTCGGCCATTTCAAGCTGCTGACCGCGCTGGCGATAGCCGGAAATACTGCCCGCCAGCAGGCCGGCAGGGGAAAACACATCGGAAAGGGAGAAAGCCATGCGGGAGACCGGGGAGCGCACATCGAAGCGTGAGGCTGAATCCTACCAGAACCCCGACCTGGCGGACCGCAGGCTGTTCACCGCAGGCCCGTCAGCGTACGAAGGTGCTGCCGCTGCGGGCAGCCGGTCACTACCCTTCAATCGCGGATGATTATCCGCCCAAGTCTGTCGTGATCATCAGTCGGATGATCCTTTTCAGCGCCAGTCGTGCAGCGGATGGCGCGCAGTTTGACCCATTCCTCGAAACTGCTTTCGACCACATCGGGGCTGCGGCGCTCCGCCGACCGCCGCCGATCGCGCCAACCCGCTGGCGGGCCATTTTCACAGTCGCGGCGTTCGTTGCGCACACGGCGTTCGGGCGGACCCATTGCCTGCTTCCGGCGCTCCAGCCCCAACCGGCGCTCCGGCGCCCCCTCGTCGACCTGACGACGCTCGTCGTCCAGCCTGCGCTGGCGGGCGGTTCGTCTTTCGTTCGTGATTCCCGTCTTGCCACTCCGGTTCATGACACACCTCACTGGCCCATTGATGCCAGTCTGCGCGCAGTGGCCACGGTGAGACAGTGACGTAATTCACAAAACACCGAAAAAACGCCGCAGGGTGCAGCAAGCAAAATCAATGAGGTGAAAACCGCCGCAGGAAGTCTTGCGCAGCAAGCCGGACCCGCCAGTATAGGTCGATACGGGAAAAATTAATCCGGTTGACCGGAAGCCTTCTTTGTCACCACAATCAATCCGGATCCCTGCCGGAGATGTTGATGATTGATCAGCCCGTTGCCGATTTCACCCTACCCGCCACCGGCGGCAAGGACATCTCCCTTTCTGCCCTGCGCGGCAGCCCCGTCGTTCTCTATTTCTACCCCAAGGACAGCACCCCAGGCTGCACCACCGAGGCGCAGCAGTTCCGCGACCTGCACGCTGATTTTCTGGCCCTTGGTGCAACCGTGCTCGGCGTTTCGCGCGACTCGGTGAAATCACATGAAAACTTCCGGACGAAGCAGGCGCTGCCCTTCGACCTGCTCACGGACAGCGAAGAACTGCTCTGTTCCCGCTTTGCCGTCATCAAGCTGAAGAAACTCTATGGAAAGGAGGTTCGTGGAATTGAGCGCAGCACCTTCGTCATCGATGGCGATGGGCGGCTGCGCAGGGAATGGCGGGGTATAAAGGTGCCCGGTCATGCCCAGGAAGTGCTGGATTACCTGAGATCCCTCTAAACGCCAACGGAGAGCCCTACACCATGGCCCGCAAACCCGCAGCGCAAGCCGAGTCCACGACCAAGACAAAAATCAAGACCAAGTCAGGTGCCGAGCCGATCAATACCAAGATATTCGTCCTCGATACCAACGTGCTGATGCACGATCCGACCAGCCTGTACCGATTCGAGGAACATGACGTCTACCTGCCGATCATGGTTCTGGAAGAGCTGGACAACAACAAGAAGGGCATGTCGGAAATCGCACGCAATGCCCGCCAGGCCACACGCTCGCTCGACGAAATCGTCAGCAGCTTCGAAAACGGCATCGATACCGGCATTCCACTCGCGGGCCCGTCACAGAAACTCGCCAGCGGACGCCTTTTCGTCCAGACCGAAGCCATTGCTGCCGATCTGCCAGCGGCTTTGCCGACTTCGAAATTCGACAACCAGATCCTGGCGGTGGTCATCCACCTGCAGCGCAAGTTCCCGCGCCGCCATGCGATTCTTGTTTCGAAGGACATCAACATGCGCATCAAGGCCCGCGCACTGGGCCTGGAAGCGCAGGACTACTTCAACGACAAGGTGCTGGAAGACACCGACCTGCTCTACACCGGCATGCGCGAGCTGCCAGCGGATTTCTGGGACAAGCACGGTCAGGGGATGGAGTCGTGGAAGGAGGAAAGCCACACCAAGTACCGGGTGAAGGGTCCCCTCAGTTCGCACTTCATGGAAAACGAGTTCCTCTATATCAAGGGCGATCCAAGCTTTGCGGCAATCGTGCGGAATGTCTCGGGGAAAACGGCAGAATTCGAGACGCTGACGGATTACACGCATCCGAAGAACAATATCTGGGGGATCACGGCGCGCAACCGTGAGCAGAATTTCGCCCTCAACCTGCTGATGAACCCCGAGGTTGATTTCGTTACCCTGCTCGGCCAGGCCGGTACGGGCAAGACGCTGCTGACCATCGCGGCAGGCCTGAACCAGGTGCTGGAGTCGAAGCTTTACGCCGAAATCATCATGACCCGGGTGACCGTGCCGGTGGGCGAGGACATCGGTTTCCTGCCAGGGACCGAGGAAGAAAAGATGACACCCTGGATGGGCGCGCTGGAGGACAACCTCGACGTGCTCAACAAGACCGACGACCAGGCCGGCGACTGGGGCCGGGCGGCGACGATGGACCTGATCCGCAGCCGGATCAAGATCAAATCGCTTAATTTCATGCGCGGCCGCACTTTCCTCAACAAGTATCTGATCATCGACGAGGCGCAGAACCTGACGCCGAAGCAGATGAAGACGCTGATTACCCGCGCCGGCCCCGGCACCAAGGTGGTCTGCCTCGGCAACATTGCGCAGATTGATACACCCTACCTTACTGAAGGCAGTTCAGGTCTCACCTACGTGGTCGACCGCTTCAAGGGCTGGGGGCATTCCGGGCACATCACCCTGCAACGTGGCGAGCGCTCGCGCCTCGCCGACCACGCGGCAGAAGTGCTCTAGACAGCGCGCCGGACGGGGGTTACAAAAGCCCCTGTCCGCGTAGCGCCGTAACGATGATACCGGCGAATTCGACCGTGCTCTTGCGCACATCCTCAGGAGCAAAGGTCTCGGTTGTTCCCGACCAGACCAGGCTTTCGCCAACGACCTGCCAGAGGTTGGTTTCCAGCGTCACCACGTCGTAATTGTAGGTAGTCGGCGGAATCACCATCGTCGACGAGTAGTACCCGTAGAAATTGCGGCGATAGCCGATGGCCGGGGTGATGATGACCTGACCGGGATAGACATTGACGCGCTTGTCGATGCCGACCAGTCGCGTCGTCAGTACACCATCGGCGCCCGAGTGGGCGACCATTTCCTTCACTTTTTTCAGGTCGGTTTCGTTGACGCCCGAAGCCAGCGTATAGCTGGGAACTGCCGCTACGCCAGAGGCCCGCAGGCGCCCGGCGAATTCTTCCTCAAAGATGCGGCGGGTTGCGCCGTCTTCACCAAATCCGATCACCAGAACACGCTTGAAGGGGGCGCCGTGAAATGCTGCCTCTGTCCAGGTATGGGTGAGTCTGGTCTGCGCAGCGCAGGCGGCCAGCAAGGCCACCGCTATCGTGATCGCAAACCACCCCAGACGAGCGCGCCAGCCTTGGTCCATGTTTCGCATACGTATTTCCCTTCAGCTTGCCGAGCTTCCATGCTCGCTCCCACCAGCCATTTTGGCAAGGGCGCCCTCTGCTACAATTCGACCCATTCTTGGCCGTGTCATGTGACACGGCCTTGTCGCTTATGCAGAGGAGGTTTCGTGAAACGACGCGACTTCATCGCCGCCGCTGTCGCTGTGTTGCCGGCCATGGCCACAACCGGGGCGCATGCAGCACCCAACAACAATCGAAAAAAGCCGCCACCGAAGCCAGCGCCGAAGAAAGGCGCGGTCGCCAGCAAACCGGCCGACCCGGTGCAAGCCAACGAAACACGCGTGGCAGCAGCTGCCCTCCCCGACCCGCTCACCACGCCTTGGCGCACTTACGATCTGACCACCCGCATCGAAGTCACGAAAGCCAGTGGTGCGACACGGCTATGGCTACCGCTGGCAATGTTCAAGGACACGCCCTGGCAGCGGACGCTGGGCCATGACTGGCAGGGCAATTTCGAGCGTGCCGGGATCTACCGTGACCCGGCCGCCGAAATGGAGGTGTTCACCGCTGAGTGGAAAGAGGGCGTCATCCCGACACTGGAACTGGCAACCCGGATCGAAACGCAGGACCGCAGCTTCGACGTAACCCGGAAACACTGTGCACCGGAACGTGGGGAGATTCTGCGCCGCAACCTGCAGAGTACAGAACTGATGCCAATCAACGACAAGACGCGCGAGATTGCAGAGCGCATCGTCGGCCGGATCAAGGACCCGCTGGCGCAGGGGAAAGCGATCTACGACTGGGTTGCCGACCGTGCCATTCGTGACCCGGAAACGCCGGCGCTGGCTGCCGGCGGGATCGATACACCGCCCGAACTGGCCAACGCCCTCGGACGCAACGCCGGACACGCATTGCTGTTCGTGGCGCTCAGCCGCGCCATCGGCCTGCCGGCACGGCCGGTATTCGGGCTGCGTATCGATTACTCACGTCTCTTGCCCAGCCTCGGCAAGATCGGCGAACTCAACCGAGCCTTCAACTGCCGCGCGGAGTTCTATGCCCCTGGCTACGACTGGATTCCCGTCAATCCGGCAGACCTTCGCGAGGCGGCACTCGAAGAGAAACTGGCACCGGACGATGGCAAACTTGTCGTGCTGCGCAAGCTGCTTTTCGGCTACTGGGAAATGAACTGGATCGGCCTCAACACGGCCCTGGAAGTCACGCCGCAAGGCAGCAGCATCAAGCCACTCCCCTTCCTTGCGACGCCACACGTCGAAACCGGCGAAGGGGTGCTCGATACCGCTGTTGCGGACCGATTCAGCGTCAGCATCAAAGCCTCGCGCAGGGAATCCTGAGTGCCATAGCCAAGCACTATTGGAAACATCGGAAAAACCAACTGGAGTTGCCGCTACCCAGCCGGCAGACTGAAGGCCATGAAAACCAGAAACGGAGAAAGATCATGGCCAAGACACTTACTTTCGCTGCCTGCCACTTCACGGTGGCCTTCGGTGTCGCTTACGCCCTGACCGGTGATGCCGGTGTCAGCAGCGTGCTGGCCATGATCGAGCCGGCCTGCAATACCGTGGCCTACTACTTCCACGAAAAAGCCTGGAGCCGCTTTGGCAACAACGGTTCAGTACATGGCGAGCAGCCTGCCGCTGAGCACCACGGGCTGAGCAGCGCCTGAGATCGGCGCCAGAATGCAGCGCCCGGCATGCCGACGTGGGCGCGGCCTCTCAGTAGCTGCCGGGCGTGGCGTAGTTCTCGAAGCGCGTGTATTCGCCGAGGAAGGTCAGACGAACTGTACCGATCGGGCCGTTACGCTGCTTGCCAATGATGATTTCTGCCGCGCCTTTTTCCTGCGTATCGGGGTTGTAAACATCGTCGCGGTAGATGAACATGATCACGTCGGCATCCTGCTCGATGGCACCGGATTCGCGCAGGTCGGACATCACCGGGCGCTTGTTCGGGCGCTGCTCGAGCGAGCGGTTGAGCTGTGAGAGTGCGATCACCGGGCATTCCAGTTCCTTGGCCAGACCTTTCAGCGAACGCGATATTTCCGAAATCTCGGTTGCCCGGTTTTCACCGTTGCTGCTACCCGACATCAGTTGCAGGTAGTCGATGACGATCAGCCCAAGCTTGCCGCACTGGCGGTGCAGGCGACGGGCACGAGCACGCAGGTCGATCGGATTCAGTGCCGGCGTCTCATCGATGTAGATCGCCTTCTCGTGGATCTTGCCGAGCGCGTAGGAAAGCCGCGACCACTCGTCGTCGTTGAGCTTACCGGTACGCACGCGGTGCTGATCCAGTCGACCGACCGAGGCCAGCATACGCATCGCCAGCTGAGCACCGCCCATTTCCATCGAGAACACCGCCACCGGCGCGCCGTATTCGATCGCCACATGCTCGGCAATGTTCAGCGCGAACGAGGTTTTGCCCATCGACGGACGGCCGGCAACGATCACCAGATCGCCCGGCTGCAGGCCCGAGGTCATCTTGTCGAGGTCGTTGTAGCCCGTGGGAATTCCGGTGATGTCGGAGGGGTTGTCGCGGTCGTGCAGTTCCTGAATCCGCTCGACCACCTGCGTCAGCAGCGGGTTGATGTGCTGGAAGCCGGTCTGATGGCGCATGCCCGATTCGGCAATGGCAAAAACCTTGGCTTCAGCCTCGTCGAGCAATGTCTTCGGTTCACGGCCAAGCGGATTAAGCGCACTGGAGGCAATCTCATCACCAGCAGTCACCAGCTGGCGCAGGATGGCGCGCTCGCGCACGATCTCACCGTAGCGACGGATATTGGCTGCCGATGGCGTGTTCTGTGCCAGTTCGCCGAGATAGGCCAGACCGCCGGTATGTTCGGTTTCTCCTGCGGCATCAATGGTTTCAGCCACCGTCACCACATCGACCGGCTTGGCGCGCTCCAGCATGCGCTGGATGGCACGGAAAATACGCCGATGCTCGTCACGATAGAAATCCGATTCGGAAATCAGGTCACTGATCTTGTCGTAAGCCGTGTTATCCAGCATCAAGCCGCCAAGAACCGACTGTTCGGCCTCGATCGAATGTGGCGGAATGCGCAGCGCGGCAATGGCGGGATCGATCGGAATCTGCTGCTGTCTTTTCTGGAACTGGGCCATATCTCTAGTCATTTCAGGGGAAAAAGGAGTTTACCCGCCAGACCTGAAAACAGAAAGACAAGAAACGTCTCTGCCCACCCGTCGACCGCCGTCACCAACGATCGCATGCGATCGCGCGCGTGATTGCCCTAAAATGCACGGGCGTCGGCATCTCAGCAGACTATTTTGTGCCTGCCGCCCACAACAGCACGCCAACCTCTTGCCCTTCCATGAGTCACACACGCGCAGTCTCGCTGATGGTTCTCGTCACCCTGCTCTGGAGCATCGCCGGCGTTGTTGCACGCCAACTCGATGCCGCCCAGAGCTTTGAGGTAACGTTCTGGCGCAGCCTGTTCAATGCCATTGCCCTGACCGTCGCGCTCACCGCCTTGCGCGGCGCGCGTCTATGGCGCGATCTGGCGCATGCTTCGCTCAGTTTCTGGCTCTCGGGTCTCTGCTGGGCAGTGATGTTTACAGCCTTCATGGTGGCCATCACCCTGACGACGGTCGCCAACGTACTGGTCAGCATGGCGGTTGCGCCGCTGATCACCGCTCTTTTTGCGCGCGTCTTCCTGCGCCATCGCCTGCCAGGAAGAACCTGGAGCGCCATCGCTCTCGCCGGAATGGGCATCGGCTGGATGTTCGGCCGCGAGGCACAAAGCGGGGCTTCGCTGCTCGGAACAACCGTAGCACTGGCTGTTCCCCTGGCAGCAGCGGTCAACTGGACGCTGCTGCAGCAGCACAGCCGTAGCGAGGGGGCGCCCGAGGAGTCGAACGCACCCGAGGCGCTCCCGCGCCCACCGATGCAGGACATGCTGCCAGCCGTATGGGTCGGGGCGATTTTGTCCGCCCTTGCAACGCTGCCGCTCTCCTTGCCCTTTCAGGCCACGGCGCATGATCTGGCCCTGCTGGCCCTGCTGGGAAGCGTTCAACTTGCGATCCCGTGTTTGCTCGTTGTCCGCCTGACGCGCGAATTGCCTGCGCCGGAGATCGCATTGCTGAGCTTGCTGGAGGTGCTGTTCGGTGTGCTCTGGGCCTGGCTTGGCGCCGGTGAAGCCCCCGGGTTCGACACGCTCATCGGCGGCGCGCTGGTCCTTGGCGCCCTGGTTGCCAATGAAGCCCTGGCGCTGCACGAACGCGCCAGCGCCTAGCGCCCAACGTGCTTGCAAGGCGCGATTGGTGCGACGCAGCAAATAATTCTTGACAGAATAAAAAAGCTCCCTATAATCCGTCTTGTGCACTGCAGCAATTCGAAATCTTACCCGTTCGGCTTGCCGCGCTAACGCCCCCCATACCAAACAGGAGCTACACCATGACCAAGATCAACGAACAATTCGCCACTGCCAACAAGTCCGCCATCGAGTCCGTGCTGACGTTTGCCAACACCTCGCTGGCCACTGCTGAGCGTCTGGCTGCGCTGAACCTGAACACCGCCCGTGCTTTCCTCGCCGACAGCGCCGCCAACTCGGCCGCCCTGCTGGCTGTCAAGGACGTACAAGGCTTCATCACACTGCAAACCACGCTGGCCAAGCCGGCTGTCGAGAAGGTTGTTGCCTACTCGCGCAGCGTCTATGAAATCCTCAACGAATCGTCGAACGGCCTGACGCAAGTCGTCGAAGGTCAGACTGCCGAAATCAAGAAGAACTTCTCGGCCGCGCTTGAGCAATCGCTCAAGAATGCCCCGGCTGGTTCGGAGTCCGTCGTGGTTGCCGTCAAATCCGCAATGGCACAAGCCGACTCGGCCTACGAAAAGATGACGCAGTCGGCCAAGCAAGCCAAGGCTACGATCGAAGCCAACGTTGCCGCAGCAAATGCCGCAACTGTTAAGCTGATCAACAAGGCTGCCTAAGCAACAAACCCCCTTTTCCCCCGAAAACGGGGGAGAATAGAGCCCGGACCTCGGTCCGGGTTTTTCCGTTTTTGGAACCAGGAGGCTACCCCATGCCAAACCAGATCAATTCGACCATTCTCAGCTTCCTCAAAGCCCAAGGCCCTCGCCTGGATTCGGAGATTGCCGATGCGCTGAAGATTCCCCTGACACGGGTGCGGCACCATGTTGCCGATTTGTCCTCCGCAGGCGAACTGATTTGCTGCAACACCATCCAGTTCAAGGATGGCGCCCGCATTGAGGGCATCAGCTGCCGCCTGTCTTGCTATACGCCACCGACGGCACGTGGTCGCAAGCCTGGTGCAGCAAAGCGAAACACGGCATCCGAGCCGCTTCCCGAGTAACTCACGCAAGAATTATCGAGCGAGTTTCGATCGAGCGGATTTCGGCGCCGGCGAGTAACCGGGATATTCAGCCAGAGAACCTGATCGCCAGAAACAAAAAAGCCCCAGGATAACTCCCGGGGCTTTTTTTCAGCTGGCCACCGAAGTGGCCGCTGCGGTATTACTGCTCGCCCTTGACCTGAACGGTGATCTGGGCAACGACGTCGGTGTGAAGCGAGACGTCGAGGGTATTTTCGCTAACTGTCTTGAGCGGGCCATTCGGCATGCGCACGGCAGCTTTTTCGATATCGAAACCCTTGGCCTTCAGCACTTCAGCAATATCGGCGTTGGTCACGGAACCGAACAGGCGACCATCGACACCGGCCTTGCGGGCGATTTCGACGACGACACCACTCAGCTTTTCAGCTTCGGCCTGGGCAGCAGCCAGCTTTTCAGCGGCCAGCTTTTCCAGTTCGGCACGGCGAACTTCGAATTCTGCCTTGGCAGCCGGCGTGGCACGCTTGGCCATACCGCGGGGGATCAGGAAGTTACGGGCATAGCCATCCTTGACCTTGACGAGATCGCCGAGGTTACCGAGGTTGATGACCTTATCCATGAGAATGATTTGCATGGTCGTATCCTCAGATTACTGGTGGTTATCGGTATAAGGCATCAGAGCCAGGAAGCGGGCGCGCTTGATGGCGACCGACAGCTGGCGCTGGTAACCGGCCTTGGTGCCAGTCAGGCGGGCCGGCATGATCTTGCCGTTTTCGACGATGAATTCCTTCAGAACTTCAACGTCCTTGTAGTCGACGAAATCGACCTTGTCAGCAGTGAAGCGGCAGAACTTGCGGCGCTTGAACAGGCCACCACCACGCTTCGGCTTCTTGTCATCCTTCTTCTTGAAGAATCGTGCCATTTCAGTTTCCTTCCAAAAATTCTATGTGTTCGATGTGCAGTACCAGTTGCTTGCTGTTGCGACTTTTGGCGGCGAGGAATCCGGTCACTTTGACTTCGGATCCCGCTGTTGCAGCCTGCAGCCACTTTGCCGAATCACCCAGGCCAATGGCCGGGATTTCACATTCGACACGCCTTGCACTTCCTGCCTCGATCTGTTCGGACTCATGCCGAATTCGGCACTCCGTTACTGGAACACCCGCCGGCGTATAGCGCACGGAGAGTCGTTCGATCAAGCTACCGGTAAGTTCAACGCGGTTCAGCAAACCTCGGGTAACGCGATCTCAGATGATCAGGCAGCAGCCGGGGCAGCAGCATCGGCTGCAACATCGGCAACGGCTTCACCACGGCCTTCCATCAGCGACTTCGACTTCTCTTCCTTCATCATCGGCGACGGGGAAGTAACAGCAGCCTTCATCTTGACGGTCAGGTGGCGCAGCACCGCATCGTTGAACTTGAAGGCGTGCTCCAGCTCATTGAGGGTCTCGCCATCGCACTCGATGTTCATGAGAACGTAGTGCGCCTTGTGGATCTTCTGCAGCGGGTAAGCCAGCTGACGACGGCCCCAGTCTTCGAGGCGGTGGATGATCCCGTTACGCGAGGTAACAAGCGCCTTGTAGCGCTCGACCATCGCCGGAACCTGCTCGGACTGGTCCGGATGGACAATAAAACAAACTTCGTAATGGCGCATGAACACTCCTTGTGGCAAAAGCTCCCCGCCATGCGATAACGGTGGAGCAAGGTGGAAAAAACTAAGCCGACGATTATAGCGGCTTTAAGTCTTGAAAATCAATCGTTTCTTCGGTTTCTAGTGACAAAACAGCCCGTGCCTCACAAAAACCCGGCACACCTGAAACCCCGAAACCATTGTCAGCCCGCAGGAACACCCCACAGCCGGCGCAGCCAGCCCCAGCGCTGGCGCCGGCCGACTTCTTCGCCGCGCATGAAGCCGAGATAGAGCAACGGCACGACGAAGAGCGTCAGCAGCGTCGAGATCATCAGCCCCCAGACGATCGCCCCGGCCACCGGACCCCACAACAGGCTCTGCCCACCCAGCCCGACAGCCAGCGAGAACAAGCCACCGATGGTCGTGGTACTGGTGATCAGGATCGGCACCACGCGCCGGCGTGCCGCTTCCATCACCGCATGGATGGTGCCGATGCCGTGGCGCTTGCGGTCGTTCGCCGCGTCGATCAGCACGATTGCTGAATTGACCGCGATGCCGGTCAGTGCGATGACGCCGTAGAGGGTGTAGAGCGAGAGCGGGTTGCCGGTCAGCGCCAGCCCGAAGATCACCCCGGCGAAGGCCAGCGGCACGGTGACAAGAATCATCAACGGCTGCCAGTAGCTGACGAACTGCGCGGCAAGAATCAGATAGATCAGCCCGATACCCAGGAGGAAAAGTACCTTCATCGCATTGAGGCTTTCCTCGATGTCCTCCAGCTCGCCCGAAAAATCGAGATCAACGTTCGGATGCTGCGTACGCATCTTCTCCCATCCAGCGCGGATCTGTGCGTTCGCTGCCGGCGTGTCGATCACCGTCTTGTCGAGATTGGCCTCCACCGTGATCGTGCGCCGCAGGTTGTAGTGGCGGATGAAGCCACGACCGCTCTTCACCTCTGTCTCGACCAGCGCACCCAGCCGGGTGATGCGGCCGTCGGGCAGCGCGACCGGCTCGTCGAGCAACGCGTCGGGGCGCTCGCGCTGGTAACGCTCGGAACGCACGCGCACCTCGAGCTTGTCACCACCGTCGCGAGTGAAGGCGACCACTTCGCCATCAACCGCCAGCCGCACCTGCCGCGCCACCTGCGCCGCCGAGAGGCCCGCCTTGCGCAGCGCTTCGGCATCAAGACGGAAAGACAGCTGCGGCCGGCCCGGCACATTATCGTCCTGCACGTCACGCGTGCCGGTAATGCCGCGCACGAAGCCGAGCAGCGCGTCAGACGCCGCCTGCACCTCGGCATAGTCGTCGCCGCGCACCTTGACGCTGATCGCCTTGCCGGCCGGGGGCCCGCCGGAGAGTACTGTGAAACTCTTCCGCCCCGGCCCGGGCAGCGCCTCGATGTCGGCACGTAACTGTTCGACCACCTCGCTCACCCCGCGCGCATCGCCGCGCTGCGGGTTGAGCGAAATCACCGCCTGACCGAAGGGGTCACCGTAAAGCGGCTCATTCTCCGTAAATTTGAGGCCTGCATAGGCATAGACGGCGCGTGCCTCGCCCTCGGGGCCAACCCCTTTCAAGCGTTCGCGCACACCCTTCTCCACCGCCTGCACCTCGGCAAGCGTGTCCTCCAGTGAGGCGCTCGCCGGCATGTCGACGTTCACATAGACCACGCGCAACGGGTCAAAAGCAAAAAACTGTACGCGCACCGCACCAACGGCAACGAGCGCAAGGGCACCAACAAGGATCGCCACTGCGACCAGCGAAAAGCGCTTCGGCCGCCGTAGCACGTAGGCCAGCGCCTGACCGTAGCGCAACCGCAGGCGGCGGTTGAAGCGTGCGCGCCAGACCTGCATGCGCGACGCGCGATCTGTCTTGAGGCGCCAGACGGTGACGTGCACCGGAATCATCCAGAACGCCTCGATCAGCGAGATGGCTAGTGCCAGCGCGACAACAAAGGGAATGATGAACATGAACTTGCCGACAATGCCGGGCAACAGCATCAGCGGAAGAAAGGCCGCCATCGTCGTCGCCACCGAGGCCAGCACCGGCGTACCCACCTCGCGAATGGCGGCAAGCGAAGCCTCCAGCGCCTCCTCGCCGCGCTCGATGCGGTAATAGATCGACTCGACAATGACCACCGCGTCATCGACCAGCATACCGAGCGCGATGACCACGCCGAGCAGTACCGAAACGTTGACCGTATGCCCCATCGCCGCCAGTACGGCAAAGGTTGCGAGCAGAGAAAATGGAATACCAAGCGTGACCAGCACGCCGATACGCCAGCCAAGGAAGAGCATGGTGATCAGAAAGACCATGATCGCGCCGTAGAGCGCGTTCGTCTCCATCACGCGGACCGCCTCGCGGGTGGGCACCGTCTGGTCGTCGGCAACGGCGAGCGACAGGCCGCTCGCCGCGAGCAGCGGGTTCTGCCGTGCAATGTAGTCGTTGAGGCGATCAACCAGCTCCAGCGTATTCACCCGCGCTTTTTTGGTCACTGCGAAGAGCAGCGCCGGGCGGCCGTCGCTGGTCGCGTAGTTAGCCGCAGTCGCCCGCGTGCGCTCGATGCGCGCCACCTCGGAGAGCCGCGCCGAGACGCCCGGCCGGCCGGCGGCCTGCACCGGCACACCCTCCAGCTGCTGCGGATCAAGCGTGACACCGGTAACACTGACCGACCACGCCCCCTCCTTCGTTTTCAGCGTACCGCCCGAGACATCGCGATACCACGCAGCCAGCGAATCGGCGACGTCGGTCGCCGTCAGCCCGCGCGCAGCCAGCGCCTCGGGCCGTGGGCTAACCAGAATTTCCGGCTCACGCAGGCCGGTAGCGAACACGATGTCAACGCCGGAAAGCCGCTCCAGATCGGTCTTGATGCGTCGCCCGGCAGCACGCAGGGTCTCGTCGTCGGCCTGTCCGAGCAGCAGCAGCGAGGCCGTGGGAAAACCGTTCGAGGTGGTGATCTCGATGATGCGCGGCTCCTTCGCCTCCTTCGGCAGCTCGCCGCTGTGCTTGTTCTGGACTTCACGGCGCAGATCGTTCATGCGCTTGTCGAAGGTACGCTCGTCGATCTCGCGAAAACGCACCAGCATCGTCGCCACGTTCTCGCGCGCGTTCGAGATCACGAAGCGCACGTCGGCCACACCCTTGATGCCATCCTCCAGCGGATTGACGATCAGCCGCTCGACCTCCTCCGCTGTCGCCCCCGGCAAAGCGGCGGTGATGCTCACCCAGTTGAAGTTGATCTCCGGGTCCTGCTCGCGCGGCATCGTCATGTAGCTGACAAGGCCGAGCAGCATGACCACGGCGAAGAGAATGTTCGCCAGCGGATGGTTGGCGAGGAGCTGTCGGAAGAGCTTCATGCGGCAGCCCTACTTCGCGCCGACAACCCGGATCGCCATGCCATCCTGCAGCGCTGCCTGGCCGCCGACGATGATCTGCGTGCTCTCGACAAGGCCCGCTGGCACCGCTGCCACACGTGCCTCCTGCGCATCCGGCAGCGGCACGAAGCGGGCTACCTTGTTACCCTGCGCGGCATCAGCCACAAAAATGCCGAGGCCGGAAGCCCGACGCACGACCACTGCCGCCGGCAGATGCGGCTGCGGGTCGCTCCAGACCAGGCGGCCGTCACTGCCGGCCGGCGGCATCTCGCCCGCAAAAGCAAACCGAGCCTCCTGCGTGCGCGCCGTTGGCGACAGCGTCGCACCCAGGCGCAGCAGGCGCAATGGATAGTGCTGCACGACCTGCCCTCCCCGCCCCCCTTGCAACTCGAAGCGCAGCGTACGCGCCGCCCCAAGGCCGGCCGCATCAGCCGGCGACACGCTGGCCGCCAGCTCGCTGGCGCCAGCTTCGGCCAACACGTAGAGCACGGTCCCGGCGGCAACGGTTTCGCCCACCTGCCCCTTGCGCTCGCGCACCTCGGCATCGAAGGGCGCGCGCAGCCGCGTCTTCGCCAGTTGCCGCTCAGCCGTCGCCTGTTGCGCGCGGTTCGAAGCCCGCTCGGCGCGCATCAGCGCCACTTCGGTTTCCTTCTGCGACAGCGCCTCCTGCGAGATGAAGCCCTTCTCGACGAGCGACTGCGAGCGCCTCAACTGCGCCTCCGCCAGTTTGAGGCGCGCCGCAGACGCTTCCGCAGCCGAGCGTGCGCGATCAAGCGCCAAGCGGTAGTCGGCCGGATCAATTTCGGCCAGCACATCGCCACGGCGCACACTGGCGCCGGTATCGGCATTCCAGCGCAGCACGGTGCCAGCCACCTCGGCCGCAAGTTTGGATTCGTTGCGCGCGATTACCGTTGCCGCAGCGTCACGCTGCGGATACACGATAAGCGCCTTCAGCGCACGCAGCTCAACGCTGGCAGCCGGCGGCATGGATCTCGGCGATTCCTCAGCAGGCAAAGCGGGCGGCAGCAAGGAGAGAATAACGAGGATGGCCGCCCCGGCAAGGGCAGCAGCCCGGGGAAAGCGGGCGACGGCGTGTCTGTTATTGTTCATGAGCTGTTCTCTGGCGGCCCGCCGTCTTATGAACGACTGCCGACAAGCAATGGTGCTATCGGGAGGCAACATGTTACCGCATCGGCATGCAGGAAAATGGCGACACCCAAACGCGCAAAGGATTCCCCATGCCCCGCCATTTCGCCATCTGCGACGACCACATCCAGCTCGACCGCCTCTTGAAAGCAACCGGCCAGGCCAAATCCGGCGGCACCGCGCATGCCGCGATCAGCGACGGCCTCGTCAGCGTCGAGGGCGAAATAGAGATACGCCAGCGCGCTAAGCTGCGGCCGGGGCAGCGGCTGGAGTTTGCTGGCGAGGTGGCGGAATGGGTAGCGTTGGCTGCGGGATAGCGGGACCGCCTGGCCGCACTCGGATACCTGCTTGAGCCTCCCCGCCCCACCCCCTACAACTGATACTCGTCCCCGCCGCCCGCCAGCGCCATATCTACCGCCCGCTTCGTCAGCTGCGGAGCAAAGAATTCGATGAAATCATATTCGTAGCGCCGCAGGTAGCTGCCGCGGCGCAGGCCGAGGCGGGTGGTGTTGGCGCCGAAGAGGTGTTCGGCGTCCAGGGCCACGAGGCCGGCATCACGCGCCGGGTCGTAGGCCATGCGGGCGATGATGCCGAGGCCGAGGCCCAGGCTGACATAGGTCTTGATCACATCGGCGTCAATCGCCGAAAGCACCACGTTGGGGGTGAGGCCGGCACGCTCGAAGGCGCGGTTGATGCGTGAGCGACCGGAGAAGGCCGGGTCGTAGGTGACCAGCGGCCATTTGGCCAACGACGCCAGCGACAGCCCTCTTTCCTTCAGGATCGGGTGACCCGCCGGCGCAATTACGGCGTGCGCCCACTGGTGACAGGGCAGCGTGATCAGCGCCGGGTACTGGTCGAGCGATTCAGTGGCGATGGCCAGATCAGCCTCGCCCGACAGTGCCCACTCGGCAATCTGCGTCGGGCTGCCCTGGTGCAGCGTCAGGCGCACTTTCGGCCAACGTTCGAGAAAGCGGCTGACCACGGCCGGCAGCGCGTAGCGCGCCTGCGTGTGTGTTGTGGCGATGTTCAGGCTGCCGGCATCCTCGCTGGCGTACTCCTCGCCAACTCGTTTCAGGTTTTCTGCTTCGCGCAGGATGCGCTCGGCGATGGCAAGCACCGCCTTGCCCGGCTCGGTGACGCCGGTGAGCCTCTTGCCGCTGCGCTCGAAAACGATGACTCCGAGTTCATCTTCAAGCAAGCGCACCTGCTTGGAAATGCCTGGTTGCGAGGTATGCAGCGCCTCGGCAGCCTCGGAAACGTTGAGGCCCTGACGAGCCACTTCGACCAGATAACGGAGCTGTTGCAGCTTCATACGGCGGCCTTCATAACGATTAGTTCTAATAATTTAACTCAATATTCTTTTTCATTCAAACCATTGGTTGATAGACTCGCCCCACTTCATATTGCGGTGCATCATGGACTGGCTATACACACTTTCGGGGTTCGCAGTTGGCGCAATTGTCGGTCTCACCGGCGTTGGCGGCGGCTCGTTGATGACACCACTGCTGGTGCTGCTTTTTGGCGTGCACCCGGCCACTGCGGTTGGTACCGACCTGCTTTATGCCGCCCTGACCAAATCCGGCGGCACCGTGGTGCATGGCCGCAAGGGCCATATCGACTGGAAAATTGTGCGGCTGCTGGCTTACGGCAGCATTCCCGCCACGTCCATCACCATTTTCATCCTTTCGCAACTACCCAAGCAGGATGCCGCGACAACCCACGCGATTTCATTTGCGCTCGGTATCGCCTTGCTGCTGACGGCCGGTGCCATCGTTTTCCGCAAGCAGATTCTCAGCTACGCACAAGCGCACGAAACCTCCTTTCTGCATCGCCATCAGGCGCCGGTGACTGTCGCCGTTGGCGCCATTCTCGGTGTGCTGGTCTCAATTTCATCGGTCGGCGCTGGCGCCCTCGGTGTCGCCGCACTGTATTTTCTTTATCCGCGCCTGCAGGCTGTGCGCATCGTCGGTACAGACATTGCCCACGCCGTGCCGCTGACGCTGCTGGCCGGCACCGGCCACTGGCTGCTTGGTAACGTTGACTGGTCGCTGCTGGGCGCACTGCTGCTCGGTTCGCTGCCAGGAATCTGGGTCGGAAGCCACATCTCGGCCAAGGTTCCGGATAAAATCCTGCGCCCGATCCTCGCCAGCATGCTCGTACTGATCGGCGCGAAACTTATTTCCAGCTAATACCCCCTAAAAGAACACCCCCGAGCGAGGTTCCCCAACCATGTACCGCTACGACAACTACGATCAAGCCCTCGTCGACGAGCGCGTCGCCCAGTTCCGCGACCAGGTCGCGCGCTGGAAGGCCGGTGAGCTTTCCGACGACGAACTGCGCCCGCTGCGCCTGCAGAACGGCCTTTACATCCAGCGTCATGCACCGATGTTCCGTATCGCCGTCCCTTACGGGATGCTGGCCTCACGCCAGTTGCGCTGCCTGGCTGAACTCGGCCGCAAGTACGACCGCGGCTACGGCCACTTCACGACGCGCCACAACATGCAGTTCAACTGGCCGAAGCTTGAAGACGTGCCGGAAATGCTGGCCGATTTGGCCAGGGTCGAGATGCACGCCATCCAGACTTCGGGCAACTGTATCCGCAACATCACGACCGACCAGTTCGCCGGCGTTGCTGCCGACGAGATCCTCGATCCGCGTCCACTGTGCGAGATCATGCGTCAGTGGAGCACCTTCCACCCGGAATTCGCCTTCCTGCCACGCAAGTTCAAGATCGCCGTGAACGGTGCCAGGGAAGACCGCGCGCTGACCTGGTTCCACGACATCGGCCTGCATATCGTGAAGACCGACGATGGTCTGGTCGGCTTCCGCGTCATCGTCGGTGGCGGCCTTGGCCGCACACCGATCCGTGGCCAGATCGTGCGTGAGTTCCTGCCCTGGCAGGACATCCTCAGTTACTGCGAGGCGATCATCCGCGTCTATAACCGCTATGGCCGCCGTGACAACGCCTACAAGGCCCGCATCAAGATTCTCGTGCAGTCGCTCGGTGTCACCGAGTTTGCGCGCCAGGTCGAAGAGGAATGGGAACACCTGAAGGGTGGCCCGGCGACCATCACGCAGGCTGAATACGAACGTGTCACCGCTTTCTTCGGCGCCCCGGCCTATGAGACGCTGCCAGTCATCGATGAAGCCTTCGTGCAACAGCAGGCCGACTCCGTACCGTTTGCCCGCTGGGTCGAGCGCAACGTGCGCCCGCACCGCGTGCCGGGCTATGCCTCGGTGACGCTGTCGCTGAAAAAGCCGGGCACTGCGCCGGGCGACATCACTTCCGACCAGATGGATGCTGCCGCCGCACTGGCCGACGACTACAGTTTCGGCGAGCTGCGCGTCACGCATGAGCAGAACCTGGTGCTGGCCGATGTCGAGCAGCGCCGCCTGTTCGCGCTGTGGCAGGAAGCAAAGGCGGCCGGTTTCGCCACCCCGAACATCGGCCTGCTGACCGACATGATCGTCTGCCCCGGCGGCGATTTCTGCGACCTCGCCAACGCCCGCTCGATCCCGGTGGCCAACGCCGTGCAGGCGCGCTTCGACGATCTCGACTACCTGTGGGACATCGGCGACATCGATCTGAATTTCTCCGGCTGCATGAACTCCTGCGGTCACCACCACGTCGGCAACATCGGCATTCTCGGCGTCGACAAGGCCAACGAGGAGTGGTACCAGATCACCATTGGCGGCGAACAGGGCAATGACGCCCGCCTCGGCAAGGTGATCGGCCCGTCCTTTGCTGCCGCCGACGTGCCGGACGTGATCGAGAAGATCGTCCGCTTCTACATCGCCCAGCGCACCGACGACGAGCGCTTCATCGACACCTTCCACCGCCTCGGTACCGACCCGTTCAAGGTCGCCGTCTATGGCGACAAGGCCCGCCTGAAGGCGGCCTGAGAGGAACAATGACCATGACCCAGATCATCAAGAACCGTCAGGCCGTTGCCGACGAATACAGCATCATCAAGCTGGCCGAAGGCGACACGCCGGAAGCGGTCGCCCTGCCGGCCGGCGCCGTACTGGTACCGCTCTCGGTGTGGACTACCCGCAAGACCGAGCTGCTGGCCCGTGGCACCCGGGTCGGCGTCTGGCTCGACGCTGGCGAAGGCCCGGAGGCACTGGCTGCCGACCTCGACCAGTTGCCGGTCATCGGCGTAAACTTTCCGAAGTTTGTCGACGGCCGCGGCTACACGACCGCCCGCCTGCTGCGCGAACGCCACGGCTACCATGGTGAGATTCGCGCCATCGGCGACGTGCTGCAGGACCAGTTGTTCCTGATGGCCCGCTGCGGCTTTGATGCCTTCGCCCTCAAGGAAGGCAAGGACATTGCCAAGGCGGTGAACGCTTTCGAAACCTTCAAGACGCCCTACCAGGCGGCTGTCGACCAACCCAACCCGCTTTTCCGCCGCCGCGCGGCCTGATACCGACATGTCGATCAACATCAACCTCAATGACGCGCTGATTGCCTCGACCGCCGCCAAGGCGGCACAGGCGACGGCCCTGCTCGCCGAAATCGCCCGCGATTTCTCGCCAGTCACCTTCGCCAACAGCCTCGGCGCCGAGGACATGGTGCTGACCGACCTGATCATCCGGGAAAAGCTCGACATCGAAATCTTCTCGCTCGACACCGGCCGCCTGCCGCTGGAAACCTACGACCTGATGGCCGAGGTGCAGAAGCACTACGGCCTGAAGCTGAAGGTCTATACCCCGCGCCACGAGCTGCTCGAAACCTTTGTTCGCGAAAAGGGTATCAACGCCTTTTACGAATCGGTCGAACTGCGCAAGGGCTGCTGCTTCGTGCGCAAGGTCGAGCCACTGCAGCGCGCGCTATCGGGCAAGAAGGCCTGGATTACCGGCATGCGCGCCCAGCAGTCGGCCACCCGCGACGGCCTGCCGGTGCGCAGCTTCGACGATGGCAACGGATTGGAGAAATTCAACCCGCTCGCCGACTGGAGCGAAAAGGAAGTCTGGGCCTACATCAAGCAGCACGCAGTCCCGTACAATGCGCTCCACGACAAGTTCTACCCCTCGATCGGCTGCGCCCCCTGCACGCGCGCCGTGACCCCCGGCGAAGATGTGCGCTCCGGTCGCTGGTGGTGGGAAAACCCCGAATCCAAGGAATGCGGACTGCACGTCAAGCACGCCTGAAACCCAGCATTACAGCCTGATATGACCACCACACTCTCCAAAGCGACACTCTCTCACCTCGACTGGCTTGAAGCCGAGGCCATCCACATCATGCGCGAGGTGGCGGGCCAGTGCTCGAACCCGGCACTCCTTTTCTCGGGTGGCAAGGATTCAATCTGCATGCTGCGCGTGGCGGAAAAAGCCTTCCGTCCGGGCAAGTTCCCTTTCCCGCTGGTCCATGTAGACACCGGCCACAACTACCCGGAAGTGATCGCCTTCCGCGACAAGCGCGCCGCTGAGTTGGGAGAAAGACTGATCGTGCGCTCGGTCGAAGATTCGATGAAGCGCGGCACCGTGGTGCTCAAGCATCCCGGCGAATCGCGCAACAAGCACCAGTCGGTGACGCTGCTCGAAACGATCGAGGAATTCGGTTTCGACTGCTGCATCGGTGGCGCCCGCCGCGACGAGGAAAAGGCTCGCGCCAAGGAACGCATCATGAGTTTCCGCGACGAGTTCGGCCAATGGGACCCGAAGAACCAGCGTCCGGAACTATGGGATCTGTACAACGCCCGTTCGCACAAGGGCGAGAACATCCGCGCCTTCCCGATCTCGAACTGGACGGAAATGGATGTCTGGCAGTACATCGAGCGCGAGAAGCTCGAACTGCCGTCGATTTACTTCGCGCACACCCGCCCGGTGGTTATCCGCCAGGGCGCCATCGTGCCGGTCAACGTGCCGCTGGTCAGCGGCGAGCTGACCAACCTGCCCAAGGCCGGCGAGGAAATCGTCGACCTGCTGGTGCGCTTCCGCACGGTCGGTGACATTTCCTGCACGGCGCCAGTGGAATCGGATGCCGATAGCGTCGAGAAAATTGTTGTTGAAACCGCGACCACCACCATTACCGAGCGCGGCGCCACGCGTCTGGACGACCAGACCAGCGAAGCCTCGATGGAACAACGCAAGAAAGAGGGTTACTTCTGATGTCCGCCATGGAGAAACTTCCGGTCGATAATGGTCTGCTGCGCTTCCTCACCTGCGGCAGCGTCGATGACGGCAAGAGCACGCTGATTGGCCGTCTGCTGTTCGATACCAAGACCATCCTCGCCGACACGCTGACGGCGATCGAGCGCACCTCGCAGAAGCGCGGCATGGAAGCCGTCGATCTGTCGCTCCTGACCGACGGACTGCAGGCCGAGCGTGAGCAAGGCATCACCATCGACGTCGCCTACCGCTACTGCACCACTGGCACGCGCAAATACATCATCGCCGACGCGCCGGGGCATGAGCAGTACACGCGCAACATGGTCACCGCCGCGTCTACCGCCAACCTGGCCATCATCCTGATCGACGCACGCAAGGGCGTGCTGACGCAGACCCGCCGCCATTCGTATCTGGCGCACCTGGTCAACATCCCGCACCTGATCGTCGCCGTAAACAAGATGGATCTGGTCGATTACGACCAGACGGTGTTCGAGAAGATCCGCGCCGACTATCTGGCCTTCGCCGAGAAGCTGGGCATCGAAGACATCCGCTTCATCCCGATGTCGGCGCTGAACGGCGACATGGTCGTTGATCGTGGTGAGCGCCTGAACTGGTACAACGGCCCGACCCTGCTCGACGTGCTCGAAACTGCGCCCGCCGCACACACGGAGACGAGCGAAAAATTCCGCTTCCCGGTGCAATATGTTTGCCGGCCGCAGGACTCGGCCAATCCGGACCTGCATGACTACCGGGGCTTCATGGGTCGTGTCGAATCCGGCGAGATTGTCGTCGGCGACGAAGTGACCGTACTCCCCTCGGGCCTAACTACCCGCGTCAAGGCCATCGAAATCAATGGACAGCAACTGACCAGCGCCTTCTCGGAGCAATCGGTAACGATCCTGCTCACCGACGAGATCGACATCTCGCGCGGCGACATGATCGTCAAGACCAGCGAAGCACTGGAGCCGAAGAAGCAGATCGAAGCCATGGTCTGCTGGCTGGCCGAGCAACCGATGGACCGTGCCCGCAAGTACCTTATCCGCCACACCACGCGCGACAGCAAGGCGATGGTTGCCGGTATCGAATACCGCGTCGATGTAAATTCAATGGAATGGGTGCCGGCCGAAAAACTGGCGATGAACGATATTGCCAAGGTGGCCTTCAAGCTGGCGCAGCCGATCTTCTGTGACTCCTACGCCGAGAATCGCGGCACCGGCGCTTTCATCGTCATCGACGAGTCGACCAACAACACGGTCGGTGCGGGAATGATCATCTGATGCCAACGCACCGCTGGCACGCGATAAAAAGCCCGCTGGTCGCGGGCTTTTTATCGCGCAACTTCAAACACCTGCGGCACAGGTAAAATCCAGCAATGTTCAGAGCGACACTCCAATTCTTGCGGGATTTCGGCAACGATCTCGTCGAAGCCATACGCTGGTTTTTTTCGCCCGATGCCTGGCGGATCGTACTCATCGTTCTGGCCAACCTCGGCATACTTGCCGCGCTCGGCTATGTCGCCATCCATAACTACGACTACTCGCGCGAAGCGTTCTCACGCTGCCCCGGCAACAAGAACCTCGTCTTCATCGGCGAATTCTTTGCCTTTACCTTCTTCGCCCTCTTTTCGCTGGCCGCCGTTGGCGAGGTGCTCAACTGGGTCGATGCAAAGCGTCGTGGCGAACGCCCGGAAAAAATCACTGCCATGCTGATATATGTAACGCTGGCAACCGCCTGCGGTACGCTGGCGCTGACGCTGCTCATCCGTTGCTCCTGAGGCGCCCTCGGATCACCGCTGGTGCAAGCTGCGGTGTGTGCGAGTTATCGACAGGTACCCTGTGAAACGCGTGTTATTGCGAAAGCCGACGCCGCGCTTCGTAGAGACAAACACCCGAAGCAACTGAAACATTGAGGCTGGAAACGCTGCCAAGCATCGGTATGCGCACCAGCAGGTCACAAGTCTCACGCGTCAGGCGGCGCATCCCTTCACCTTCCGCACCCAGCACCCAAGCCGTAGCCTTTGGCCATTCGGCGGCGTAGAGATCGGTACTACCTTCGTCATCGGTACCGATGATGAAGATATCGCGCTCTTTCAATTCTCGCAGCGTCCGCGCCAGATTGGTAACCATGATATAGGGCACCGTTTCAGCTGCACCGCTGGCCACCTTGATTGCTGCCTGCGTCAGCCCGCAAGCACGATCCTTGGGGGCAATCACGGCATGCGCCCCGACCGCATCGGCGACACGAAGGCAGGCGCCGAGGTTGTGTGGGTCCTGGACGCCATCCAGCACCAGTAGAAATGCCGGCTCTTCCAGCGTGTCGAGGACATCATCGAGGGTAACGTGACGCTGCTCGGCCGAGACGTGGGCGACTACACCCTGGTGACTGGCCCCCGGTGCCATGGCCTCCAGGCGCTTGGCATCCACCGCCACAAGTTTTGTCCCGGCATGTTCGGCATGACGAATCAGGTCACGCGCCCGTGCGTCCTTGCGCTCGGCATCAAGGTAAATTTCGTGAACGGCCTCGGGGTCATGGCGAAGCTTGGCAAGTACGGCATGAAAACCAAAGATGGATCGCGAACGGGACATGGCGGAAAGACCTTTCAAAGCGGGGCTGCAATTTTAGCAGCCATCGCCACGCGCACGAGATTTGCGTTTGGGATTGTGCTGATCGGCAATTGACGCTATCGCAGGCGGAGCGTATCGTCGTTTGAATTTCAACAGATTGATAACAAAGAAAAATACGGAGACCCATGGAACAGAAATCTGTCAGCGATGGCACGCACGCTTTCGCGGTGCGCCTGATGCAGCACCTTGTCGTACCGACCTTCGTGCTCGACGCCGACCGCCGGGTGCTGATCTGGAATCGCGCCTGTGAGCGCCTCACCGGCGTTCCTGCCAGCGAAGTGGTGGGAACCCAGGACCACTGGTGCGCATTCTACGATGCCCCCCGCTATTGCCTGGCGGACATACTCGCGCTTGACCGTAGCGACGAACTGCAAACACTCTATGCCTCACACACCGAGCCAAGTGAGTCGGGATTTGGCCTGCGCGCGGAGAACTGGTGCACGATGCCGCGCGCCGGCAACCGCCTGTATCTGGCCATCGATGCCGGGCCGATCTTCGACGATCAGGGCAATCTCGTCGCCGTTGTCGAAACCCTGCGCGACATGACCGAACAAAAGCTTGCACAGACTGCACTGCAGAATCTGGCCACGCGAGATGGTTTGACCGGGATCGCCAACCGTCGCTCTTTCGACGACCGCCTGCAGCTGGAATGGTTGCGCACCCAGCGGGAGCACCAGCCGCTGTCACTGATTCTGATGGATGTCGATTTCTTCAAACGCTACAACGACAATTACGGTCATCAACAGGGTGACGAGTGCCTGCGCCAGGTTGCTGCAGCCATGGCTGCAGCAGTTTTCCGGCCTGCCGACCTTGTCGCCCGGTATGGCGGCGAGGAATTCGTGGTGATCATGCCCAACACCAACGAGACCGGGGCCTTGGCCGTTGCCGAAAGAATCTGCGAACGCATTCGTGAGCTGGCGATTGCACATGCCTACTCGGATGTCGCTGCCCATGTTACGGTCAGCATCGGCGCGGCAACGCTGATTCCACAAGCGGAGCACCCCTCGTCGGAACTTGTATCTGCAGCCGATGCTGCGCTTTACGCGGCCAAGCACGCCGGTCGCGACCGCGTCGTTGCATCCAGAGCGCCGGAAGCGCTCACGGAAGAGGCAAGCTAGCTCCGATAGCCGATCCGCCCGGTGCCGTCGGCCATCACAAAATCGATGCGTCCGGTTTCCAGATCGGCCTTGACCAGTTTCACGCGCAAACGATCACCCAGGCGATAGCGCTTGCCACTGCGTTCGCCCAGCATCTGATGTTTGATGTTGTCGTACTGGAAGTAATCCTCACCCAGTTCGGAGACGTGCACCAACCCCTCCACATACACCGAGTCGAGTGCCACAAAAACGCCAAAGGGGACAACGGCAGCAATCGTGCCTTCAAACTCCTCGCCGATGCGCTCCTTCATGTAGTAGCACTTGAGCCAGTTGTCGACATCGCGCGTCGCCTCATCGGCACGGCGCTCGGTCATCGAGCAGTTGAGGCCGATATCATCCCAACTCGTCGATGGCCGATAGGTTTCTCCGGCCAGTACCGCCTTGATTGCGCGATGCACCAGCAGATCCGGATAGCGCCGGATCGGTGACGTAAAGTGGGTGTAGTGCTCGTAAGCCAAGCCGAAATGGCCAACGTTGTCCGGGCTGTACATCGCCTGGCGCAAGGAGCGAAGCATGACAGTCTGCAGCAACTGCATGTCCGGGCGCTGCTTGATCTTCTCCAGCAGGACGCCGTAGTCCTTTGCATGCGGCTCTTCTCCGCCAGTCAGGCTGAGGCCGAATTCCTTGAGGAAACTACGCAGAGCTTCGAGTTTCTCCGGCGTCGGACCTTCGTGCACACGATAGAGACACGGCTGTTCATGCTCCTGAAGGAAGGCCGAGGCACAGACGTTGGCGGCCAGCATGCATTCCTCGATCAGACGGTGGGCATTGTTGCGATGCACCGGCACGATGTTGTCGATCTTGCCCTGCGCGTTGAACAGCATCATCGTTTCGACCGTTTCAAAATCGATGGCCCCACGCTTGGTGCGCGCCTTTGCAAGCGTCTGGTAGAGGCTGTAGAGCGCTTCCAGATGCGGCATCACCGACTGGTGAGCTTCAGATTCCGGCTTGGCTTCGCCAGACAGCCAGCTCCACACCTGGTTGTAGGTCAGCCGTGCCCGCGAATGAAACACCGCCGGATAGAAACGATACTGTTTGATCGCACCCGTGGGGCCAACGATCATGTCGCAGACCATGGCCAGACGATCCACTTCCGGATTCAGAGAACAGAGGCCGTTCGACAGTTTTTCGGGCAGCATCGGAATGACACGGCGCGGAAAATAGACCGAGTTACCACGTGACATGGCCTCCTTGTCGAGCGCCATGCCAGGCCGGACATAGTGGCTGACATCGGCAATGGCCACCACCAGACGCCAGCCCTTGCCCTGCTTTTCCGCCCAGACGGCATCGTCGAAATCACGCGCGGTCTCGCCGTCGATGGTCACCAGCGGCAGATCGCGCAGATCCTCGCGCCCTTCCCATTCCGACTTTTTAACCTTTTCAGGCAAGGCTTTGTTTTCTTCCTCGACTGCTTTGGAAAATTCAAAAGGCAGATCGTGCTTCCGCAGCGCAATTTCGATTTCCATGCCGGGATCAGCGTAATTGCCGAGTACTTCGACAATCCGACCAATCGGCTGCGAGTGCTTGGTTGGCTGTTCAATGATCTCGACAACGACAACCTGTCCCGCTTTCGACTTGAATTTCTCCTTCTTGTCAGGCGGTACCAGGATGTCCTGGTTGATGCGGCGGTTCTCGGGCACGACAAAGGTGATCCCGTGCTCGACAAAAACGCGCCCGACTACCCGGCTATTCACATGTTCAAGCACCTCGACGACAGCGCCTTCACGACGCCCTTTCCGGTCGACCCCGGTTACGCGAACCAGTACGCGGTCGCCATGCAGGACACTGCTCATCTGCTTGGATTCAAGGTGAATATCATCACCACCTTCGTCCGGCACCATAAAACCGTAACCGTCCTTGTGGCCCTCGACCCGACCGGCGATGAGATTGGCCTTCTCCGGCACGATGTAGGAACCCTTGCGGTTCTGCATCAGTTCACCTTCACGCTCCATGGCAGCAAGCCGGCGGCGGAACATGTCGAATTCGGGTTTCTTGATGTCGAGTAGCGTGCAGAGCTGATCAAAGCTGACCGGCCTGCCCTCTCCCTCAAGCGTCATCAGGATATATTCACGTGATGGCAGGGGGAACTCGTACTTACGGACTTCACGCTCGAAATGAGGATCGGCGCGGCGGATTTTTGAGAGTTTTTTTATTGACATTTTGTTCTTTTCCTTTAAAATCTCGGCTTCTTTGGATGCCTGCCCAGATGGCGGAATTGGTAGACGCACATGGTTCAGGTCCATGCGCCGCAAGGTGTGGAGGTTCGAGTCCTCTTCTGGGCACCAAGACTCTGAGATAAGCCAGCTAACGCTGGCTTTTTTCTTTTGTACCTTTGCGGCAATTTCAAAGTCCGATTGGTTCAGTAAATAACAAAGGCCGGCGTTTTGCCGGCCTTTTGTTTTTGTCACGCAAATGGGTGACGTTTCAGAATCGTTTCGTCCCGCTCGGGGCCGGTAGAAACGATGTCGATCGGGATACCGACCAGCGCCTGCATCCGCTCCAGATAGGCCTGTGCAGTTGCCGGCAGATCCTCCCAGCGCTTGACACCGAAAGTCGTACCGCTCCAGCCGGGCAATGTCTCGTAGATCGGCTCGCAGCGGGCCACTTCGTCGGCCCCGATGGGAAGCAGGTCGAGTACCTTGTCATCCAGCTTGTAGCCGGTACAGATATTCAGCTCTTCCATGCCATCAAGCACGTCAAGCTTGGTGATGCACAAACCGGTGACGCCATTGATACGGGCCGAACGGCGTAGCGCGGCAGCATCGAACCAGCCGCAACGACGCTTGCGCCCGGTGACAGTGCCGAACTCCTTGCCCTTGGTGGACATCTGGAAACCTGGCGCACCATCGGTGTCGATGCACAGTTCGGACGGGAACGGGCCACCGCCAACACGTGTGCAATAGGCCTTGGTAATACCAAGCACGTAATGCAGCATACCCGGGCCAATACCGGTACCGGCGGAGGCCTGCCCAGCAACGCAGTTCGACGAGGTCACGAACGGGTAGGTGCCGTGGTCGATGTCGAGCAGCGTCCCCTGTGCGCCTTCGAACAGCATGTTCTGGCCGGCTTCATTGGCCGCATAGATGGCAGCGGAAACATCGGCGACCAGCGGCTTGATCTCTTCGGCGTCGGCCATAGCCTGAGCCAGCGCGGCTTCGTAGCTGACCGGTTCGGCCTTGAGGAAGTTGACCAGCACGAAGTTGTGATAGTCCATCACTTCCTTGAGCTTGGCGGCGAAGCGCTCCGGATGGAACAGGTCGTAGACGCGCAGGCCGCGACGGGCAACCTTGTCTTCGTAGGCCGGGCCGATGCCCTTGCCGGTGGTGCCGATCTTCTGGTCACCGACCTTGACCGCTTCACGCGCACGGTCGAGGGCCGAGTGATACGGCAGGATCAGCGGGCATCCCGGGCTGATCTTGAGGCGTGAGCGCACATCAAGGCCACCCGATTCGAGTTCCTTGATCTCCGAGATCAGGTGATGGATGTCGAGGACGACACCGTTGCCGATGTAGCACTGCACCCCCTTGCGTACGATACCGGAGGGCACCAGGTTGAGCTTGTAGACTCGCTCTTCCGCGCCCTGGCCGACGACCAGCGTATGGCCTGCGTTGTGCCCCCCTTGGAAGCGCACGACACCCTGTGCATTGTCGGTCAGCCAATCAACGATCTTGCCCTTGCCTTCATCGCCCCACTGGGTGCCGACCACTACGACGTTCTTAGCCATATCCCTGTATCCCTGATTATCCTGATCAATCTTTGATGATTGCTTCTATCTTCCACTGCGCTCCAGCAGCAACCAGCCGACGGTCGCAACCCGGGCCATCCGGAGCCGCCTGGCCCGGCAGAAGCTCGACCACGACTTCGCCTTCGCTGCGCAAGCGCGTAATGACAGAAGCAAGAGCCGTATCCTGCCCCGCGTAAGGGGAAAGAATCGCACACGAGCGATCCTCGCCACCAACAATCTGGGCAACGACACGCAAATCCATCGAGAACCCGGTTGCCGGGCGCGCCCGGCCGAATTCCCGGCCCGCACCGTCATAGCGCCCACCCAATGCCACGGCAGAAGCTGCGCCGGGATGATAGGCGGCAAAGACAATGCCGTTGTGATAGTGATAGCCGCGCAGATCGGAAAGATCAAACGACAACGGCAGCTCCGGCATCGCGGCGGCAAGTTTTTTCAGATCGTCCAGCGCCGCCGAGACTGGTGCCAGCGCCGGCAGTGCACGCGCCGCCAGGTCAAGAATTTCGACGCCGCCATAAAGCGATGGCAGCTGCAAGAACGCTGTGCGATACGGTTCTGCCAGCCCGGCACAAAACGCTTCCAGCCCCGGCACATCCTTGGTCTGCAGCAGCGAAAGTGCAGAATCCAGCTGGTCGGCATTAAGACCCGCAGCCTCGGCCAGTGCGCGAAATATTCCGACATGGCCGAGGTCAATCCGCGAAGCACTAGCACCTGCGGTCGCCAGTGCTGCAGCCATCAGGCGCACGACTTCCAGATCCGCTTCAAGGCCTTCGTGTCCGTAGAGTTCGGCACCGATCTGGATCGGCTCGCGACTGGCGCTGATGCTCGCCGGCATGGTGTGCAATACGCTGTCGCAGTAGCACAGGCGCGTCAGCCCTTGGCGGTTGAGCAAATGGGCATCAATACGCGCAACCTGCGGCGTAATGTCGGCACGCACACCAAGCGTTCGCCCGGATACCTGGTCGACCAGCTTGAAGGTGCGCAGCCGGAGATCCTGCCCGGAACCGGTCAAGAGCGAATCGAGGTACTCGATGAGCGGTGGCATGACCAGTTCGTAGCCATGTACGCGAAAGAGATCCAGCACACTGCGCCGTTGACGCTCGATGCGGGCGGCTTCGATCGGCAGGGCGTCGGCAAGGTATTCGGGAAGCAGCCAGTTCATTTGAAGATCATGATCAGAATAATGCCCACCAGCATCGAGGTCAGGCCGACAAAGCGGACCTGACCATCCGAAAATTCGATAAGCCTACGAAAGGTTTCGCGCCAGGCATTCGGCGCGATGAACGGCACGATACCTTCCAGCACGAGCATCAGGGCAAAGGCCAGCAGCAAATTTTCGGTCATTTGCCGGTTTTGTCGCCACCCCGGCCCTGGCTCTTCAGGTATTTGAAGAAGTCCGAGTTCGGCTCGACGACGATGATATCGCTCTTCGAACGGAAGCTTGAACGATAGGCTTCAAGGCTACGGTAGAAGGCATAGAACTCGGGATTCTGACCAAAGGCCTGCGCGTAGATCGATGCCGCCTTGGCATCGCCGTCGCCCTTGACTTTCTGCGCGTCACGATAGGCCTCGGCAACAATAACTTCGCGCTGCTTGTCGGCATCGGCACGGATTTTTTCAGCTTCGGCTGCGCCCTGCGAACGGAGTTCGTTGGCGACACGCTTGCGCTCCGCCTCCATCCGGCGGTAGACCGACTCACTGACTTCGGTCGGCAAATCGACGCGCTTGATGCGGACATCGACGATCTGCACGCCGATCTTGCGCGCATCAAGGTCGGCCTTGGCGCGCATGTCTTCCATGATCTTGTCACGCTCACCGGAGACCACGTCATGCACGGTACGTTTGCCGAATTCTTCGCGCAAGCCGGCATTGACGGTCTGCGACAACCGGGTACGTGCGCGCGCCTCGTCGCCCTGCACCGAAATGTAGAAGAGGTTCGGATCGACAATACGCCACTTGACGAATGAATCGACCAGAACGTTTTTCTTCTCCGACGTAATGAAACGCTCGGGTTCGTTGTTGTCCATGGTCAGGATGCGGCGATCGAAATAGCGCACGTTCTGGATCATTGGCCACTTGAAGTTCAGCCCGGGTTCGGAAATGACCTCCTTGACCTCGCCCAACTGAAAGACGATGGCGAACTGACGCTGGTCGACGGTAAAGATCGACAGACCAAGAACAACCAGCAAAGCACCAACGCTGGCTGCGAAAAATGAAAGATTGTTTTTCATCAACGTGCCTCCCGATCACGCGAACGAAGCGTATCGCGGTCTCGCGGATTCGACGAGTAGGACGCGCCACCCACTGGAGGCGTGCGATCAAGCTGCGGCGGAACATCATTGGAAACAGCAGGACCAGCAGCACGCGGCACAATCGCCGAATCTGTATTGGTTGCTACCGCAGGAGCCGCCATCCCAGCGGCACCCATGATCTTGTCCAGCGGCAGGTAGAGCAGGTTGCCCTGGCCCTTGGAATCAACCATGACCTTGCTCGTATTCGAATAAACCGTCTGCATGGTGTCGAGATACATGCGCTGGCGGGTTACCTCTGGTGCCTTGGCGTACTCAATGTGAATCTGCTTGAAGCGTGAAGCATCACCCTCGGCAGTGGCAATCATCCGCTGCTTGTAACCTTCAGCTTCCTGGAACAACCTTGCAGCCGTACCCTGGGCCTTTGGAATAACGTCATTGGCGTAAGCCTGACCTTCGCTCTTCTGACGCTCGCGATCCTGACCCGCCTTGACGGCATCGTCGAAGGCTGCCTGCACCTGCTCGGGCGGCTGGGCATTCTGCATCGTCACCTTGGAAATCAAGATACCGGTCTTGTAGCGATCAAGGATGTCCTGAATCAGTTTCGAGGCATGCGCTGCGACCTGCTCGCGCCCCTCATAGAGCACGAAGTCCATTTTGCTCTTGCCGACGATTTCGCGAATCGCGGTTTCCGCCGCCTGCATCACGGAATCGTCAGGGTGACGGTTCTGGAAGATGTACTCGACCGGATCCTTCAGCACATACTGAACAGCAAACTGGATGTTGATGATGTTTTCATCATCAGTCAGCATCAGCGCTTCCTTGAGCACCTTGTTTTTTTCGGTGCCACGATAGCCGACTTCAACGGTGCGAACACCTGTGAGGTTAACCAGCTCATGCGACTGGATCGGTGACGGAAGGCGCCAGCGCAAGCCAGGCTCCGTGGCTTCCTTGAACTTGCCAAACTGCAAGACCAGGCCACGCTGTGCAGCATCGACGATATAGAAACCGCTGGCCAGCCAGACGATCAGCAGCAGCGCAATCAGGATGCCAATGCCGCCACCAAGAAATTTCGGGTTGAATTCAACCGGCGGGCGACCACCGCTGTCGTTACCGCCACTGTTGCCGCCGCCCTTTTTGTTGAGCATGCCAGACAGCTTGCGATTGAAATCGCGCCACAGCTCCTCAAGATCGGGCGGGCCCTGGTTCGGGCGCTTGCTGCCGTTGCTGCCATTGTCGTTGCCACGATTGCCCCACTGCGGGTCATTCAGCGACATGAGTAGTCCGAAGGTCGAAATCATTGGGGGGTGCCTGTGTCGATCACGGATTCAAGAATTGTCGAAGGATCTTCGACGGGGAGCCGCCCGCGCTCAAGGCTCAGCCTTTGCGCTTTTTCAACGGCATATTCAGCCAGTGCCTGCCGCAGCAGCGGCAAGCCATCGCCGGTAACGGAACTGACGCGAACCCGGCGGATTCTACCATATTCGTCGCGCTCGGCTGCCGCCGGTAGTTCAGTCAGATCCTGCTTGTTCAGCACAACAATCTCCGAAACAGACTGGGCCCCGATTTCGGCGAGCACCTTGCCAACTTCGGCCATCTGGTCGTCACGCGCCGGGTTGGCGGCGTCAACCACATGCAGAAGCAGATCGGCCTCAGCTGTAGCCTCCAGCGTGGCGTGAAAAGCCGCCACCAGTTCGTGCGGCAGATCGCGGATGAAGCCGACGGTATCGGATATTACAATATTCCCGGCACCTTCCAGCCAGAGCTTGCGCGAGGTTGTATCAAGCGTCGCGAACAACTTGTCGGCTGCATAGACGCCGGCATGGGTCAGTGCGTTGAAAAGTGTTGATTTACCTGCATTGGTGTAGCCAACAAGCGAAACGTTCAATACATCGCCACGGCTCCGTGCCTTACGCTGCACGCCCCGCTGACGCTCCAGCTTCTGCAGGCGGTCCTTGAGCAGTTTGACGCGGTTGCCGAGCAGCCGGCGGTCGGTTTCGAGCTGGGTTTCCCCCGGCCCACGCAGGCCAATACCGCCTTTCTGACGCTCCAGGTGCGTCCACCCTCGTACCAGGCGCGTAGCCAGATGCTCCAGCTGGGCCAGTTCCACCTGCAGTTTGCCTTCAGCACTCTGTGCGCGCTGGGCGAAGATATCGAGGATCAGGCTGGTGCGATCAACCACACGACATTTCAGCTCGCGTTCGAGGTTGCGCTCCTGGGCCGGCGACAGTTCATGGTTGAAAATCGCCAGATCGGCTTCGTTAGCGGCGAGCGCCGCTGCGATTTCCTGAACCTTGCCCTTGCCAGCAAAAGTGGCCGGGTCCGGGCTGTGACGGCGCCCAAAAATGATTTCGCGGACGGTGGCGCCGGCCGACTCTGCAAGAAGCCGAACTTCCTCGACCTGCTCGGAAAGGTCATCCCGACCGAAGTCGAGCTGGACGATGACCGCACATTCACCGGCGGAGGGACGTTCAAGCATGAGAGATCAATATTGGAATGAAAACGGCCCGCCGCGATTACGACAGGCCGTGAGGAGAATTACTTTCAACCGCTAGCACCCTCGCAGAGGGGGCAAAGGAAACGGGGCAAGCTCACTCGCCACCATTCTCCTGCTGAATATTGACAGGGCGTGCAGGCACGACGGTGGAAATTGCGTGCTTGTAAACCATCTGGGTCACGGTGTTCTTGAGCAGCACCACGTATTGATCGAAAGACTCGATCTGCCCCTGCAGCTTGATTCCATTCACCAAATAAATCGAGACTGGCACATGCTCGCGGCGAAGGGTATTGAGGAACGGGTCTTGTAAAAGTTGCCCTTTATTGCTCATGGTTGAAACTCCATGCTTGTATGGTTGTGGAAAACGGAGATTATCGGAAAAAAAGATGAAAAGCCAACAATCTAGGCACAATCCGGCAATTGAGCCGGATCAACCCGATCGGGATCTGGATTTGATACCTGGTTTAGCAACTGGTTTCGCACCGGGTTTATTCCTCGGTTTTGGATCCTTGACTGCATTCGCCTTGGCACTGGCTGATTTGGCAGGCTTGGCTGCTTCTTTTGCCGCAGCTTTCGCCACATCCCGCGCATCCGGACGGGCATTCGGCCGCGAACTGCGTGGCCCCCGCTTCGATCCCGGCGTATCAACCTTGTGCTCAGCCTTATAGGCGTATGGATTCTCGGAAGTGTTGAATTGAATCTTCAGCGGTGTTCCCTGAAGTTTGAATATTTCCCGGAAGGTATGTTCCAGATAACGGCGATAGCTGTCGGAAACATGGTCCAGTGCATTGCCATGAATGACGATCAGCGGCGGGTTCATCCCCCCTTGGTGGGCGTAGCGCATCTTCGGCCGGAAGGCACCATGCCTTGGCGGCGCCTGCTTCTGAATGGCGTCGAGCAGTGCGCGGGTCAGCTTCGGCGTGGGCAGCTTGGCCATCGCCGCTGCATAGGCACCATCGACCGAACGGAACATCGTATCCAGCCCCTGCCCCCGAATCGCTGAGATGTAGTGGAAACGGGCAAAATCGAGAAACTTCAGCTTGCTCTCAAGAAACTGCTTGATCTGTTCGCGCGTATAGGCTTCCAGACCATCCCATTTGTTGACCGCAACCACCAGGGCCCGTCCGGATTCGAGTAC